>JBKEFM010000173.1:0-8900 GCA_046709505.1 Paraglaciecola sp. | reverse complement strand
ATCAGCCTCAATTGACAAGCTTGGGCTAATCAGCCCAAGCTACGGTTGCCCAGGGTTAGTAATATAAAAAACTCGTAAAGGCTGTTTAACTGATATGCCCGAAAGGGTCAGTGTTAACGCTTTGACTGGTTAAAAAAGGCAAAGTTTTTGCGCCGTATTGTCATCCACTTTGCAATGTCAGGCCTGTTGAGTATTTCATTCAAACCCACATGCTCGATGTGGCGGCTTGGGTCGACGATAACAAAACGCTCTAGTACATAATAAGACATCCCCGTTTTTAAGCTCTTATTTAACCAGATTGCACTCTCATCATATTGGCCTAGCTTAAAATATACCTCTGAGATCATGAGCGAAATATTACTGTCGTTGCTTGTGCGCTCAGATTTTGTTAAAAGTTTGGTCAGCGATGCTGCATCGCCCTGGTCAGCGAAGAACGCTAAAGACAGGCTAGCATAAGACCCCTTCTCCATTTTTTTATACAGGGCACGAGCATCTGCCATTTTGCCCAATTTTTCATATGAGTTTGCAAGTTGCCACTGTAAACGTGGAAGGTCTGGGTTCATGGCTAATAGTGACTCTAAGATGGCGTATCCTTCCTTGACCCGCCCCACGGCTATGAGTGACAGCGCATGTTCAGCGGCATTATTAGTGGATTTAGGGTCGAGTAATGCCGCCCGTCCTTCTATTGCCGCGGCGTCAATTAGCCTGTAGATTGTTGTCAGATAATCACCATAAAAGTTATACGCATCGGGATTATTTGGCGCAATTTCAATGGCGCGTAAAAAGTCATCTTCGGCACTTGCAAAATCTCCTTCATATAAAAATTTAATAATGGCGGAGGAGAGCAGGGCTTGATAATTATCGGGGGCCAGAGATAAGGCCTTATTCGTCGCCAAACGGGCCAGTTTAACCTGACGTTCAAAGTTATGAGCCAAACCGAAACTATTAGATACGGCTAATGCTCTTCCAAGCTCTGCGTATGCGTCGGCATAAGATGGGTCGAGCATCACCGCTATTCTGTAAAATTCAATGGCACTGAGAAGTGAGCCGTAATTGCCGATATGACGTTTTTGATACTCAAAGCGCCCCTGCAGTAGAGCGTTATAGGCTTCCATGTTGGTGGTTGTGATCCCCTCGGCCTTTTTTGAGCCAGTGTTTAAGGTTAATTTGAGAGCATCAACAATAGCCACTGAAATCTCGTCTTGAATCTTAAAAATATTATTGGTGGTTAATGCCCTATCATAGGTTTGTGACCACAAATGTTTGTCCGTGCCGGCTTCAATAAGTTGAGCGGTAATACGCACTCGATTACCAGACTTGCGCACGCTGCCTTCTAACACATTACTGACCCCTAATTCCTCGGCCACGTTGGATATGTTTATATCTTTTCCCTTATAGAAAAAAGAAGAAGAACGGGAAGTAACATGCAACTTCGGGATTTTAGCCAGCACGTTTAATATCTCTTCCGAAATGCCGTCGGAGAAATATTCCTGCTCTTTATCAGAAGACATATTAACAAAGGGTAATACAGCAATGGATGAGCTATCGTGCTCTTTGTCAGCACGAGCCTCGATAGACTTATCTTTAGTGGCAATTGCTTTTTTAGGCTCTGACTCAAAGCGACTCTCATAAATAAAATAGCCTAATGCGATAACCATTATAGAGATGGTTATCAAAACCAGCTTACGTCCTGCGATCGCTGTGATAGAACTGTCGAGAGAAATTTCGGACCCTTCTTTTATCCCACTATGGGCCATTTCAAATGCCCAGGCAAAAAACAATGCAAAAGGAAAACCAATAAGTCCGAGGAAAAAAACAATAGTGTTCATCCACTCTGGCATATTAAACGCGGGAACCGCTATAGCGGTGACTTGGACCATAACCCACGCAAGTAAAAGATAGGCGACACCTACCTTGAATACATTGCGGTTCTTGAGCTTAGTGAATAATGAATCAGCCAATGAATGTCTTTTTGTTTTTATTATTATCAATCATCATCAACAATGTACAGTTAATGGCACCGCAGATCAAATATGGCGATTTTATGTGTATCTCATTATTGAGATATTTTAATGCCGCTGAATTAACATGGCGGTTTGGTTATTGTCGAACACAAGGTAGGTGGATTAAGCTGCTATTACGGAATTTAAAGGAATTGCGCACCAGTGTAAAGCTGGTTGAAGAAGTGAAATCGATGATAGAGGATAAACAAACCAACCAAACTCGATCATTTACATTTGAAACCACATGTGAGGCTTGATAAAAAAACATCGTTTAAACCGAAAGTATGAACGATTTTGTGTCAGTACAAATTTATTTACAGTCTCAATTTAAACCAATCTAAACCAATCTAAATCAATTTGAAACAAAAATTCTAATTTTTATATTGGTTGCTATTTGCCTCAGCATACAAGCTGGACCTTATACCATTCAGTATTAATAAGTACCCACTTAGAATGCGTCCAGCTATTTTTGAGTAAGGCATCGATATGCAGTGATGGCCCCTCTTTTTCAAATAGCGAGAACGAGGAGCTAAAATCCTTGGTGCATTTTCTTTGGGCGAGTTTTAAAG
The DNA here is from genome assembly GCA_046709505.1 of Paraglaciecola sp. GTDB lineage: Bacteria > Pseudomonadota > Gammaproteobacteria > Enterobacterales > Alteromonadaceae > Paraglaciecola. Next base: position 6,328 of record JBKEFM010000173.1, on the reverse strand, counting down.
GGGCTTACTAGCGTTGCTCGAATTCGAAAGAGCACCACTATTATTGCATTCAAGCGCCTCGATTAAGCCCGTTTAAATTCTCGCCCAGCGATCACTTACCAATAGGGATTGGTATTACCTGTAGTTTGGGTTAATTAGCCCAATCTATGCTCCAATAATCACTCAATCTAGACACCGCTACAGGATTAACCGCACGTTGATCAAATAAACTATCAGTAGTTTATTTTTCAGCCTTAAATGGCGCTTAAACATCAAAAGGGTAATCAATCCAACCGTATTAATTACCCTGCTTACTGCTTACTGCTTATGGCAGCTAGGTCAGTGGGGGAATTAACCCTCAACAGGCTCAGTGCTGCCATCACTGAAGTAGGTAACCATAGTGTTGGCTAACCCATATTGGTTTAGATAGCGGGCCAGGGAAGTAAAAGTGGCTGTGGCAACCTTGCCCTGGTGATCTTGGGTGGTGATATCGTCCTGTAACAGCGAGCCTAACATCAGCTTAAAGCCGCTGGTATGCACTCGTTGAGGTTTAAAATAAGCTTTAGCATTGGCTTTTAACTTCGCTTGGTCAGTGGTTTGGTAAATAGCGGCGTTAAGCAGGTCAAGGGTATATTCAGTACAGTTTTGAAAACGTACGTTTAAAGGATTGGCTATGACCGAGTAGTGATCATTGTGTAAGGTTTTGTCTTTACCCAAACTGATAAGCTCAATCAGGCGATTTTGTATTTCTTCGGTGGGAATAATAATACCTGCTTTTAAGTCATGGGCTCCCCAGAAAAAATCTGCTGGGTAGTCTGTCACAAGCTGACTACGATCCAGCTTCCCATCTTTTTGATAGAGATTATGGATAGCGTAACCCTGGATCATCTCGCCACTATCCAAAGTAATGTCTGAATAAAGTGCAACAGCGGTATGGGTAAACTTAATGTCTTTAGGCAATTCTTGTTGCGGGCGACCTACCCGGGCGATAATAAACGCTCTGGCGCCTTGGGCTGCAGCATACTTTTCCACATTTTTAGCAAAGGTAACAATCTGTTGTGCTTCATGTCTTGGTGCCTGATTAGCTTTGCTACCTGCCCATGCTGCTGGTAATTGAGTCGTCACCAGCAGCGCAGAAAGCATGAATAAGTGTTTCATAGTCATTCATTATTCCTTATCAGCTGGCGGGTTGTTTTGTATGATAATAATTTGATTGGGTGCGGGGTCGGCTGTCACTGTAGTGTCGCTAATAACCAGTCCCCCCTGATGAGCATGGCTGCTTTTTATTTTATGACCTGACTGAGCAATGGCACTGCCCGTTACTAAACTCGCCCCACCGGCGGCGAGTAATGGTGCTGCAACCACCACACTGGCTACCCTGGCGGTTGAGACTACACCACCAGTTATTGCCAATAGGCTATGTTTACCCGCCTGGGCACTGTGCTTGACAGACCCTTCTGCGTGTAAAGTAAGGCTGCTACAGGAAAGGCAAAGAAAAAATACTGTATTAATTAATCTCATGGGGTGATCCTTGTTAAGTTACGGCTTAAATAAGACCCGCCAACAGTATTGCTTGGTAGCAGTAGTGTAAACCTGTTTAACGTGTGTATACTAAAGCAACACCATAAGTATAGTTATTTAATACTAAAGAGCCTGCATGAGCCAAATCAGCCAAATTTGTAACACCTTAAAACAACTGCTTAGACAGCAACAACTGACTTATAAAGACATTGCCACCAAACTTGATATGAGTGAAGCGAATGTTAAAAGAATATTTTCAACTAACAGTTTCACCCTGGATAGACTGGAACAAATATGCGAAATACTGCAAATGAGCTTGTCGGATCTATTTATTATTGCGCAAAAACAAACTCAGCATTTAACCCAACTCACTCATGAGCAGGAACTGGAATTGTTGGCTGATACAAAATTACTGCTGGTGGCAGTATGCGTGCGCGATGCCTGGACTTTTGATGAAATCATTAAATATTATGCGATTGATGAACATGAAGGTATTCGTTTGTTAGTCAGACTCGATCGCTTAAAAATTATTAGCCTTTTGCCTAATAATCATTACAAGTCTCTTATCGCCCAGGATTTCAGATGGATAACGGGGGGGCCCTTAGAAAAATTTATGGAACAAGAAGTGATGGTGAAATTTATGGCGCCCAAAAAAGAAGAACCCTGGACGTTTCGCTTCTATCTGCGGGGCCGTTACTCACAGAGCTCTATCTACATCATTCAACGTAAACTCAATCAACTTACCAAAGAGGCAGCAATATTAAATCAAGAAGATGCCGTATTACCCTTACATCAACGGCAGCATTATGGATTGTTAATGGCCATGCGCCCCTGGGAGCCATCTTTATTTGAAAACCTGCGCAGGTCAGCACCAAACTGAGGTCTGGATTTTTATCTACAACTGAGGCAGCCCCAAAGGCTGGGTATATTATCCCACATTCCTAATTCTCTGAGGGCTGTAACTTATTGTCTTCCTTTTCCTCTTCGTTTTCCTTTTCAGTCGTGGTGGGTTTTTCGATATGTTTATCTTTGGTCACAGGATTTACCGCAGAGATTAAGGCTTTATTTTGCGCTCTACTCAGTGGATAAATACGGCTGATATTACATTTAAATACCTGTTCATCCGGGGTATAGATTGCGTCGAACCCGGAGCTTAAGCTATTTGCAATAGCGGAATCGATGAGTAAGGTCAGTGAAAAATCCAGGTTATGGCAGCGCGTCACTAGTTTGAGCAAATAGGGTCTAAAAGGCGATGTACGCAGGATCAGATATTGATCGCTTAGTGAGGTCCAGCTATCCATATTAAAAGCGCTGATAGTACTGCGTGGTGCTAGTTTTTCAGCGGCAATAAAATTTTCGATAATAGTCGATTTCTCACCGTCCGATAATCTATTGGAGACACACCCAGCAAGGGCAATGAGCGTGAACGCCAATAATATACTATTTTCCATATTCTCTCCTCAAATGTAAAATGATACTTGGCTAGCTTTGAACTACATAATGCTATTTGCTTTCTCTAAATCTGCTTAAGTAACAATTTAATACATTTTTGCCATTAAATAGGCAGTAGCATGAGGGCTTTGAAGCGATTAAATCAATGCTGAATATCAGGCAAAAAATTGACTGGTCAACAGATCTAAATTGGTATCTTCAGCGTTATCTGTTGCTATCAGTATAGTGGTTTTTTTATCGAATTTTACCGAAGAAAACTCAGTCATCTTTAGTCGCTGGATAGTTTACGATGCCAGATATCAACACTCATCAGATGTGGTAATAAGATTTTCTATGCTCGCTTCCCATTTTATGATCCAGTCGTGAATTTCATCTGCTGCCATGGGTTTCGCGATGTAGTAGCCTTGAGCGAGATCGCACCCTGAGCTTTGTATAAAATCCCAGTCAGCTTGGTTTTCTACACCTTCAGCCACTGATTTCATGTCAAATTTTTGAGCCAAACTCAGGCTTGCATTATAAATACTGCGTAATGTTTCGTTGCTGGCGGCGCCATGGACAAAGCCCTGATCCACTTTAAGCTCGTTAAAGGGCAAGTCTAGCAACTGGATCAGTGACGAATGACCTGTGCCAAAATCGTCAATCGACAAGTGGAAGCGTTTTAGGCGCAAACGGGTGAGTATTTCAAGAGGCGTAGATAAATCCTTCATTAACCGGCTTTCAGTTACCTCCAACACGATATCATCGGGTACGATACCGGCTTTAGCGGCTGCCGTTGTTACGTAATCTGCAAATTCTAGGGAGGCAAGATTTTTCATGGAAAGGTTAAGTGCGACGCGCAGACTCAAGCCCGCATCTCGCCAAATTTTGGTTTGAGAAAAGGCGTCATTTATGACTACTCGTGTCAGGTCGTCAATCAAGCCATTATCTTCCGCTACGCCAATAAATTGATCTGGAAAGACCATGCCATCTTGGGGGTGACGCCAACGCACCAGAGACTCTACGCCCATCACCTTACCGCTGGCCACATCCACTTTTGGCTGGTAGTAATTCACAAGTTGGTGGTTAATGATGGCTGCACGCACCTCATTGGCAGTATAAATTTTCTGCACAAGCTTTGGACGTATATAACGGGATGGCGCCCACTCATCTAATAGCGCGGTTAACTCTTGTGAATTAATAGGTTTTTGCAAGTATCCAAGTATCGGCATTTCATGGGCACTTACCAGCCTTTCTGCGGTTTGTAACATACGTGTATTTTCGCCACTGATCACAATAATGCTGCCAGAATAAGACTTTCCAACCAAGTGACGTATGAACTCTATCCCGTCCATTTCTGGCATATTAATATCGAGCAGGATTAAGTCCGGTTGACTACTTGAACTATCCAACGATGCTAAGGCGCTCTCCCCGTTGTCATAGGTAGTCACTTGATTAAACCCCAAACTAGTCAACATATGTCTGAGTAGTTTGAGTATAAAGGGGTCGTCATCAAGTATCAAAATCTTACCCGCATATTTATTAGTCATCTTTCTGTTTTTCCATATTTCATCTGTTTTTATAAATATCAGTAACTAATAATACATCTAGATATTTTATTACGGCAGTCATTTCAGCCTCAAAGTGAGGCAGTAATACTGTTAGTGCCTCAAATTTACAAGCCTTAGCCGTCTGCTCCATTTCTTTGCACAATTCGCCTAAGGCCAGGGCCCCTAAAGAGCGTGCCGATGATTTTAACTTGCGCGGCGCAGCACTGACTTGGACTGCCTGACCGGTGGCATAGAAGGTAATCAATTCTATAGCAATCTGCGTTGCACTAACACTGAAATCCTGCAGAAATTCGCGAATTATCTCAGGCTCGTCGCCTATCGTCGCCTATCAGCGCCGTAAGTATGCTTACATCCACGGGTTTTGAAGCAGCAACTGGCAGCCATTTTTCCAGCATAACCTTCAGGCTTTCCAGTGGTGACGGCTTGCTAAGGTAATCATCCATACCAATATCGTGACAGTGTTGCGATTGCCCCTTAAGCGCGTTAGCGGTTAGAGCGATGATAGGGATATGATTGTGGTTATTTTCTTGGGCACAGATCGCGGCAGTCAGTTCATAACCATCCATCTTGGGCATATGCAGATGGGTTAACAGCAGGGCATAATCGCCGCAGTGCCAACGTTTCAGTGTCGTTACGTACAATATCAGCAGCAAAGCCAAGTAAGGCAAGCTGCTGAAGAATTACCTTCTGGTTCGTTTCGTTGTCTTCTGCGACCCGAATCAACCTGCCTTGTGCCAGAGCGTCGCCGCGCAAAGGTATAACGAATTTATGCTCACCTTGGCCAGCATTGGGCGTTTCCTTTTCAGGCTGCGCCAAGCCGGCTGCAATACCCGTTGTCATAGGTAGTCACTTGATTAAACCCCAAGCTAGTTAGCATATGTTTGAGTAGTTTGAGTATAAAGGGGTCGTCATCAAGTATCAAAATCTTACCCGTATATTTATTAGTCATCTTTCTGTTTTTCCATATTTCATCTGTTTTTATAAATATCAGTAACTAATAATACATCTAGATATTTTATTACGGCAGTCATTTCAGCCTCAAAGCGAGGCAGTAATACTGTTAGTGCCTTAAGTTTACCGGTCTTAGCCGCCTGCTCCATTTCTTCGCACAACTCGCCTAAGGCCAGGGCCCCTACAGAGCGTGCCGATGATTTTAACTTGTGCGCCGCAACACTGACATGGTCTGCCTGACCGTGGGTACAGGCTCTTATCAATTCTATAGCAATCTGCGTGGCACTAACACTAAAATCCTGCAAAAAGTCGTGAATTATCTTAGGCTTGTCGCCTATCAGCGCCGTAAGTATGCTTACATCCACGGGTTTTGAAGCAGCAACTGGCAGCCATTCTTCCAGCATGACCTTCAGGCTTTCCAGTGGTAACGGCTTGCTAAGGTAATCATCCATTCCAATATCGCTACAGTGTTGCGCTTCCCCCTTAAGCGCGTTAGCGGTTAGAGCTATGATAGGGATATGACTGTGGTTATTTTCTTGGGCACGGATCGCGGCAGTCAGTTCATAACCATCCATCTTGGGCATGTTCAAATCGGTTAACAGCAGGGCATAATCGCCGCTGTGCCAACGTTCCAATGCTTCAACACCGTTAGGCACAATATCAGCAGCAAAGCCAAGTAAGGCAAGCTGCTGAAGAATTACCTTCTGGTTCGTTTCGTTGTCTTCTGCGACCAGAATCAACCTGCCTTGTGCCAGAGCGTCGCCGCGCAAAGGTATAACGAATTTATGCTCACCTTGGCCAGCATTGGGCGTTTCCTTTTCAGGCTGCGCCAACCCGCCCGCAATAGCTACTGCTTGTAGCACAGTCTGACGCATCAG
>JBKEFM010000172.1:0-9375 GCA_046709505.1 Paraglaciecola sp. | reverse complement strand
GTGGCAGAGCCGAAAGCCTTGATAGGCTTTGCTGGACCAAGGGTTATAGAGCAAACGGTGCGGGAGACTTTACCAGAGGGATTCCAGCGAAGTGAGTTTTTGCTGGAAAAAGGGGCGATAGATATGATCGTCGACCGCCGGGCGATGCGTGATAAAATATTCAGCATCTTGTCCAAGCTGCATCATCAACATCATTAGTTAATGACCTCAATGACATTTTTGCATAATTCCACGGCCTCAGCTTTAGAGGCCCGTTCTTTAGCCGATTGGCTTGAGCATTTAAGCGTACTTCATCCTAAAAATATCGAATTGGGTTTAGAGCGTGTGGCGCTCGTTTACCAACAGCTTAATCTGGACTTTTCCGCCTGTACTGTGGTGACGGTTGCCGGCACCAACGGCAAGGGTACAACCTGCGTTATGTTGGAACAAGCCTCTCTGGTCGCGGGTAAAAGTGTGGCGGTATACAGCTCCCCACACTTGCTCGATTACCGGGAAAGGGTCAGAGTCAATGGTGCTATGCTGGATGAAGCCGCCCACTGCCTCGCTTTTAGTAAAGTTGAGCAGGCAAGGGGAGAAATAGCCCTAACCTATTTTGAATTTGGCACATTAGCGGCATTGCAACTTATGCACGATGCCGGTGTCGATATTTTGTTGTTAGAGGTGGGACTGGGTGGCAGACTGGATGCGGTTAATGTGATCGATGCGGATATTGCGGTGATCACCAGCATTGATTTAGATCATCAGGATTGGCTTGGCACCACCAAAGAACAAATAGCGCGGGAAAAAGCCGGTATTTTTAGAGCTAAGGGCGTCGCTGTTATTGGTGAACCACTCCCTCTGCAGGCTTTGATTAAGGCGGTAGACCAACTCGAGGTGCAGGCAAGTTGGCAGGGGCAAGATTTTCATGTTCAGCAAACCCAAGGCGGGTTCGACTGGTCCAACGCTAATATCCAGTTGACCGATTTACCTCTTCCGCATATACCTTTGCAAAATGCCTCTACGGCGCTACAAGTTATACAGTTGCTCAAATTTGACCTTGATTTGCCACAACTAAAATATATTTTGGCTCACAGTCACCTGCCTGGTCGGCAACAACTGCTGCAAAGTGAACCTGATGTATTGCTGGATGTCGCCCATAATCCTCATGCCACCAGACATTTGTACAGTCTACTGGCCACCCGCAGTTACCGCGATATTTACCTGGTAGCGGGTATGCTTAAAGACAAAGATATTGCCTCAACCTTTGCTCCCTTATATCCCCTCAACGCCACCTGGTTGCTTAGCTCGTTAGACGTGCCCCGTGGTGCCAGTGCCGGTGATCTTAAAATGGTATTGGATCAGGGTCAAAGGGTGCTTGAATTTCCCACCATCAAGCAAGCTTATCAACATGCTATTGATTCAGCCGATAAAGAAGATTTGATTGTGGTATTCGGTTCATTTTTTACGGTTGCCGAAGTGCTTAATTTAAATCAAGTATTAAGGATGAATTAGAGTGACGTCTGCGCTACAAAATAGATTAGTGGGTACCGTCATTATAGTGGCTATCGCGGTGATTTTTTTGCCAGATTTATTGAGTGGCAAACAGCCATCGAATAAAGAACTATTTGTAGAACTGCCCCCTCGTCCGGCGATAAAAACGGTTCAGCGCCCGGCGTCTTTTTCAACCCAGGGGGTAAAAGAAGCTGTTACCCGCAAGATTGAAATTGTGAACGAAACTGCTCTAGATGAGCCAGCTGTCAAAAGTTCAACACAAACGGCCCAAGAGACAGAAAATAAAGTCCCTGCAGCCACGCAACAAGTTGCGGTGGTGAACAGTTTGGAAGAAGGCACTGTCATAGAAAGTGATCAACAGCGTTTATTGGCTGGAGCCGGTTGGGTCGTGCAACTTGGCAGCTTTCGCCATCAAAAAAATGTCAAAGAATTACTGGCCAAATTAGAAAAAGGTGGCTATCGAGCCTTTAGTCGACCCGTTCAGACCAGTTCTGGCACCTTGACTAAAGTGTTTGTTGGTCCTGATTTACAGAAAAAACGGCTTGAGAAAGCATTGGTGCACTTAAAAGACCTAACTGGTTTGCAAGGTAGGGTGACACCTTTTACTGTGCAATAATATCCATGATTTTAAGCATTAAATTAGCAAGATTTTAGCGCTGGATTTTGCTAAGATGCGCGGGAATTTTTTCTATGACCTTATATCGCCCATTGCGATTAGGTTATGCCCCACTAGTGGATTTAAACGAAATTTATGAACTGGATAGACTACGCTATTCTTGGCGTGATATTGCTTTCCAGCATTATCAGCCTGATCCGTGGCTTTGTAAAAGAAGCTATTTCCCTGGCAATCTGGATCAGTGCTTTTTTCATTGCCAGTCATTTTTATGCCGACTTGGCAACATTTCTCACCAGTATTGACGATCAGATGATCCGCAATGGCGTGGCTATTGCGATCTTGTTTGTCATCACTCTTATTCTTGGCGGATTACTCAATTATTTAATTGGCCAACTAGTACAATATACCGGCTTGTCAGGCACTGACCGCGCCTTAGGCGCAGTTTTTGGTGTGTTACGAGGGGTACTTATCGTCAGCGCGATGTTGTTTTTTCTTGATACCTTCACACCCATGGCGGATGCTGACTGGTGGAAAACATCATTGCTTATTCCTGAATTCAGTTTAGTTATCGAGTGGTTCTTCCAGTATTTGCAAGGCAACTCAAGCTTTATCAAACCCGTCTAAAAAGGTAATTTTCATGTGTGGTATCGTCGGAATCGTTGGTAAAAGTCCAGTTAATCAAGCGTTATATGACGCTTTAACCGTATTGCAACACAGGGGGCAAGACGCCGCTGGTATTGTGACTATAGATGATGGGGTGTTCCATCTGCGTAAAGACAATGGTCTGGTACGTGACGTGTTTCACACACGGCATATGAAACGTCTAACCGGACAATTTGGCATTGGTCATGTGCGTTATCCAACAGCCGGCAGCTCCAGTTCAGCCGAGGCACAACCCTTTTATGTGAATTCCCCCTTTGGTATTGCTTTTGCCCATAACGGCAATATAACCAATGCTCATGAATTAAAAGATGACGTATTTCGCATTGCCAAGCGGCATATCAATACCACGTCTGATTCCGAATTATTGTTGAACATTATTGCCCATGAATTACTCGGTTGTGAGGGCTTATCCCTTACTCCGGCAGAAGTGTTCAAAGCGGTCAGTACCGTGCATCAAAAAGTACGGGGTGCTTACGCAGTAGTAGCGGCAATTATTGGTAACGGTATGTTGGCGTTTCGTGATCCCTTTGGTATTCGACCCTTAGCATTGGGAAAACGTAAAACCGAGTTTGGTGATGAATATATGGTCGCCTCGGAAAGTGTGGCACTGGACGCGGTAGGATTTACCTTTATTCGCGACGTGGCCCCAGGTGAAGCGATTTATGTGACAGAAAGTGGTGAGCTGTATACGCACCAGTGTGCACATAATCCAATCAATGCCCCTTGTATCTTCGAATTTGTGTATTTCGCTCGACCTGATTCCTTTATCGACGGTATATCTGTCTACGCATCTCGGGTAAATATGGGTCGTAAATTAGGACAAAAAATAGCCCGGGAATGGGCAGATATAGATATAGATGTAGTGATCCCCATTCCGGAAACGTCTACGGATGTGGCCTTGCAGATCGCGATTGAACTGGATCTGCCTTATCGCCAGGGTTTTGTTAAAAATCGTTATATAGGCCGTACCTTTATTATGCCTGGACAAACTCTGAGGCGAAAATCGGTGCGACGTAAGCTCAATGCCATTCCCTCAGAATTTCATGGAAAGAGTGTGCTGCTGGTGGATGATTCCATTGTGCGGGGCACCACGTCTGAACAGATCATAGAGATGGCTCGAGAGTCCGGAGCGAAGAAAGTCTACTTTGCCTCTGCCGCGCCAGAAATTCGTTTTCCAAATGTCTATGGTATTGATATGCCTTCGGTGAATGAGTTGATTGCCTATGGCCGAGAAATTGAAGAAATCAGTGATCTTATTCATGCCGACGGGCTTATTTTTCAGGATATCAGCGATCTGGTTGATGCAGTATCCGAGCTTAATCCTGAGATTAACCGGTTTGAAACATCTGTGTTTGATGGCAACTACATTACCGGTGATATTGATCAGAACTACCTGGAACGAATAGACAGTTTACGTAATGAAGGGGCGAAAAATGCCGGTATACAAACCGAGTTAAGTAACCTTGAAATGCATAACATGGATGAAGATTAACGGATTAGTCAGGCATAAAAAAGCGCGGACATTGTCCGCGCTTTTTTATTATGTGCTATTGCTGCACTGCACCTTAAGACTATCCTTTACACATTAATAAATTTCCGGTTTATCGGGATGAGCAAACGTAAAGGTTAACCGGTAAATACCGGGCCCATACCCATGCTCCACAAAATGACCGTCGTAGCCATTAGGATAGTTAACAATACCAGACCACAGGTTACGACTGAGCTGGCATAAATAAAGCCCTTTTCTTCCGGAATGTGCATCAATATTGGTGTGCCGGTATATAGCAAGTAAATAGAGTAAGTCAGTCCAATCAGACCTATCATCATCACAAACCACAGCACCGGATAAAAGGCGGCTACGGCCACCATAAATAAGGGCGTAGCAGTATAAGCAGCAAGCTCCAGGGATTGGGTGTAAGTGGGCTGGGAATCAAAAGCCTTGGCCAGCTCATGGATCAATACCGCCAGTGTCAGTACACCGATAACTAAACCAAAATACATGCCGACACTCATTAGCATAGCACTTTGCTCAGTCAATTTAATAATGTCCCCTACACCTATGCTCCACCCTAGATGTGCGGCAGAGTAGAATGCCATGATGGCCGGGATGAGGGCAATGAGTGCTATATGACTCAGACTATAAAAAAAGCTTTCATGGCGATCATCAATACTTTGCCATTCTTCTTTAGGGTGGGCGTACAAGCCCCACAGATGGTTTAAAATCATTTTCTGCTCACTTCTGGGTTTTTAACAAGGTGTTTACAGCTTCTTAACATTATTCTGTTTTAGCTAGCCTAATTAATCAACACTTTTATGCAGGTCGTACCGCTAAATCGTCTGCGCTTTGTAAAAATAGTCTGTATTGCACCGTTTTACTAGATTTGAGTGATTAAGTGAGTTGAAATTCAGTATTATTTCCCCCTTGTTTTATGTAAACAGATTGGCAGACAGGGTTTTACAAGCGTTGCACATCTCTTTTTATCCCCATACCTTGATCCCATTAGCAAGTTGACAAGATGATCCCAAAAACCCTGTTGTTCGCTTACTCTATACCCAGAAAAGCAAGCACTGTAGATTTAATAAATTTGCTTCTGCTTGTGAGGTTTGAGCGTCGGTTAAAACACAAATAAAGGCTTTCACTGACCGATTTTTCCAGCATATGTATTTTGATTAAGTTTTGTGCCGCAAAGGCTTTGGCTGCATATAATGGCAAAACGGTAAAACCAAAACCCTTGCTAACAGGGGTTAAAATCAAACTGATTTGGTTGGAAAACCCTTTATGGGCTAATTGCTCTATATGTTTAAACTCGGTGAAGTTTTCACTGAGCAATAATTGCCCATGGTGCGCTGCATCAGGATGGGAAATAAATCCCAGCTCAATTAGTGTTTGCCAATGTATGGACTTCACCTTATCAGGGGTTACCAGGACTAAGGGCTCATCAGCAATTTTAAGGCTGGTTAAGGTGCTAACTTGACTCAACTGGGTTATCAGACCTAAATCAATTTTACGGTTGACCAGATCCTGTTCAATATCCTTATTGGGGGCAAAGGTATAGTCGATCACCAGGCCAGGGTGAGCTTGTTGTATATCCAGCAGGTGGGGGTAAAGTTTTAGTCCTACACTGCCTGGCGATGCTATTTTTACGCAGCCTGCATATTCGTTATCTTCCTTAATTAACCCTTCTAACTCATCGCTGGCATTTAACAGTGCCTGACCCTTTTGCTGCAATTGTAGCCCTGCATCAGTCAATGAAAAAGACTTTCCGTCCCTGATCAATAGGGCTATCTCCAGCTGTTGTTCTAATTTTTTTACATGTTGGCTTACCCCTGATTGGGTCATAAATAGCTTTTGTGCCGTTCGCGTAAAATGCCCAACCTCTGCCAAAGTACAAAAGGTTTTTAACCAAATTGGATTAATCATTACGTAATATACTTAAATTGATGATAATTGATAATTTTATGAACTTTATCACGGGGGGTATAGTTCCACCATCAATTGCAAACGAGGAAGAATAAAATGAGTAAGCCCTATCCACGAACGTTTTCACACATAGGTATTTCTGTGCCTGATCTGGATCAAGCCGTAAAGTTCTACACTGAAGTGCTGGGTTGGTATTTGATTATGCAGCCTACCGAAATCAATGAAGATAACAGTCCCATCGGTGAAATGTGTACCGATGTTTTTGGCGCCAATTGGCAGAAGTTTAAAATTGCCCATTTATCAACAGGTGATCGTATTGGTGTCGAGTTATTTCAATTTAAAAATCAGCAACAACCAGAAAATAACTTTGAATATTGGAAAACGGGCGTATTTCATTTCTGCGTTCAAGATCCTAATCTGGAAGAGTTGGTGGAAGCCATTGTGCAGGCCGGTGGTAAAAAACGTATGCAAGCGCCACGTTATTATTACCCGGGAGAAAAGCCTTACCGTATGATCTATATGGAAGACCCATTTGGCAATATTCTGGAAATATACAGTCATAGTTATGAACTGACTTATGCCCCGGGTGCTTATTAATTTACCAGGCTTGTTGTGTGCAAAAAACCGAGGTGTATACCCGTCACCCTTGACGCTGCAACGTCAATGATTTTGGCTATAGTAGCTGTCACGTTCAGTCACTATAGCTTCTCCCCCTAAAGCTGCAGCCTTGTTGGCTGCACTTAATCCCCCCAATCGCCAAACGCTCAGTATGTATCCGTTTTTTTCTATGTCCTGTGAGCACTGTGTGGTGAAAAGTTGTTTTGACGCCTGGCTGCTGCGGCTATGATTTTGGGTATAAAAACATATTTTTAACTTCGCCATTATTTATTGCAAATATTGCTAAAGGCAGCCAAACACACTGAAATTATAATTTGCTGTTCAGTCACCTAAAAATGACGGAATGATCAAAATATTGCCCTATGAGCAGTGCCCCCTTAGATAAACCTGTTTGAATTAACATAAGTTCATTCTCAGTAAAAGTAATATTCACAGCGGGTTTGCACCCTAGCGGGAGGTGCTTTGTTTTTTATTTAAAAATTTATGAGTAATGATGTTTATTCTACCTATACTAACAAGTACTCGCAGCCTTATAGGGTATTTATCATTGTGGCTATTATTGGTTTATCCCAACGCTCAGTGGTTTTTATAAATAACCAAGCTGACTGCCATCTGAAAATGCTATCAGGAGAGGTTTTGTTTTTTGGAAAAACGAGCCACCCGCAGCAAACTTTATGACTTTGCTCGACCGTATAGTTGAGTCTTGTGAGCCACAAGTGATCCGTTTTTTTGGATCATTAAGTCGCAAAAATTCAACTAATACGGTTTTACTTAGCACGTAAAGCTTAATAAGTGATGAGAAAGTGAGAGGCTAATGGGTCTTCTTGTTGCAGTCATGACTGATGCTCGGCAAGGGTGGCTCTACAAGATAATTATCTTAAGGAGTACGAAGGGATGCAGCGGGAAAAAAATACAGATCCACAAAGCTCAAAAATTTATCTTGTTGGAGGCGGTATCGCTTCTCTTGCCAGCGCAGTGTATTTACTCAAGGATACCTATGTAGCGGGTGAAAATATTCACATACTGGAGCAAAATGCGACCTTAGGTGGCGCTCTGGACGGTTGCGGTGATCCTCAAAATGGCTTTGTTATTCGTGGTGGCCGCATGCATGAAAAACATTTTGTGTGCTACTGGGATTTGTTATCACATATTCCCTCTTATGATGACCCCGCTGTTTCTGTCACCGACGAGTCATTTGAGTTCAATGCCCGATATGTTTCTCATGCCCAGGCCCGGTTGCTCAAAAAGGGCAAACGTATGGATGTTTCATCGTTTGGGCTGTCTTTAAAACACCAGGCTGATTTACTTAAACTGACCTTTGTATCAGAAGCGGCCTTAAATAATGTGCGAATTGAAGATTGGTTTGAAGGATCTTTCTTTGAGACCAACTATTGGTACCTTTGGAGTTCCATGTTTGCTTTCCAAAAATGGAGCAGTGTGGCTGCAATGAGGCGCTACATGAAACGCTTTATTCATTTATTGGATGGTATGCCAACCTTGGGGGGCATCATGCGCACTCAGTACAATCAATATCACTCTGTGGTTATTCCGCTGCAAAGATACCTGCAAGAAAAAGGGGTTAATTTTGATTTGCACACCCAAGTCGTTGATATTGATTTTGAACTTTCGTCGGGCCGCAAACAAGCTACTGCGATACATATACGGGATAAAGATAAAAACGAAAAGCAGATCCCCTTGGGTGCCAATGATTATGTATTTATTACCAATGGTTCAATTACCGCAAGTACTGATAATGGTTCCTGGACAGCAGCCCCGGTCTTAAAAAACAAATCCAGTTCGGGTTCCTGGATGTTGTGGCAAAGCATAGCGAACAAAGATAGTGCCTTTGGCAATCCTGGCGTTTTTTGTGACGATATAGATAAGCAAAAATGGTACTCCTTTACCGTTACGCTAAAAGACCGCAGATTCCATGATCATATGGAAAATTTTAGCGGAAACTTAGCCGGCACCGGTGGACTGGTTACTATGACAGATTCAAACTGGCTGATGTCGATTGTTGTTGCCCGTCAACCTCACTTCCCCAATCAGCCCGCTGATATCAAGATTTTTTGGGGGTATGGGTTATATCCTGATAAAAAAGGAAATTACGTCGCTAAAAAAATGTCGGACTGCAGCGGACAGGAAATTCTTGAAGAATTATGGGGGCATTTGGGCATTGAAGATTTAATGCGCCCAGTGGTTGAAGAACACAAAATAAACTGTATTCCCGTAGCCATGCCATTTATTGATAGTCTTTTTATGCCTTGTGCAAAAGGAGACCGTCCTGAAGTATTGCCTGAAGGGGCGGTTAATTTTGCATTTTTGGGGCAATTTGCCGAAGTCCCTAAGGATTGTGTGTTTACGGTAGAGTATTCCGTGCGCAGTGCACAAATGGCCGTCTATGGGTTGTTCGAGACCGATAAGCAGGTATTGCCCGTTTACGACTCTATTCATAACCCCGTCGTTTTAATAAAAGCGATAAAGGCTCTTTGCCGATAATAATAAACGATGAAAGGGTATACCCAAAACCATTTGCGTGGCAGTCAGGCTGGCAAAAAACGTCTAA
>JBKEFM010000171.1:0-9387 GCA_046709505.1 Paraglaciecola sp. | reverse complement strand
CTTGGTATGTTCTGGCTTGAAGTAACCATCTTGAGTACCGGCGATATTTAAGTTTGGATACATCTTCAATAATTCCTGCGCTGCTTTATCAGCGACACCAGGTTTGGAACCCAGCATATAAATAGACTTATTTGATTTTTGCGCCGCTGCACATAAATAGGGAAGCATATCGGTGCCATTAATATTCTCGCAAATACGCACACCAATATATTTAGCGGCAAGACGCATACCCGAACCGTCGGCAAAACAGCGGTCAGCATGATTGATTAGCTCTCTTAAACCAGAATTTTTCGCCGTTAAATTTACTGAATTTGCATTAATAAAATATCCAATCTTGCATTTCGTATTGCTGTTATTTATCGATAAAGGTGCCAGTGCCCAATCAACCGCCGAACGCATGCTGTCATTATGAATAATCAGACCAAACAATTTAAATTGGTCAGGTTGCTTAAGATCAGTAGACGATTGACGGAAGAAAATATGTGACCATCCGCCCTTAACTAACAGCGAAAGATAAGCAAAGCGTCCTGCTGAAACCTGCTGTTCAATAAGATCGTATGGTTTATCCACAGCCATTCCGATTAATTGATGCAAGCTAACCAGATCAATTAAGCCTGCGGAACAATGTCCAAAGCGCTGTAACTTTACTTTCTCTAGCGCGGTAAAATGATCCTGTAATGGCAAACCACAAAAACTAATATTTTGTGTAAAAACGCTCCAAAATAACGCAATATTCTTTGCAGGACCGCACTGACAACGATGGAGTATCACTGGTCTGCCAAGACAATCCTGTGTATTAATGGACGTTAAAAATGGCTTTTTCTGTGCTTTTGCAATGAGAAAATTAAGCAAAAAAATAGGGCTGGAAGCCAATAACAGTAAAAAGCTAATGAGCATATCAATAAAGAAATAATTGCCATCAACTAAAGAGCACTTTAAAGCCTCGTTGCCGCTTGCTATCTTGAAAGTCATTTTGTTTAGCATAGGTTACTCCGGACATCGAAAATCAGTTTGATTGGTATGACAAACAGCTTTTATGCTTGTACTGTCAATCTATTCACTGATTGCATTGCGTAACTTATGCCAAGTTTTTATTTTATTTAACTAACTGATATATATGTATTAATATAAATTTTTATATATATTGATCTCTTAATATTAATCACTATTTCCATTTTGAAAATGCGTAATGAAAATTTTTTTAAAATGAGAAAAGTTAGATGTAAAGTGAACATCTGATGATCGTAACTGTTGACCGAGGTAGTATTGACACTGCAAAATTTTTATTTTAATTGACCTAAATAATCCTATTGGGCTATCCCCAGGGATGTCATGTTCAGTTTTTACAGGTAAAAGAACACCGTAAAAATCTGCGGCGCTGGAAGATACGAACGCCATGATTAAGGTCCTTTGGGGTAGGTTTAACAACTTTGAATACCCGCTTAAGCCAGGCACGTCGCCCTATGATGACATTTCAGCTCCTCTAACGCGGTATAAACCAATAGCGTGTGTAGTCTGATAACAAAGGCAGTAAGGTCTTCTGGTGGCTGAAGTCGATAGCACTAAACAGTATTTTTCTAGGGTGAATTTTTAGTGTTCAGCGGAGGTTATGGCATCGTCCACTTCATATCGCCACCATCTGATATTCACGGGTAGGCTTATTTGGTGAATGAGCAACGATTAGATGGGGGACATGTGTGGCGATATACCCAAGTGACATTAAAATACTGGTTCACAGTTTAGGCTGGAAGTCACAGCAATGCACAATACGCAGGAAATAGCCTTACCTTTTCAAAGGTTGTAACGCCGCACTGGTTTGCTGCCTAAGCACACTGGGCGAGCTTCAAATCCCCCATTACTGCATTATTTGTATTGGGGATAGGAAAGCTATGCAACAACACAACTGCCTAGTATTTGACGATTTAAATTCCCTGTGATCGCTGCATTTTGCAGATTATTGGAATTTATAATGTTTGCATGAAAAAATGTGCTGTTGACCAGACACAGGGGGAGACGCTCAGAATAAAGCAACCCAAGATATCAAATCAATACTCTTCAAAGCGTGGATATTGTTTGATAACTACATTCGTTAGGGTGGTAAGAGGGTCTGTTTTTTGTGTATGCAATGTGTATTTGCTAGCAATATTTTTTGATTTGCTGATTGCCTTTGTGATCCTTGAGATCACTTTGTGACAAAGACTCAAAACAATGTTTTGCCGTAACGGACCAAAACAAAAATGACGGATATAATCATCCAAGTCCGGGTCATAAGTGTTGTTCCATCGTCTATCTATTATTTCAATAAAAGAGCGATTTTTAGAATATTTAATAATATGACCATTTTCCCCCCAACCAACACTGTCTTTATCCGAAACGGATGTCATGCGACTAGATAAGATTTTTTTAAGCCATGTAATGGTTTCTTCATTATTGAGCATAAACATAACACCAGAGTTGAACCTACCTGTGTAACTTTTAGCCAGATAAACATATTTTTCGGGTCGAATTGTTTTTTCAATTGCGGGGGCGGCCTCATTGATGTAGGCATCAGCATCAACAAACAGCACTTTGTGATAACCCGCGTTGAATGCGCTTAAGGTAAGAGACAGTTTTAACCAGCAACATTCTGCTCCAAGTGTGGTAATAAATGGTCGACTGACAACTTGATAACAATAACCATTTTTTTTTGCATACCTATGGTGTGAGGCGATACAGTCTCTGTACAACCACTGATACCCGTTTAGGGCGATACTAAATATTAATATATCTGATTTCATAGTATTCCTCTGCGCATCAATATTTTCGATGATCCTTACCAAAACCTGGACAGGTAAAGCGACTCAAATACGATGCATGCAAGAAACAATCCATCCCTTTTTTTATAATGGTTTATGTTGTCAGTCGTAATATTCTCATTTCAAGAAGGCTCTTTATGGGTGTTTTCAAGATGGTTGTACTGCGTTACCGTTCAGTGAGCGGACAAGCTGTGTTAGCTTACTTGACCTGCTTGGGTGGCTTCGGTAATTTCCACCAACTTACCGTTTTTGCAATCATAGATATAACCATAAATAGGGATATCTGATGGCACCATAGCATTGCCTCTTATGCGCTGAACATCCTCCACCACACTTTTGGCATTATCACTAATGGTCAGCCATTTGATATACTTGCCATCGGTAGTGCCTCCTCCGCTATGGCTATCGTGCCAACCTAGGGTATCCACACTTGCCGTTTTAAGACTTGCGGCTAATAAATCGCCCATAGTTTCATCGCTGAAGGTTAACATGCCGCAATCGGTGTGGTGGATCACAAACCATTCTTTGGTTCCCAATAACTTATAAGAAATCACCAGGGAGCGTATTGCATCGTCGCTGGCCCTACCACCGGCGTTGCGGATAACATGGGCGTCGCCTTCAGTAAGCCCGGCAAATTTAGCTGGATCGAGGCGCGCATCCATGCAGGTCAAAATAGCAAATCGCCGCGCCGGAGGCATAGGTAGATTCCCTGTATCGCCAAAGTTAGCTGCGTATTGTTCGTTAGCGGTGGTTATTTCATTTACTAGATCACTCATCGTCACTCTCTATTAGTTGGCCGCACTTTATTAACGCTGCTGGTTGTCCATGCAGTCTTGTTGATAACGTAAACAAGGGCCAGATTCCATCATTTACCATCGGAGGCTTGATACTTTTAGTTGACCAAACTGACTTTAGTCACTTTTAATATTCTCGCTATGAGTACTTAACAAAAAGGTTTGGGATCACTATGGCTAAGGCATATGCACCTTAGGCGTTCTGTTCCAGGTGATCTGCGGCGACAATGCACATTGCATAATCCCTCAGAGGGGCATAAATGAATGAGGGAGGGTTCAATGCCTGCCATATGCTAGGTAAACTGATGTTGTAGCGCATCATCGCGATTAAATATCAGACAAGGTATATCTGCTAACTGTTTATTACTCAGCTGATTTATTTGATAACGGCACATAAATTACGGACGGGTAAAAGGACGATAGCGCATGCCACCTAAACCCACCACCGTGGTAACATTTAGCGGTTGGGGATCGGAACAGACCGATGCCATCACCTCTCCCTGGCGCATCCGTTTGAGCGCGCGCCCAGTCCTCCAAGACTAAATCATAGGCAATATTGTGCAATGGCCCCCCCAACCGACTAATGCAGCAGGTCGCCAGCGAGCCAGCATTTAAGGTAATGCGAATGGTGAGGCGCACCGTTTCTTACGCCAGATGTTAACTCGACTCCAGCTGTTCTACCTGTTGCCAATGATTGTGCAGTTTTTGTCCTAACGTGGTGACGCTGGGCGGAATACTGCGGATCAGTACAGGTTGGCCGAGTTGAGCTTCTAGCTGTTTTATACGCTGACTTATTGCTGATTGAGTAATAAATAATGTTTGCGCGACGAGTTCAAAGCCCCCCTCTTGCACAACGGCGGCCAAAGCCGCTTAGGGGTTATGCACTTCAGAGTTGAATCTACCTTTTGAAAAACAGATAACTAAAAGTTATGGGTGAGTAAACAACAGTCAATTGTTTACAGGGTGCTTTAGGTTCATGGTTAATCAAGAGAACTGAGAAGGTAAAATTATACCTAATTAATTATAAAAAACTCGGGAATTACAAGGGTGACAATCATGAAAAAAAAATATATTGCCAAACATAAGTTAACACATCTTAGTTTATGCTTTTTAGCAGCTTTATCGCCAAAATTAGTACACGCAAACGAAATAGACAAAGAAGCAAAAGTTGAACGCATTTCAATTATTGGCTCCAATATTAAACGTGCCACAGATATCAGTACATTGCCGGTAACTACAATGACTGCAGATGATATAGCCAATACTGCGGCAGTAACAGGTGACGATCTAATCCGCTCTATTCCACAAATGGGCTCAATAAATTTTGGTGAGACAACTGGCTCAGCTAACGTAAACGGTGCGCGAGGTGATGTTGGGGGTGTTAACTTGCGTGGCCTAGGCCCAGGGAACACCTTAGTATTACTAAATGGTCGTCGCTTGGTTAACCACCCTGGTACCCAATCAGCAAAATTTGGTGGTAGGGTTCCTGTTACTACTGTTAACTCAAATACCTTACCTGTTTCTGGTTTACGTTCATTAGAAGTGCTACGTGATGGTGCCGCTGCTATTTATGGGTCTGATGCCATCGCCGGTGTAGTTAACTACGGGATTGATAGCGATTATGTCGGTCATAAATTAAGTCTTAATTATGGCCAGTCCCAAGGTACACCTTTAGATGAAACAACGTTTAGTTATTTAGGTGGGCTAGAATTTAATAATGGCCGTTCTCATCTTACTGGCTCACTTACCGCTTATAAACGTAATGGTATGATGGCAACAGAACGGCCTTATTCTGCAAGTCATGATAGACGTAATTACCCAGGGTTACCGGAAGAGTTTGTAGGTGATACCCAATTGGATAACCGCAGTACTGATACGCCTTGGGGTGAGTTTAGCACCGCGACTTTAGGTACTTTCCATTTGCAACCTGATACATTTTCAGGGTGTGTTGACACGCCCTTAACCGTTACAGGTGTTTGTGTAGATCAAGGCACTCCAGGTAGAGACAATGATGTGCGTTTTGATCGTGGCACTACTCGCCCTCTATCCTCAGATGTAACTAGAACAAACCTTTATACACATTTTACCCATGAAATTAATGATGATTTAACCTTTTTCTCAGAAGCTATTTATTATAAAGCAGAACTCTCACAAACTTCTGAGCAAAATCATGGGGGAAGTGCCCATCGGTTTAAGGTTGGAGCCGATGCCTTTTACAATCCTTTTGACGAAGAAGTTACCGTTAGAAAATTTCGTCCCGTCAATATAGGCCCTCGACATATTAACGTTGATGATACCAGTTTCCGAATTTTAGCTGGTTTAGAAGGTTTTATAGGTGATTGGGAATGGGATTCTGCCGCATTTTACAGCGAAGCAGAAACTGACGATAGCGGAGAACGTGTCGATGTAAATGCTTTTGCTGCTGCGGTTAACAGCACGACTAAAAATGGCGCCTATAATATTTTTGCGGGTGGTGATGTAAACAACCCAAATACTATTGGTAACATTCCTATCCTTGGGGCATCACAAACAGATGCATTTACTGCTGTGCAGCATAGAATATCAAAAACGAGTTTAGGGTTAATCGACTTTAATGCCAGTAACAGTGAATTATTTGCTGTACCAGCAGGTGATGCCGGTGTTGCTGTTGGTGTTGAATATCGTCGTGAATCATTTGCGGATGATCGTGATCCACTACAAGATGGCACATTCCCATTTGTTGATGCAAGTGGTGTTACCAATCTAAGCTCGCTTTACGGCAGCAGTGCCACCCTTGATTCTAAAGCAAGTCGTAACGTAGTTTCAGCTTATGCCGAATTATTGGTTCCCTTAATTGATACCGCTAGCCAATATGCTGAAATACAATTAGCCGCCCGTTATGAAGACTATTCTGACGCTGGTGATGCCTTAAAACCTAAAATAGCGTTATTTTGGGAAGCTGCTCAGTGGATAAGTTTTCGTGCATCTTACGCAGGTGGTTTCAGAGCACCAGGGCTGCAACAAACAACTGATGACGTACTTCCTCGTCGCTATAGTGTTGGCGATCCTCTTAATGATAATGAGTCGTATGAAATTGTTGAAAAGCGTAGTGGTAATGCTGACCTTGTAACAGAAGATGATACTAATATTTCGTGGGGCATTGTATTACAACCAACAGATAGCTTAACGTTTACTGTTGATAGTTGGAAAATCAAACAAGAAGATCTTGTATCGATTATTGCTACTAGTACCTTAGTTGATTTAGATTATATATCCCGTATAGATGGCGGTGCAGGTTTCGCAGGCGTAAATCGTGATGAAAACGGCCAGATTACAACAGTAGACAACAAATATCAAAATGCGGCTAAACAAGAGTTAGAAGGTATTGACCTTAGTATAGTATTTGATTTTGATACCGCTATGGGTAATTTTGAATTTACCACCAATGCTGCCTATCTAAGTAAGTACGACGTTAGTATTGATTCGCTTTCAGCACAAGTTATAGCGGCAGCAGCGACAGGTAACTATCCAAATTTAGATACGGGAACCCCAAGTGGTGTAGGCGATCAAATAATGCAAAATGGTAGCCCTGAATGGAAAGCTAGAACGTCACTTAATTGGAAGCTACATCAATGGGGTGCGGGTATTGCAGCGAACTATGTCAGTGAATTCATTGATACCAGTACTCGTTATAATAATGATGCTGGTGAAACCATCTACCTTCCTGTTGATAGTTTCACTACCATTGATGTCTATGCCTCCTATAAATTTACTGATAACAGTTCACTAGAAGGGATGAAAGTTAGACTTGGCGCTCGTAACATTAGTGATGAAGAGCCACCATTAGCCGATGATTACTGGCACGGCTATGCAGGTGATTACCACTCAAACCGAGGTCGTTATATTTACCTTAACCTTAGTAAGAGTTTCTAACAGGTATACGACAAATTTAAAAAAATTGTGAAATAGATGGCCCGACTAGCATATGTCTAGTCGGGCCATCTTTTCTTTCCCGCCCAAATGAATAGGATAAAAAAATGAAAAAATTATTACTTATTTGCTCATTATTATTTTCTAGTGCTTTGCTGTTTTCATATGCATCAACTCAGGTAGAGCAAAGTGACAATTCACAAGTATGTAATAGTGGCATAGTTCGAATCACTGCCGATTTTTCAACCGCCCGAATGGATAAATGTTCTGTGGTAGCAGAAAATGAGTTTTTTATTACCCTAACACCCGAAAACACACCAATCAATTCAAGTCCTTGGTATGCTTTTAAAGTCGAAGCAGATAAACCAACGAACATTAAAATAATTATGACTATACAGGGTGATAAACATAGATATCTGCCTAAGGTTAGCAAAGACAGTAAACACTGGAAGTTACAAGAATATAAGTTAGACGGAGAGCGTTTAATCATGCACATAAACGTTTCTAAAGGCGCCACATTTATTGCTGGCCAAGAAATTATTAATAATCAATATTATGTTGACTGGGCGAAAAAATTACAAAAATCATCTCCTGTTAGTCATGATATTTTTGGCGAATCAACTCAAGGGCGTCCGCTTTATAAGATTGAAAGTGACAGTCAAGGAAAAGAATGGATTGTGATTTTAGGTCGTCAACATCCGCCAGAAGTCACCGGAGCGTTAGGATTATTTCCTTTTGTTGAAACCTTACTCGCAAATACAAAACTCGCTAAAAATTTTCGTAAAAAGTATAAGATATTAGTCATCCCAAACATAAACCCCGATGGTGTTTATGCTGGAAATTGGCGACACAATGCTAATGGCTTTGATTTAAATCGGGACTGGAATAAGTTTAATCAAATTGAAACTAAACAAATAAATGACTATTTAGAAAATCTGGTTGCCCAAGGTGAAAACATTAAATTTGCAATTGATTTTCATTCAACCCGACGTGATATTTTTTATACCATGCCCGTTAATAATGATGTTGAAGAAAAGTACCTTGTGCAACATTGGTTAGATGCACTAGATCAAAAAATGCCAAATTTTGAGGTCTTACAAAAACCTGGAAACAGACCAGATTCAGGTGTTTCAAAACAATATTTCACTGACAAATTTAAGGCCCATGCTATTACCTATGAGATGGGTGATAATACCGATAGAGTCAAAATTAATCGTATAGCATTCAATGCATCAAACCTTTTAATGGAAACATTATTATCTGATGTTGATCATGATAAAAAATAAAATATAGGATTAATTCATGAATAAATTTAACCGTTCACTACTGACTCTTTTATTTAGCATCCCGGTATTGGTGTCCTGCACGACAGGAAGCAGTTCAGTGGTGCAAAGTGACAGTATCCCTATTGCCGATATATTGATTGTTAATGGTACTGTATATACGGGGGAGTTGCGCCAGCCACAATCACTCAACATTGCCATATGCCAACAAATAATTTGTGGCATTTATCCGCGAAACGTAAAAGTAAAAGCAAAAAAAGTACTTGATGCAGCTGGACAGATTGTCAGCCCAGGCTTTATTGACCCCCACACCCATTCTTATCAAGAGCTCATCAGCCAGGATAAAAATCAAAATCTAAATTATTTATTTCAAGGCGTCACCACAGTCATCAATGGCAACGATGGTGATGGGCCAGTTGACCTTCAAGTGGCCACCAGCGCATTTAACTCCGCTGGAATAGGTACAAACAGCGCTTTTTTGGTGGGCCATGGCAGCCTGCGCAGACAAGTAATGGGCACGGCTAAACGCCATGCAACGGCCGCAGAACTGTCAGAGATGAAGGTACTCATGGAAATAGCCATGGGGCAAGGTGCGCTCGGCTTGTC
>JBKEFM010000170.1:0-9456 GCA_046709505.1 Paraglaciecola sp. | reverse complement strand
AATATTGATGACACACTATCCGAATATTGAGACTCTGCACTGATTGTTAATTTTATTTCCCTATTACGGGTAAAAGCGGCAAACTAGTCAATGTACCTTAATGACATAAACTTAGGTTCAATTTTGGTAGTACCTTGATTGCACATTAGTAATAGAAGAATTAAATTATGGATTTGATCAGTCGTATTGCCCTGCTCCTGCTGCTTTTATTGAGCGGTAACTTACACGCAGCCTCCGTTTGGAAAGTTACTTCCGATGAGCACAGCCTGTATATAGGCGGCACCATCCATATTTTAGCTCCTGAAGATTATCCCTTGCCAAAACAATACCAGCAAGCTTTTGCTCTGGCTTCCACTATCGTATTTGAAACCGATATGCAGGCCGTTAATTCGGTTGAATTTCAACAGCAAATGATGGCTGCTATGTCCTATAAAAACGACAGAAGTTTGAGTGACGATCTATCCCCTGAAATTTATGCTGCCCTGGTTGCTCATCTTAGCCGGCGCGGTATGTCCATTGCCCAACTTTCAACGTTAAAGCCCGGTTTAGTGGCTATTATGCTAAGCATGATGGAACTGCGCACACTGGGCTTTACCAGTATTGGTGTTGACCAGTTTTATGCCAATGCGGCAACGAAACAAGGTAAACAGCAGCGCTGGCTGGAATCCCCCGCTCAACAGCTGGCGTTTTTAGCCAACCTGGGCCTGGGAGATGAAGATGCACTAATAGAATATTCCCTGCGGGATATTAAAACCATGCCGCAAATGATGGGTGAACTGCGCTCAAGCTGGCGCGATGGGGATGTTGATAAGATGACACAGCTAAGTATTGTGCCCTTTAAAGCTGATTATCCGCAGATTTACCAAGACTTGCTGGTTACGCGTAATAACGATTGGCTGCCACAAATTCAGCGTATGCTTAATGATGCCCCAGTTGAGCTGATCCTGGTCGGTAGCTTGCATTTAACTGGCCCCGACAGCGTACTGGCAAAATTGACGGCCAATGGTTACGGCGTAGAAAAACTATGACAAATAGCGAACAACCTCCTATTACGCCTTTACAAGCGATGCGTTTTGCCCGGCAAATACTGCTACCAGGTATTGATCTTGATGGCCAGGAAACCCTGCTGGCAGCCAAAGTACTGATCATAGGAGTGGGTGGATTGGGCTGCGCAGCGGCGCAATATCTGGTTGCGGCTGGTATCGGCAGCGTCACTCTGGTGGATGATGACGTAGTGGATACCAGCAACTTACAACGCCAGGTGTTACATAACGAGCAAAGCGTTGGTCAGGCAAAAGTAGACTCCGCCAAAGCGACACTGTCGGCAATAAACAGCCTTTGCGTTGTGCACACCATAAATAAACGCTTGGCCGTCCCTGATCTGACCGTACAAATTGACCAACATGATGTCGTCCTTGATTGCACGGATAACCTGCTCGCAAGGCAGCAAATTAATGCAGCCTGTTTCACTTTACGTACCCCCCTTGTCAGCGGGGCGGCCATTCGCTTTGAAGGCCAGCTAAGCACCTTTTTGATGGACGGTCACAGCCCTTGTTATCTGTGCCTGAGTCAAACCTTTGCCGAGCAGCAACTGAGTTGTGTCCAGGCTGGCGTGATGGGTCCGGTAGTCGGTATTATAGGCAATATGCAGGCTTTGGAAACTATAAAATTGTTGACCGGTACAGGACAATTACTGGCAGGAAAGTTACTGTTATTTGATGGCAGTACCATGGAATTTCAAACCTTCAACATAGCGCAGCATCCCCAATGTCAGGTATGTGGTCATGGGGTTCGCTGATCCTGCTTGAACAACACCTTAATTTTAGATTTATTTAAGCCTTAGTCTTTCGTTCAATGCCGCTTACCCGTAATATTAGTCAGTAAAATCACCCTTAAAACGTGCCACTACCTTATGATTGCCAGCTGCGACACCCCGGGCTTATTACCCATTTCTGATGCATTACACGCCATGCTTGGCGCTATCACTGCCATAGACGATAGCCACTGGTGTCCCTTAAGCGATGCCAATGGGCGTATTGTCGCAGTTGATGTCATATCGCCGGTCATGGTGCCACCAGCGGATAATTCAGCCATGGACGGCTATGCCCTGCGCGCGGCAGATTTAGCCACAAACGCTACGTTGAGCTTAATAGGCACAGCTTTGGCTGGCAGCCCCTTTAACGGCCAGGTCCGCCAGGGCCAGTGCGTGCGGATCATGACGGGCGCCGTTATCCCTCCCGGAGCCGACTCGGTGGTCATGCAGGAAAACACCTCCGTGCTTGATGCCACTCACACTGAGAGCGATTCCCCTGTGATTGAATTTTTACAGGTTCCGACTCGCGGTAATAGCGTTCGCCTGGCAGGAGAAGACATCACCCAAGGTGAAGTGATCCTCAGCAAAGGGTGTCGTTTGCAACCTGCACATTTGGCCTTATTGGCTTCGGTGGGGATCAACCAACTGCAAGTGGTACGCCGGGTGAAAGTGGGCTTGATTGCCACAGGTGATGAACTCACCTACCCCGGTGAAACCTTAAAGGCAGGGGCTATTTACGAGAGTAATGGTTATGCCTTAAGTGCCATGCTGAAAGCGTTTGGCGCCGACGTTATCAATTTTGGCATAGTGGCCGATGATAAAGCCCTGTTGAGTCAGGTATTTACCCAAGCTGATAATACCTGCGACCTGGTGATTTCATCCGGTGGGGTGTCAGTGGGTGAGGCGGATCATGTAAAAGATATTCTGCATCAACTCGGTCAGGTTAACTTTTGGAAAGTGGCCATCAAGCCAGGTAAACCTTTTGCGTTTGGTAAATTAAGCCAAGCTTGGTTTTGTGGGTTACCCGGTAATCCAGTGTCGTCTTATGTCACCTTTGAACAATTGGTTAAACCGCTACTGGAAAAATTAGCCGCCCAGGCTGTGCGTCCGGCAGAATATTTTATCGCCAGCGCCGTTTGTGATATTAACAAACGACCGGGGCGGGCCGATTACCAGCGGGGCATATACTTTCGCGATGAGGCGGGTGCACTTTGGGTCAAGCCCATTGCCAAGCAGGGCTCAGGGATCATGAGCTCGATCACCCAGGCCAATTGCTATCTGGTACTGGCCCAGGATTGCGCCAATATCAACCAAGGTCAATCTGTCACTATTCAACCTTTTAATACATTGGCATATTAAGTGACCTATAAAACAGAATTCAAAACCATCGCTCATCTGGCCTGGCCCCTACTCATTGCACAAATCACCCAAACCCTTATGGGGGTATCCGACACCATTATGGCCGGGCGCTATTCCGCCACAGACATGGCGGCAGTGGCCATAGGTTTTAGCTTTACTATGCCGATTCTGGTTTTCATACAAGGTCTTACCCTGGCTTTGCCGCCTATCATCTCGCGCTTCAATGGCGCCAAACAGGTAGACAAAGTCGCCAATGCCACTTATCAGGTGATGTGGCTGACCCTGGCGTTTTCGCTCTTGGCCTTGTTGTTGAGCTTTGTGCTGGATGATTTTTTCCAGTTGATCCCTATGGAAGCCGAATTACGCCAGATCACCATCCAATATGTGCAATATCTGCTGTACAGTATGCCAGCATTTGCCCTCTACCAGGTGCTGCGCAATTACTGCGAAGGATTATTAATTACCAAACCCAGCATGATCATCATGGGTATAGGTTTATTAATCAATATTCCGGCCAATTATGTGTTGATTTATGGCAAATTTGGGATGCCAGAGCTAGGTGGCGCCGGTTGTGGTGTGGCCACAGGCTTGGTGTTTGTGGCTATGTTAGTCGCTACCTGGTTGTATACGCTACGCTCTAACAAGCTTAAAAAGTTTGCCTTGCACGCC
The DNA here is from genome assembly GCA_046709505.1 of Paraglaciecola sp. GTDB lineage: Bacteria > Pseudomonadota > Gammaproteobacteria > Enterobacterales > Alteromonadaceae > Paraglaciecola. The sequence goes on along the minus strand of JBKEFM010000170.1, from coordinate 5,615 downwards.
AACATACACTGGCCCAATAGCAAAGACATGTTAGAGAGTTTAAAATTGGGTTTGCCCATCGCCATGACCATATTATTTGAAGTGACCTTGTTCACTGTGGTGGCCATTTTACTCGCCCCTTTTGGCGCCACTATAGTCGCGGCCCACCAGGTGGCACTTAACTTCTCATCGTTAATGTTTATGTTGCCCTTGAGCCTGGGAATGGCAACCAGTATTCGGGTTGGTCACTTGCTGGGGGAAGGCAATCCACAGCAAGCCAAAGTGGCAACCTATTGTGCGCTGTTGATGGGCCTGACCATTGCCTGTATCACCGCCTCACTGACCATTTTAGCCCGGGTCCACATAGGCCAGCTATACAGCAACGATATGGCGGTGATCAATATGGCAGCCAGCCTGATGGTGCTCGCGGCCATGTTTCAGTTTTCTGATGCCATTCAGGTAGTTTCTGCCACCGCCCTTCGGGGCTACAAGGACACAGCCGCCATGTTTTACCTGAGTTTTATATCTTATTGGGGAATTGGCATGACGATAGGCTGCGTGCTGGCATTAACCGATTGGATAGTACCCAGGATGGCCGCCGCGGGTTTCTGGATTGGTTTTATATGCGGCCTGACCTCTGCGGCAATATTACTGGGTCTGCGTCTGCGCTACATTCAGCGCCGATATGATCAAGAGGGCTTTGACGGCAGTTTGTCCGTTAATTCCCAGGTTGCAAAATAAGCTATGCAATTGCTCGATATCGCTTATCGCCGGGCCCCCCGGGGCGAGATGCAACGCAAAACAGCCTCCATGGTCACGGGAGTCGCCGGGGTGGAAGATGATGCCAAGCGCCGGGCGGGAAAACGCCAGGTGACCGTGCTTAGCATTGAGCAATGGCAGGAAGCTTGTAGCGAGCTGGACACGGTCCTGCCCTGGACAATACGCCGGGCTAATTTGTTAGTGCAAGGCCTAAGCTTTGGCCCCCAACATGTGGGCAAACAGTTGATTATAGGTGCACTGCACCTTTTAATAACCGGTGAAACCGACCCTTGCCCTAAAATGGATGCCCAGTGCCAGGGCTTAACTCAGGCATTAGTGCCAAACTGGCGCGGCGGCGTATGTTGCCGGGTTTTATGCGACGGACGCATTCACCTGGGCGACAGGATTGTCCTTAAATAATAACGTTGCTCACTTTATTGGCATGCCATTTATTGAAGGTAGCCATAGGGGGAGCGATGCGGGTAATCTACTTTTTTCTCATTCAAGCATTGGCTGTAATATCACCTTATGGATCTTTTTTTCGACACACCCGTTCACAAAGCAACCTGCTTTACATCCTTTAATGCGCCTGTTACCGGCCATGCACTGCCCACGCGTTTTACGTTTCCGTTTTATTATCAGCCTCACCCCTTGTGTTTTTTAGCCGCTAAGGAGCTACAAAACCACTTGGCTCACCAAACCCAGTGGCAGCATAACTTCGGTTTAGGGTCAGACACCGAGCAGGTTATCGGCAAAATGTTTGGTGTATTAGTGGTGCAAGATGGCGATGGGCGCATTGGCTATCTGTCGGCCTTTTCCGGCAAATTAGCCCAGCAAAACCATTTGCCCGGATTTGTACCGCCGGTATTTGACATGTTAACCACCGCAGGCTTTTTTCTGCCCCGGCAACAACAGATCAACCAGGTTAGTGAGCAACTTGAGACGGTGCAAACTCACCCTGATTATGACGCAGCACGCATTGCTTTAACTCAGCAACTGGCCGCCCAAAAGCAGCACATCGTGGCCTTTAAACAAGGTATGCAAGACAGTCGCCTGACCCGTAAAAGCCAACGAGCCCTCGCTCAGCAGGAACTTGAAGGGCTGGCGCTAACCCAAAGGCAGCAGCAACTTAATCAACAAAGTATTGAACAAAAAATACAGCTCGGTCAGCTAAAATCACACTGGGACGCAAAGGTGTCTGCGGCACAAGATACGCTTAATATTTGGAACGACAAAATAACCCAGCTTAAAGTGCATCGCAAAACCCTCTCTGGTGACTTACAACAAAAACTGTTTGAGCAATACCGTTTTTTAAACGCCAATGAGCAGCACAAAAGTCTGGCTGAGCTTTTTGTTGATAGTCCCTCAGCAACGCCGCCAGCGGGAGCGGGTGAATGCGCTGCCCCAAAACTCCTACATTATGCCTATCTGTGGAATTTGCGCCCCCTGGCCATGGCAGAGTTTTGGTGGGGTGAATCACCAAAATCCGAGCTCAGGCGACATCAGAATTTTTATCCTGCTTGCATCGGAAAATGTCAGCCTATATTGAACCATATGCTTGAAGGTTTAGCCGTAGATGAAAATCTGCTATTGCAAAATAGCGCCGGGGATCAGGGTCTGCCGATAATTTATCAGGATGATGTGATGTTAATTGTCAACAAACCCCCACAATTATTATCTGTACCGGGCAAAACCATCACCGATTCGGTCTATAGCCGTATTAAAGGTCAATTTCCCCATGCCACAGGCCCATTGATAGTGCATCGCCTGGATATGTCTACTTCAGGTTTGATGGTTATCGCCTTAACCAAACAATCCCATAAAAATTTACAGAAACAATTTATCAGCCGAGCCATTGAAAAACGTTATGAGGCCTTGCTAGAGGGGCTATTGGACGGGCAAGAGGGGGAAATCAGCCTACCCCTGTGTGGCGATTTTTACGACCGTCCCAGGCAGCGAGTATGCGAAGATGAAGGCAAAGCCGCCCAAACCCGCTGGCAAGTGTTGGCACGGGATCATGATCAAGGGCAAACCAAGGTTTACCTGTATCCCAAAACCGGTCGCACTCACCAGTTAAGGGTGCATTGTGCTCACGTTCGTGGCTTGAATATGCCGATAGTAGGCGATGACCTTTACGGTCAACAAGGCCAGCGTCTGCATCTGCATGCCCAATACCTTAAACTTACCCACCCGGTGAGTAAAAAAATGCTGCATTTTGCGGTGGAAGCAGATTTTTAGTCATATTCGTTTAGGTAAAAAGTCAGATTGGTCATAGGCCACTGACTTAACTGACCCCAGTTACCATGCAGGCAGTGCAACTAAGACTGGCCTTGGGTATCATTACGCCCCTTTTAGGCTACCAACGGTTGTTATGTCCTTTTTATCAAAATTACCCGTAACCACTGTCGCCCTTATTGTGGTGTGTGTCGGCTCGTTTATTGGGCCTCTGGGTATGGCTTCGGTCAATATCGCCATCCCGGATCTGGCTGCCGAGTTACAAGCCAACGCCAGAATGGTCAGTTGGTTACCCACTATTTTTTTACTGGCTAATGTGGCCTTTATGTTGCCCTTTGGTAAGTTGGCTGATAATTATGGCCGCAAACGTGTGTACGCAGGTGGACTGGCACTTAACGCGCTGGCGTCAATGATGTGTGCCTTTGGCACCACCATTGAGTGGATTTTATTTTGGCGATTTGTGCAAGGTGCTGCTTCGGCCATGATCTTCGGTACCGGTGTGGCCATACTAACCTCTGTTACCCCCCCCAATAAAAGGGGTTTTGCCCTGGGGATAAGCGCCGCTTGTGTCTATGTAGGCTTAACCGTCGCCCCTGCTATAGGTGGCTGGCTAACCGAGATGTGGGGCTGGCGATCAGTTTTTTTGTTTCAGATCCCCCTAGTAGCTATCTTGCTTATCCTCATCAAATTACGCCTACATGGCGACTGGAAAAACGACAGGAAATCTGCTTTTGACTGGCGCGGAACGGCTATTTTCGCCCTGTCTGCCACGTGTTTGGTGTTTGGCCTAAGTATGCTGCCCAGTTTATCCGGGCTGCTGTTACTCCTGGTGGCTATTATCAGTATGGGCCTGTTTGTCCTGCATCAAAGTCGCCATAATGAGCCTTTGATCAGGGTGCAAATGTTTCGCGAAAGCCGGGTGTTCTCTATGTCCCTGAGCACCTCGTTACTGATGTACGCCAGTATCTACCCCCTGACCTTCTTGATGAGTTTATACCTGCAGTATGTGAAAGGCTTTAGCCCGTCCGAAGCCGGACAAATCATCCTGGTTCAGGCGTTATCTATGGCCTTTTTAGCACCGTTATCAGGGCGCCTTTCAGATAAGGTACAACCACGATTATTGGCCACTATGGGCTGTGCGATCGTCGCCTGCGGTTTTTTAATTCTCAGTCAAATGGACTTACAAAGCAGTGCCTTTTATATCGGCTCATCGCTGTTTTTGATTGGTATCGGTTTCGGTTTATTTTCCACGCCCAATAATAATGCCATTATGGGGGCGGTACATACGAGTGAACTAGGTGTTGCTTCAGCCAGTATGAATCTGGCACGCACGATAGGAAATCTGGTGGGTATGAGTTTGGTCAATCTGCTGGTACATCATTTTCTGGGGGATGCGCAAATCACTCCTGACCAATACCCGGCTCTGTTACAAACCGTGGTATTAGCATTGAATATCTCGTTTGGCTGTGCCTTAGCAGCATGTTTCATCTCGAGCCTCAGAGGCCGGGAAACCAAACCTTAACCCTGAGAAGAGGTCACTACTGGGCTGTGCCATTAATGGCTACAGCCCAGTAGATACAACCTTATTTCTTGCTTTTAACTGGGGTGCGCTTGCGGGTGGTACCAGGTTTACTCGCTTTGTTGCCTTTGCTGGCACCGTTTTTATGAAACACAATTTGGGTTTCAGAGGATTTATTGGTGCGACTAGGACGACTATGTCTAGACACGGTTTTGAGCAGTGACTCACGGTTACTCACTTCAAACCCGGGTTTGAAAATGCGTTCGATTTTGCTGCCGATTAAACGTTCAATCCGCTCAACGGTACGCTCTTCTTCACGGCTAACAAACGATATAGCTTGCCCTGGTTTTCCAGCACGACCCGTACGCCCGATACGATGCACATAATCTTCCGGCAAATAAGGCAAGTTAAAATTCACCACATGGTCCAAGCCTTGAATGTCCAGGCCCCTGGCAGCGACTTCAGTAGCGATCAATACCTGTAATTTGGCAGATTTAAAATCGGCCAGGGCACGACGTCTGGCTCCCTGACTTTTATCAGCATGGCAAACACCGGCTTCAACTTTGCTCACCTTCAGCGCGGCCATCAGGGTATCGGCTTGTTCTTTAGTACTGGTAAATACCAGCACCTGATACCAGTTCTTTTCAGCTAACAAGGCTTTAAACAAGTCAATTTTTTGCGCTTCACCTACCGGATACATCACGTGTTCTACCGTATCGGCAGTGCTGTTAAGTCGCGTACCGCGGATTTCCTGATGGTTATTCAATATTTTGTGCGCCAGTTCATTCACACTCGGTGAAATCGTAGCCGAGAACAACAAGGTCTGATGTTTTTTATTGATATGCTTCAACATATGCTGCACATCGGCAATAAAGCCCATGTCGAGCATGCGGTCGGCTTCATCGAGGACCACAAATTCCACATTGGCTAAATGCACATTATTGAGGGTCATATGTTCGAGCAAACGACCAGGAGTGGAAATCAAAATATCCACTCCCGCTTTTACTTTGGCGGCTTGGCCACCCATTTTCATGCCACCGTAAAAAGCGGTGATACTCAAGGACGTAAACTGGGCGTACGCGGCAATCGTATTAGCCAGCTGTTCTGCCAGCTCCCGGGTTGG
>JBKEFM010000169.1:0-9509 GCA_046709505.1 Paraglaciecola sp. | reverse complement strand
TATTAACCACCTTCGATGAGGTTCAGGTAGCCTTAAGTAAAAGGACACGTTAAGTAAAAGGACACGTTAGACCTTGTACCAGGTTTAACGTGTCACATAATATAGCGTCTTAAATCAAGATGGTTTAATGAATTTCCACTTTCCCTGGGCAACTCATATTCCTCGCAGATAAATCCTTATATCTTTATGAGATATTGGTCCGGGATAGTTTACAACATTCACTGCCTGATCTTAATGACAACAAAGCAACCGCAAATTGATTGAAGGATCCCATTTTTAATTTGAGCCTGTAAACGTCCATTCAGGATACCTTGAGGTTTATTCATTTTACTCACGAATGCTTACTCAATGACTATCCATTAATGCTAATCAAAGAGAATATTGTTATGGAAATCCTGAAACAGTGAATCCACTGAAAATGACTCAACGTCTGTATTGATTGCTTTGAGGGTTATGTTCATTAAAGAGTATCTCGCTATTTTATTTATACCCCTCACCATTGACGCTGCAGCATTGTTGGCTGCTCTCACTCCCGAATTACTTAGTACGTCTATACTCATGGGGCTGAGTTACTTTGCCGCCTAGCTGCAACTTCGATGACTTTTGGTATATAGAGCCAAGAGACTTCAAAGTGCAGCTTGAAATGAAGGTGAACGGCGTGTCAATAACTCACCAGTAATCACAAGTTTGGGCAATTACCACCTTTGCCCTAAAAACAACAAGCTAGTGTCATTTAGGCATAATATATTTTAAAAAAACATAGCCCTAAATTTCAATAACATGATAAAGTATATGCATATAACATTTAAGTATAACAATTTTATAACTTAGCTCGGGAATTTCTATGACTGCGACCGTTCCAACCGTTACCCACCTTAAGCAACTTGAAGCGGAAAGTATTCATATCTTTCGTGAAGTTGCGGCTGAATTTGATAATCCTGTCATGCTTTATTCAGTCGGCAAGGACTCATCCGTATTATTACACCTTGCCCGTAAAGCCTTTGCCCCTGGTACCATTCCCTTTCCATTGTTACATGTGGACACCACCTGGAAGTTTGGCGAAATGATTGAGTTTCGTAACAAAATGGCCACAAAACACGATTTAGACTTACTGGTACATATCAATCAGGAAGGGGTGGACATGAACATTAGTCCATTCGTACATGGCAGTGCCAAACATACAGACATCATGAAAACCGAGAGTCTAAAACAAGCGCTCAACAAATATAAGTTTGACGCTGCCTTCGGTGGTGCCAGAAGAGACGAAGAAAAATCTCGGGCCAAAGAGCGGGTTTATTCATTTAGAGACGAAAACCATCGCTGGGATCCCAAAAATCAACGGCCAGAATTGTGGAATATTTATAATTCCCAGGTAAATAAAGGCGAAAGTATTCGCGTCTTTCCTATGTCGAACTGGACGGAATTGGATATCTGGCAATATATCTATATGGAAAACATTGAAATTCCATCTTTATACCTTGCTAAGCCACGTCCGGTTGTTGAGCGTGATGGTGTATTGATCATGGTTGATGACGAACGTATGCCACTCAAAGAGGGCGAGAAAGTCGAAATGCGCTCGGTGCGTTTTAGAACGCTGGGTTGTTACCCGCTCACAGGCGCGGTGGAATCAACAGCTGATACTTTACCCGCGGTAATTCAGGAAATGCTATTAACCAAAACATCTGAGCGTCAAGGCAGGGTTATTGATAATGACTCGTCCGGCTCCATGGAGAAGAAAAAAATGGAAGGTTATTTCTAATGGCAACCAATCTCACATGGCATCAACATGAAGTAGATAAGTCCAGCCGGGCAAAAGCAAAAAATCAAAAATCTGGGGTTATTTGGTTAACCGGCCTTAGTGGCTCGGGGAAATCAACCATAGCTGATTTACTGGAAAAAAAATTAGCCGATGATAGCAAACATACCTATCTGCTAGACGGTGACAATGTCCGTCATGGCCTTAATGGTGATCTGGATTTCAGCGATAAAGATCGCGTGGAAAATATTAGGCGTATCAGTGAGGTATCCAAACTGTTTGTCGATGCCGGCCTGATAGTGATAACCGCATTTATCTCCCCTTTTAAAGGTGAACGGGATTATTGTCGTAACCTGCTTGAAGACAAGGAATTTATCGAAGTGTTTATTGATACTCCGCTACAGGAGTGCGAAAAACGTGATCCTAAAGGCTTGTACCAAAAAGCACGTTCAGGTGATATCAAGGATTTTACAGGTATTGACTCGCCATACGAGGCTCCCCTGTCCCCTGAAATCACCCTGAAATTTGCGGGTCAAACTGCAGAAGAATCAGCTCAGCAGCTTTTTGACCAGCTAAAACAGAAGGGATTTTTAGACTAATGTTAGACGCCAAACTTATTCAAAGCGTTACCGACATAGCTCATCAAGCCGGTGATGCCATAATGGAAATTTATCAACAAGACTTCGCGGTATACGAAAAGTCTGATCAAAGCCCTTTAACCGAGGCTGATTTGGCTGCGCACAATTGCATCGTAGATGGACTAAAAAAGGTTTCTGACTTACCCATATTATCAGAAGAATCCGCAGACATTCCCTGGCAAGAACGGCAAACCTGGAGCCAATACTGGCTGGTCGATCCCTTGGATGGCACTAAAGAGTTCATCAAGAAAAATGGCGAATTTACCGTCAATATCGCCTTGATCGATAATGGTGTTCCCGTATTTGGTGTGGTATTTGCGCCTGTATTAAAACAAACCTATGTGGGAGTCCTTGGCCAGGGCGCATACAAACTCGAAGGCGACACCCGCCGTACGATAACGCCCAAGACAAAACAAGCCTCTGAAAGTTGGCGAATTGTGGGTAGCCGCTCACATCAGAGCCCGGAAATTCAAGCTCTGCTTGATAGCCTCGAAGGCGACACCGAGCTTATGGCTATGGGCAGTTCGCTAAAATTATGTTTGGTGGCAGAAGGTGCGGCGCATTTATATCCCCGCTTAGGCCCAACATCTGAATGGGACACTGGCGCAGCACATGCGGTGGTCAATGCTGCCGGTGGCAAAGTCACCGTCATTGAAGATGCCACTCATGTATTTGATAAAAACGCCAAAGCCTTAAGTTACAATCAAAAAGAATCCGTTTTAAACCCTTATTTCCTTGTGAGTTGTTAAATCATGAATAGCGAAAATGCCCTATTACAATCCGATATCCTAGCTTATCTTGAACAGCATGAAGAAAAAGACATGCTGCGTTTCCTCACCTGCGGCAGCGTAGATGACGGTAAAAGCACCTTGATTGGTCGTTTATTACATGACTCCAAAATGATTTATGAAGATCAATTAGCAGCCATCACTAAGGACAGCAAGAAGTCAGGTACCACAGGCGATAAAGTGGATTTGGCATTGCTGGTTGACGGTTTACAATCCGAGCGGGAACAAGGCATTACTATTGATGTGGCCTATCGGTATTTCTCTACTGACAAACGTAAATTTATTATTGCCGACACACCTGGCCACGAACAGTACACCCGTAATATGGTCACTGGGGCCTCTACCTGCGATTTGGCGATCATACTGGTCGATGCACGCTCCGGTGTAAAAACCCAGACTCGTCGCCATTCATTTTTGGTGTCACTGCTGGGACTAAAACACGTTATCGTGGCCATCAATAAAATGGATTTAATGGATTTCAGTGAGGATGTTTATAAAAACATTCAAAAAGACTATATGGAATTTTCCAAGCAATTAGACATTCCCGATATCCAGTTTGTGCCTTTGTCAGCGCTTGAAGGCGACAATGTCGTTAACAAAAGCAAGTACACCCCCTGGTATCAAGGCGATACGTTAATGAAAATGTTGGAAGATATCCAAATTGGTAGTGATCTCAATCTGGTTGACTTCCGTTTTCCGGTACAATACGTTAGCCGCCCTCACCTGAATTTCAGGGGATTTGCCGGTACTGTAGTCTCGGGAGAAATTAGAGTCGGTGACAAAATCACCGCCTTGCCATCGGGTAAACAATCTACAGTACGCTCCATCGTTAACTTTGAAGGCGAGCAGGAGATGACACATACTCCTCTGACCACGACTTTAACGCTGGAAGACGAAATCGACATTTCCCGGGGCGATATGATCGTCAAATCAGACAATTTGCCTCTCCAAGCCAGTGCTTATCGCACTAACCTGGTGTGGATGGACGAAAGTCCTCTTATGCCCAATAAACAATATGGTTTTAAGTTTGCAACCAAATTTGTGCCTGGCAGTGTAACGAGTGTGGAATATCAAATCGATGTTAATACTATGGAGCATAAGGGTGCCGTTCGTTTAAATCTTAACGAAATTGGTGTTGGTCAAATAAAATTGACTCAACAAGTGGCTTGTGACCCCTATATCAAAAATCGCGAAACCGGTGCTTTTATCATTATCGACCGTTTGACTAACAGTACAGTCGGTGCGGGTATGATCATTGATGTGGCCGTCGAAAATGCAGACAAAAGCGAGTTTTCAGAGTTTGAGCTTGAATTTAATTCACTGGTGAGAAAGCATTTCCCCCATTGGAATTCTGCAGATATTAGCAAACTGTAAATACGAAAATACCCTCACATGGATATCAACCAGTTACTGGTTATAGCAATATTTACTAGCACATTAGCGGGGCTTATTTTTACCGATAAGCGCCCGTCTTCTATCTTTGCATGCTCACTATTAGCCTTAATTGCAGGTCAGCAGCTTAGTTTTGGGCAAATGATTGACAATCTGACCAACCAAGGGCTTATCACCCTTATCCTGTTACTGATGATCAGTACAGCGGTAGATAAGACATCCCTGGTTAAACGGCTGGGCCGAACCCTCATTACCGCCAGTTTCAATAAAAGTTATTGGCGCTTATTTAGCTTAACGTTTGTCTCTTCTGCATTACTCAACAATACTGCCGTAGTGGCCAGTCTTATTGGCCCTGTAAAACAGAATCAACACCACTCAGCATCCAAACTGCTGATCCCCCTGTCCTATTCGGCTATTTTGGGCGGCACAGTGACCTTAATTGGCACCTCAACCAATTTAATTGTCGACAGCTTTTTAAGAGAACACGGTCATCCCGGTTTTAACTTTTGGGATTTCACCCTATATGGCCTGATTGCGGGGTTAAGCTGTGGTTTGCTGATGTTTTTTTTAAGCCCCCTGTTACCCAAAATTGAAAACAAAAATCGTCAGTACAATAGCTATATGATAGAGGCCAAGGTTGAAGCTTATTCTGAACTCACAGGCAAAAGCGTGGAAGAAAATCATCTGCGAAACTTACCTGAGTTGTTCTTAATTGAAATAGCAAGACAGGGTAAGCTTATCAGCCCGGTGACCCCTGAAATGGTGATCCAAGCGGGAGATAAACTGATTTTTTCCGGTGACATTCATAAAGTCGACAACCTCAGCCACATCAAGGGCCTAACGCTGTTTGCCGAGTCAAACGGTCTGCTGCGACAAAACCTGACTGAAGTCATAGTATCCAATCGTGCACAAATCATCGGCAAGACCCTCAAAGTGTTGGGTTTTCGCGCCCTGTTTGATGCCGCAGTCGTGGCTATTCGTCGTGATGGCGAGACGTTATCAGGAAAATTGGGGGAACTAAAATTACAAGCGGGTGATTTTTTGTTACTAGCCACAGGTCCAGATTTTTTACAACGTCAAAATCTGACCAAAAATTTTTTTATCTTGTCTGAAAAAAAGGTCTCCACCAAACTCAAGAAGAAACAGGAGTGGATAACATTAGGCGGATTTCTGCTTACCGTAGGGCTGGCTGCCACTTCGGTGCTGCCATTAGCCACTGGCTTGTTTTTTTTCCTGGCGGTGCTGATAGCCACCAATGTCACCTCAAATAACGAAATCAAGCGCCACCTGCCTGTGGATTTAATCATTGTGATTGTCGGTGCGCTTTCCCTGGCCACAGCATTGGAAAAAACCGGCGTCATAGCCCACTTAACTGAATTGCTCTATCCCCATATGTCAGATAACAGTCCCTTTATCGCGCTGGTCATGGTGTACCTGACAACCTTGTTGTTAACTGAAGCCGTCACTAATAATGCAGCTGCAGCCTTGATGTTCCCCTTCGCCTACGGTTTAGTTGAAATGCTGGGTGTGCCTTTGATGCCCTTTGCTTTAGCCGTGGCATTTGCCGCCAGTGCCAGTTTCATTTCACCTTACGGATACCAAACCAATTTAATGGTGTTTAGTGCCAGTAACTATAAATTATCGCATTTTGTGAAATTTGGCCTGCCCGTGTCAATCTGCTACTCAACTATCGTATTGATCTTATTAAAATACACCTATGGGTTATAGCCCATAACGTATGCCGGGTATCCTGCAGCCCATAGCAAACATCACATGTCGCTTGTCAGACGTCACTCAAATCAGCAAAGCTATTGATAAACTACCTGTCCTGATTTGGCTTGTGCCCTTGACGTGGTGTAGATTGTGACGGGGCCTGGTTTATTCCAGGCTTGAGTCTTTATTCAGAGGTTTTGGTGGACTGGACGACCGCCGTGTTAATTTGTGCCATTTCTGTTGCCGTCAGGTTACGCCACTGGCCTACTTTTAACCCGGCCAGACGAACCGACATAATACGGTTGCGTTTTAGTTTAGTCACGTTGTACCCCAGATATTCGCACATCCGGCGGATCTGGCGGTTCAGGCCCTGGGTTAACACAATACGAAATACTAAACGGCTCTGCATGGTAACAGTACAAGGTTTGGTAACCGTCTCCAGTATAGGCACCCCTGCGCCCATCGCATGGATAAAGCGCTCAGTAAGAGCCCTGTCTACTGTCACTATATATTCTTTATCGTGGGCATTTTCGGCCCTTAATATCTTGTTAACGATATCACCATCACTGGTTAAAAAAATCAGACCTTCTGAGGGTTTATCTAAACGTCCTATGGGAAAAATACGCTGGGGGTGGCCTATAGCATCAATGATATTGCCCTTTATATGCCGCTCTGTCGTACACGTTATGCCAACGGGCTTATGATAGGCAAGATACACACGATCCGACTTGTTAGTGGCACTGGGTGCGATAATGTAGTTATTAACCCTGACTTCATCACCGGATTGCACCTTTGTACCCAGTACAGGGATAACACCGTTGATCGAGACACGGCTTTGTTCGATCAGTTTATCCGCTTCGCGCCGTGAGCAATAACCTGAGTCACTGATAAATTTATTTAATCGTATGCTGGAGATGTCATCGTTTTCTGGGTTCAAAATATGCCATTGCTGAAGTTTGGCCCGAGGTCACCCCAGGCTAGTCATAATTAAAACGATAGCGACCTGTGCTACCACTAAGGCGATTTAGCCACGGGAAAATCCCCGCAACTATACCCGTCTCCCTTGAAGCTGCAGCGTTGTTGGCTGCTATCACTCTCCCCTACCGCCAGCCGCGTTGCACTTAGTAAAGCTAAGCTCATGGGGCTGAGTTCTTTTGCCGCCTAACGGCAACTTCAATGGCTTTGGGTATAAAGAGCTATTGTTTTATTCCGTGATAAAACAACGTTCTGTGCGCTGCAATAGCACTAAGTCGTGGCTGATAACCGGTCCCTGAGCAATCCAGCGCTGTAACAAGTTTGCCTTGTCCGCCTGTTGACCACTTTCCAGTTTATCGGCCATTAATTTTAATTGCATCGCTTTACGCTTTACCTTGTCGCCCTCGGGCGAGGGTATTTCTGATAACACTTCCAGCATCACAGTGATGTTATGACGATCGAGGGGATCATCAGTCCCTGAAGATTTAAAGGCTTGCTGCCAGGCTCCTGGCAAGTCCAGGGCCGCTTCCGGTAAAGTCGCACTTTGCCATTGTTGCAATACCGCAAATAAATCGACAAATCGTTGTTCTTGCTGCTTTGTATCTAAATTATCTAACGTGTTTTGTTGCTTTTGTGCAATGAGATTTAATTGCGTCTGCAATACATTTTGCACTTTAGGCGGCATTGAGCCAAGCATCCCATAAATATCTTCCAGCTCCAATGTAACTGTATTTAACATTGAGCGGGTTTGTACAGTCTCGGCCTTGATCAGCATATCATGCACTAGCTGCTGTACGTGAGCGATCTGCTGTTCTTGCTGTTGTTTTTGTTGTTCGTTGTGCGCTTTACGTTTAGCAAAAACGCCATCGTTTACATGCCTGAACGTTGACCATAATTGATTCTCGACTTTGTGCTGTGCTGGCTCGGCGATTTTCCATTTTTCTTGTAAGAGCTTGGCCTGCTCAATCGCTCCCATGGCGTCATCTAAGAGGAGTAATTTTTCAGCTTGCAATATAAGACTTTGTTTATAATCGGCATTCCTCTGATAATATTCTGCAACTTTAGTTTTAGGTACCTTCAGGGCAGCCCGATATTGGGCATTAAGTGTGTCGCGCAATTTATAATCCACTTCTCCCAAACCTTGCCATTGTTGTTGTACCTGGCGCAGTTGTTTAGCCAATTCAGCCTCTGAGCCAGCTGATTCCCCCAGAAATACAAGTTGTTCAATAATGGCGGACTTGGCCGCTAAATTCGCTGCGCGTAATCGCTGTTGGCTGTCGTAATGAGCACGGCAAGGCACAAAAGCTTGTTCAATTTTATCATTGAAGTCCCCATTAAGGGCATCGTCCTGGGGGGTACCTAACTGGCCTAGGCTATTCCAGCATCGACGTAAATCTTTGATTTTGTTGGCCTGTTCATTCGCCTCTAGCGGTTTCTCTAGTAACGACACAACTTCTGCCAGTAACGCTGGTTTTCTGGGCTCGGCAATATAGGCCTGTAAATCTTGCAGATTGTCTATTTCAGATTTGAGTTTTTCAAAGGCCCGGCTCAACTGTGTTTGCTGCCCACTGGGTAAAGCTTGAAAACTCTTCGCCACTTTTGCGAATATTCCCATGGCCCCGTGGTATTTTCCTTGGGCAATTAAGGCGTCGGTGGCTTTAATTTTACTGCGACAACGGTTCACATCTTGGGTCAATTGCGTCGCTAGGCTTTTAAGCCCTTTTTGCCAAGCAGCTGACTGTTGGTCCCAGGCAGCTTGCAATGCACCTGGCCAGCTAGCAGCATAATTGCTGCGTAAAGCATGCCACTGATGTTTTAATTCGTTGAGACGCTCTTTGGCCTGGGGTAAAGCAGCAACATCTTCGGGCAACGCCATGTCCCGGAAGTTGGCCAGCAATAATTCGCCTTGTTTTATTGCCTGTTGAAATGCTGGCAGATTATGATAAATATGCTGGCGTTGAATGAGTTGGTCATGTAAGTGCTGCAAACTTGATTGAGCACTATGCCTAAGGGACAAGTCACTCTTCAACTCGAGGATACGTTTACATCTGGCCTGAATTTCTGTTTGCGCCTGTTCCGATTGGGCCAGGGTGATCAGCGAAATATCGCCATCTAACATGCCTGCCAACCACACCAATAAAGCTTGGGCGTCCGCACTGACCTGTTCTACTTTTTCCGTTAACGCTAGCTGATCTTGAGCGGCTTGCCACAGGGGTGCCATCTGTGCCAGCAGCGCCTCGAGTTTGC
>JBKEFM010000168.1:0-9630 GCA_046709505.1 Paraglaciecola sp. | reverse complement strand
CGAAAGTGATATTAAGGTAAGTGTAACATTTTGGCGGATCACTCAACACGATCGCTAGGATTGTCGAATTTTATTTCGATGGAGCTGAATAGTTACCAAACAATTTGTAAACTAATGGTTACACTAAAGTTGGGTTATTTGTCGTATAACTTGGAACTTTTAGATATTTGACGCAGTGAGTAGTTGACCAATGCAAGTTTGTCCAGATACTATCTGGACTGAGATTCACTATCTCGCAACAATAATTCGCAAAAGCGATAAAACACATACTAATAAATACTAACAAATTAGTGGTCCCGGGAGACATACATGTTTATAAATTCAAAATTGACTAAGTCAATTCGCTTGGCAATGGCTGTAGGCGTAGCATCAACTGCTATGGTTGCATCTACCGCTGTCCTTGCTCAAGAAGCTGCAGCAAAAGATACTTCTTATGAGAAAATTTCCGTAACAGGTTCGCGTATCAAGCGTACTGATCTGGAAGGTGCTTCTCCCGTTATATCTATTACTGCTGCTGATATTAAATTGGAAGGTGATTTTACTGTCGCTGATGCTTTACGTAGTAGCTCAATGAACTCTTTCGGTTCATTCTCTGAGCGCTCAGGTAGTTCTGCACAGTCACAAGCTACAGTAAATCTTCGTGGTGCTGGTTCACAGCGTACTTTGGTGCTTTTAGACGGACGTCGTTTTCCAGGGTCTCCAACCCTAGGTGGTGCATCTGCTAACCTTAACGCAATCCCTTTTGCTGCTGTTGAGCGTATTGATATCATGACTGAAGGTGCGTCTTCTGTATATGGTTCTGACGCCATGGCGGGTGTTGTTAACATCATTATGAAAAAAGATTTTGAAGGATTAACCTTTAATATCGGTACTGGCTACAGAGACCAGGACGAAGGAATGACCTCAAATGAATTTTCAATTGTTGGTGGTCTATCCAATGACAAAGGCAACATAACCTTTGCTTTCGATCACCAAATGCGTAAGGGAATTTCAGATGGTGCTCGTCCCTATACTCAAGCTACCATGACTGATTTTGACGGCGATGGCACTATTCAAGCTTACAATGAAACCGCTGGTTGGTCTATCTACGGTGCAACTGTCGCTGATCCAAATTATGATCAAGCGTTAGCGTCTCCTTTGTGTGGTGGTTTAACGGATGAGTATGGTTCAGACACCTTTATGGAAGTGGCCGCTGATGAGGATTGGAGCCCCGGCTCTACCTATTGTATGTTCGCCTATGCCAACGTCTCTTATAACACGGCTTCTTTTGACCGAAATACCCTATATTTAAACGCTAATTATGACATCACCGATGATGTTGAGTGGTTTGGTCAAGCCATGTTTGTACAAAACAGCTCTTTTGGTCGCTATGCTCCCCCTGCGGCGCCTTGGAATAATATCGCTGCTGACAGCCCTAGTAACCCATGGGGTGTTGAAACTAATGGTTATTTCCGTTGGGTAGGCATTGGTAACCGTGACGGTAATACTGACGACTATAATCAAGATTATTTGATGGGCTTACGTGGTGATATAGACTGGGGTAATGCTTCCTGGGAAGTTAATTACCACAATAATGTCGCTGATAATAAACAAGTCGGTGAATATTATTTAAGCTACGGCGGTTTGGCTTACAATGAAGCGAACGGTATAGATTTGGGTTCTGATGAGGGGATTGCCAACATGAAGGCAACAACTACGCAAAACTCTAAGTCAACGTTTGATCAAATCTCCGCTGGTTTAAGCTTTGAAATGGGCGAACTCGGTGGCGGCGTAGTTGGCCACTATATTGGTGCAGAATATCAGGAACTAACTTATGCGGATATATACGATGGACAGTCCGAAGCGGGTCTGATCGGTGGTTCTGCTGGTAACAGTGCGCAAGGCATTCGTGATATTACGGCATTTTTCTATGAGTCTGTTTTACCGGTATCAGAAGACATCGAAGTTAACCTTGCCGTGCGTTACGATGATTACTCTGATTTTGGAGACAATGTGGCACCGGCTGCAAAAGTTCGTTGGCAGCTTGCTGATGATGTAGTTTTTCGTGCATCTTACTCTGAATCCTTCCGCGCTCCAGCATTGGATGAGCTAAACGCTGCTACTACTTTTAGTGCTGAAGGTGCAATAGATTACGTATCAGGCTCTACTAGTGAGAAGCAGTTCGATACTTATTATAAATCTAATAAAAACCTTGGTCCAGAAACCTCTGATTACATCAACATGGGCGTAGCCTGGGATGTAAGTGATGATTTAGGCATTAAACTGGATTATTTCTCACTTGCTATTGATAACGTTATTCAAACTCAATCGGTTCAAGATTTGTTGGCTGATGAGGCCGCTGGCCTAATTACCGCTCAGGCGCCTGGATCCGACGTTGCTGGTGATACTTTCTATCTAATTCGTGCCTCTGGTGGCAGCCTATTAGAAGCCGGTACCGGTTATAATAATGGTATTGGTTTTGATATTAAGGGCTTTGATTTAAGCTTTAATGGTCATCTGGAAACTGAATTTGGCGACTTCCGCCTGAATATGGTTAACAGTGTTGTTCTTGATTATAAAGAAGAAGTTGGTGATGACATTGAAGATACATCCGGTCGTTTAGGGCAACCTGATTATAAGTCGGTAACTACTTTGGTTTGGGCAATGGAAGATCATTCCGTTTCCTGGAATACCACTTATACAGCCTCTACTTCAGATAATGACAATAGCACTACCAGCTTAAATGAAGATTTGGATGATTGGATGATCCATAATGCTACCTATACCTATAACGCGGGTGAATTCGGTGCTGTTACTTTCACAGTTAATAACTTGACTGATGAAGATCCTGTACTTAGTTTCAGCGGTACATGGGATAATCAAAGCCTTTATAACAACTTTGGTCGTGATTATCGTGTGAGCTATACAGTTAGCTTCTAATACAAGACTACTAATAGTTAAAAAGTAAACACTGGTTAAAAGGCTGATATCTTATCGGCCTTTTTTTTGAGTGTATAAAACAGAGAATGGGTGATCATGAGTGACTACTGGAGTCAGTATTGGCAGCAAGGCTATTTAACTTCTTTTGGGCAGGATATACAGGGCAATTATTCTGGAGAGCTTAAAGCGTGTTGGGATAGCTTTTTTACATCACTAACGCCTAATAGCCAGATACTTGATATTGGAACGGGAAATGGTGCAATAATCAAGCTTGGTTTAAACGCAAAATGGCAAACAAATTTTATTTTCCATGGTGTGGATAGTGCAAAATTAGCCGTATCTAAAGACTTACTTGATAACCCAAATGTACAATTTTATCCTGAAGTAAATGTCGAATCTCTACCTTTCAAAGACAATCAATATCAAGCCATCGTTTCCCAGTTTGCCCTGGAATATATTAAGCTTGAACCTGCGCTAGCGCAGCTAAGCAGAGTATTGTGCGAGTATGGACAGTTTCAGTTTGTACTCCATGACATGTCTTCAATTATCGTAAAGCCTAATCTGACTATATTGTCCTGTTCCCAACGTTTAGTTTCGCCGGTCGGTTGTTTTACCCTGCTTAAGCTGTTGCTGAATAAGTTGGCTACAAACGATGATCAAGAAGCTGAAAAAATTCGCACGCAACTTAATAAACAAATAGGCAAGGAAAGGGCCATTGACAGTGAAGGGATGCTAGCAACCAATTTTCCGCAAATGATTAAGGCTGTATTTGCTAAAGGGGTGTCAGAAGAACAACGACATCAGTATGTTGCTTTTTTTGAACGAGAGTTAATGGGGCAAATTGAACGTTTGAGTGACTTGTCACAAGCTGCGTTGGATGACAATAAAAAGCGAACATTGATGCTATTATTGGATCAATATAATCTGAATGTGAACATGACTAGAAAAATAGTCGATGGCAACGGTAATTTAATCGCTTATTGTGTGAGTGGTATAAAGGTATAGCGATTTTGAATAACATAAATTCTCCAATTATTATTTTGTCTGCTCCCAGAGCAGGTAGTACCTTATTATTTGAGGCCTTGTCCAGACATCCACAGTTGTGGACTATAGGGGGGGAAAGTCACGCTGTAATAGAACATGTACCTCAGCTTAGCACAGTAGCCAGAGGGTATATTTCCAACAAGCTGACGTCAGATGATGCCAGCGATGAAGTGTGTAGCACATTAAAGCAGCGGTTTATTGCCAATGCTCGCAGTGCTACAGGTCGTCGGTTGCCATATGAAGGCTTAAGTCATTTACGTTTTTTAGAGAAAACGCCCAAGAACGCCCTGCGTGTGGATTTTTTGCATTCTGTGTTTCCCGATGCAAAGTTTATATACCTGGTTCGCGATCCAAGACCTAATATCAGTAGCATTATGCAGGCTTGGCAATCCAGACGTTTTATGACTTATCCCGACTTACCTGGTTGGCCTGGTGGCTGGTCCTTACTATTGCCTGATGGGTGGAAAAGCCAACTGGGGAATCCATTATCTGAAATAGCCGCATTTCAATGGCAGGCGGCCAATAGCGCTATTACACAAAGCTTAAGTAAACTCAACAATGATCAGTACTGTACTGTGAATTATGATTCGTTTGTTGAGGATCCGTCTGCGGTATTAAAATCAATATTAACGTTTGCTGGGCTGGACTTAGGGCCCATAGACAGATTAGTACAAAACAATTCTTTACCGCTTTCAATGTATACCCTGAGCCTGCCAGATAAGCAAAAATGGCGAATGAACGCCGATGAAATTTTGCCGCACATGGACAATTTACGAGACACTATCAAGAATATTAACGTGCACCTCGCTCAAACGGATACCCTGTTGCTATAGGAGCAGAAAATGAAGTTACCACATGAATTTTATCAATTGCCTTATGTATTTGACACACAGCAAATGCAGCAGGAAGTTAAAAGATTTGACTCCACCGACTGGGTGCCTCATCACGAAGGATTTAAAGGTAACTTTTCCATACCACTAATTTCTGTCAATGGTGAAAATAATAACCTTTTTAAAGGACCGATGATGGCTGCAAAGCCATTGTTTCAGTCTGAATACATCCAGCAGATACTCGCCTCATTTGGCGAAGTATTTGGTCGTTCTCGTTTAATGGGGTTAGCACCGGGGTGCGAAGTACCCCTGCATTCAGACATCAATTACCACTGGTATAAACGTGTGCGTATCCACATTCCCATTGTGACAGACGAAAAAGTGGTTTTTCATTGTGGCGATAAACAGGTACATATGAAGGCGGGTGAATGCTGGATTTTTAATTCATGGAAATACCACAAGGTAGTGAATCATTCTGATGTTTTTCGCGTCCATCTTGTTGTTGACACTGCTGGCTCCTCGGCATTTTGGGAAAGGTTAAATATGGCGAAAATCCCATGGGTTAAGCAAAGTATGCAGCAATTTGAACCCAAAAAAATACCGTATCAACCGGGTGAAAGCAGCAAAATATTAACTGAATCTTTTAATGTTCCCTTGGTGATGTCGCCAGGTGAAATGGATGGCCTGGTTGCTGATTTACTGCAAGAAATAAATCAGGTCGAGGGCAACGAATTTGTCTACATTGAGGAAATGACCCGTAAGGTGCAAATGCTTTGTGCAGATTGGCGTAAATTATGGAGTTTATATGGCATGCAGGAAGCTGGCTGGAGGCACTACCATGAGTTAAGAGTTAAGGCCTTTGAAAGTGTCAGGCATTTAGACAATAAGCTCAAACTTACCAATGGTACTCAGGCACCTAGAATGTTGTTACATTGTATTATTGACTCCGCATTAAATGTGGAGGTTAAAAACAGCTTTAATCACTGTTGATAAGCAGGTTCATTTTATTCTCTAGCTGCTTAAATTGATCCTTATATTGTGCTAGAAACGGCTTGTATTGTTTACTGCTGTTAATTGATTTTTTATTGATAGGCCGTCTTACCTGGCTGGAACTTGGGGTTAAGACACTGCGTGTTGAACGATGAAAATTCAAGCAGTCACTTTCAAATTCAAGTTCACAAAAGGTTATTAATTGGCGAATTTTTTTCTCCGGTGCTTCAACCAGGTTGGCATAACTGAACAATAAAATTGATCCTGGGTATAGTTGCTGGTAGCGCTTTAGTAAGCGGTAATAACCGTTCAGATAACAAATTATGTCTTCAATATTATAGGCGAAATCATAGCCTTTACTAAAATGTTGCTTGTAGATACTAAGAACATTATCTATAGGATCCCTCAACTGGCATATGATTTTAGCGTTTGGGAATAATCTTAGAGTAAGCCCTATATGTAAAAAATTAATGGGGTTTTTATCAATAAAACATGGACTTCCCTCATCAGAGTCAAAGTATTGCCGAGCTTGTGTAAGATAATAATTTCTTAATTCTGAAGATTTTTTCTGATTTATATTGAGCAAACCTGCGGTGTAACCCCCAGGGGATGACATTTGCATGGCCGCTCTTTCCATAAAGGGCAATTCATCGGTAGTGTGTACTTGACTATGACTGGCAAGTATTTGCTCGGTTAGGGTAGTGCCAGAGCGGGGCATACCAACTATAAATACGGGCCGACAATCAGATGCTTGGTCTTTAATTTTTTCGGTTGGCACATGGCTACACAAATCAGTGATCAGGTTTATGTAAGCCTGTTTTCTGAATATTCTGCTCTGGCCTGTATTTTGATTCGCATTATGTAAGGTGGTTATGGCATTTGCATAGTCTTTTTTTTGTTCAAGTGCCCGTGATAATGCAAATTGCACAAGACCAAGATTTTTTAAATTTTCAGGTGTATTACTTGCCAAGGTATAATTAGATAGAGACTTAAGTGCAGCATCATCAAATTCAAAGTTTTTTAGGTCTGCCAAGCTCCAATACCCCATTCCTTGGTGTTGGGGGCTTTTTTGTATAAATGCCTGGTAATTTTGGACTGCCGATGGAGTATTTGCTAAAGCTTTGTACATATGACCCAAATTCAATAATATGTAAGGGTTTTCTGGTTGTAATTTAATGCATTTTTTAAATAACGTAATGGCTTGCTCAATGTTTCCACATTGGGCGTTAGCAAGGCCTTTGTGATATAGACACTGCACATTATCAGGAAATAAATCTGTTAGTCGTTCTAGTAACCTTAATACCACAAAATGAAGTTCCAGTTGGACGGCAAACTTAAGGGTTTTTTCCAATATTTTAGCAGGGCTACTGTCATCTACGGCAATGGATAATAATGACAAATATGCCTGATGAAATCGGCCCTGCATCATTGCCAATTGGGCTGAAACAAATAATACTTCTGGTTTTTCAGGGGCGATAGACTTTAGTTTCGAATAACTTTCCAACGCTGCAGTTAAGTTTTTCTGTTTTATTTGTAAATCAATGGTTGATAATATTTGGCTTAGAATTTGTGGCAAAGTCCTGTCCTGTATGCTATGTAAGAATTAAATGATATTGTTGAAACTAATGCAAACGGAGCTTGTTTATATCTCAAATCAGAATGACACCACATGCAATTGAAGAGAAGTTAATCCCACAAAATGAATTCTACTATCCCAAAGCAAAATATACAGATTACTCTAAATACAGCGATGCAACATATACATGTTGGCGAGTTAAATGCTGGCCTCGAATTATTGCACACATTAGAGTCCGCTGGGCTGAAAGATTTTCGCTTGTTCCGCACTATTGGTGGTGTATATGAGAGATTAGATAAAAACTTACTGGCACGTAAATATTTTCTGCTGTCGCTTGTAAGTAATCCCAATCAGAGTGATCTTCACCATGCAGTCGCTGCTAATCAGTTAAAATGTGGCGATATGCAGTCTGCTTTGCAGCAATGTGAAAAGGCCCTTAAAATGGCTCCAAACAATTTTAATCTCTGGCTGGTAAAAGCTAAATGTGAAGTTGGACTGCGACATTATGGATCCGCTAGCGTGAGTTTTCAAAAAGCTATTGATCTTGAGCCTCATGAGATTCAGGTATTACTGCATTACGCAAGTTTTCAAATGACCCTTGGATTGAATGATCTGGCAGGTACTCTTTTACGCAAGGCCATCAAGATTGCCACTCAAGATATTAACGTAAAAGTTCAATATGCATGGTTTTTGCGCCAATCGGGGAAATTGCGAGATGCTTCCCTGGCCTTTAGCCGGCTGTTGGAAGTAAGAACGGATACGGCAGACGCATATGAAGATTTGGCACTAACTTATCTTGATCTTGGTGAAATCCAAAATGCTCTTATTACCTTGACTGAAGGGTTGAAAAGGCAACCGAAAAGCATACCGCTTCATCGTACTTTGTGTTCTTTACGATACGAAACAGGCGATAATGACTACACTGCCAGTTTGCGGGTAGCGGAAAGTGAAGGCAAGATTGACATAACTGCAGAGTTAATTCGACAGTTGATTGTGGGAGATAAACTGGATCAGGCTCAGACTCAGTTATTTAAATTATTAGCCGATACGGATGATCATCTGCTGACTGGTGTGCTGCAAATCTCGATTTGGAAAAAGCAGAAACGTTTTACCGATATAATTCGTTTCTTTGAGAAAAATAGAGAATTATTGATTAGTCATCAACATGTATTGGAGACAGTAGTCGTTGCCTTTTTAGCTCAAGGCGAATATGAAAGAGCAAATGAATTAGTTGAACGATTGGTTAAAAACCATCCGTTTGACCAATTTTATCTAGCTTTAAAAAGTGTCATCAAAAGGCATGAGTTGAGTGAATATTATGCATATTTATGTAACTTTAAACAATTAGTAGCAGCACAAGAGCTTATTTTACCCTGTCATTATAAAAGTGTTGATAGCTTTAATTCATTGCTCTGCGAAACGATAAATGAGTTGCATTCTATGCAGCAAAATCCCTTAGGCCAGTCGGTTCGTGGTGGGACTCAAACTAGCGGAAGATTATTTGATCGGCCTCATCCTATTATTCGGGATTTAAAGTCAAGTTTGACTAATACTGCTCAGCGTTTTTTCACAAGGTTACAAAAGGATCCCGCTCACCCTATTACTAGCAGGATAGGGAAGGGCATAGAATTAACTGCGTCCTGGAGTATACGTTTGAAAAGCGCAGGCTACCACGTACCACACATTCATAGTAAAGGTTGGTATAGCAGCGCTTATTATGTTTCTTTACCGGGGATTACCAATGACAAAAAGGGATGGCTAGGTATTGGCAAGTGCGGTATTGAATTACAAACGCCACAAGAAACAGAACTATGGATAAAGCCAGAAGTGGGGACCCTGGTGCTATTCCCTTCTTGCTTCTGGCATGGGACCGAACCATTTTCAGATCCGCAAGAAAGATTAACCGTCGCTTTTGATATACTGCCAACGTATTAATATTTTTTATTCTAAGAGAAAGCTATCAATACTCAAACGAGATCTAAGCATATACCAATCAAGTATACCCATCACAGAAAAAGCCATCTGACTAGACATAGATGCCAACTCAGATGTAGTTGATAAGATCTTAAAAATTAAACTAGATAAACTTATTGGTTTTTTTAAATATCAGCAATAGACTCAATTAATCGCTAAACCAGTTATTTAGGTAGGTTGTGAGGTGATCTGCATAGCCTAAAATGGCCCCACCAAAGTCTTCAAGGAATGAGACCAGTAACCGGTCAACCAACCCATATGACTAAAGAGGATGTGAAAATAATTCTGACTTTGGTC
>JBKEFM010000167.1:0-9650 GCA_046709505.1 Paraglaciecola sp. | reverse complement strand
AATTTTCCCTCGGGGGGGGCATGGCTGTGCAAAGCTCGGTAGCCAAGCGCTGGGAAAAACTCACCGGTCATGTATTGCTAGAAGGCTATGGGTTAACTGAATGCTGTCCTATAGTGACCGTGAATCCGCCACAATTAAAAGCGTATAAAGGCTCTATCGGCATGCCTGTTCCTTCCACGGATATTAAACTGGTGGATGATGAGGGTAACGAAGTGGCTATAGGTGAGGTCGGTGAAATGCTGGTAAAAGGCCCTCAGGTCATGGTGGGTTATTTGAATCGCCCGGAAGCGACGGCTGAGCTGATTAACGATGGCTGGTTGGCAACGGGGGATATTGCCCGTTGTGATGAAGAAGGTTATTTTTATATAGTTGATCGTAAAAAGGATATGATCCTGGTCTCGGGATTTAATGTTTACCCTAATGAAATAGAGGAAGTTGCCGCCTTGAATGATGACGTTATTGAAGTGGCTGCTGTGGGTATCCCTAACGAGGCATCAGGTGAAATAGTCAAATTATTCGCCGTACGTAGAAATGACTCATTAACCGAAAAAGCCTTGATCGATCACTGTCGGCTGCATTTAACCGGATACAAAGTTCCTAAAATAGTTGAGTTTAGGGATGAGCTTCCAAAATCTAATGTTGGTAAGATACTGCGCAGAGAACTTCGCGACGAATAAGCACCTTTTGAGGTCATTTGGGTATAACCGCCGGCTTTCGCTGGCTTTTTATTATTTTGGAAACTAGTGCAATATACTTTAATCACCACCAACGAAGCATTACAGATGTTTTGTAACCAGGCAGCGAAGGTTCAGGCCATAGCAGTTGATACCGAATTTGTGAGAACCCGCACGCTTTATCCGCAGCTGGGTTTGATTCAGATTTACGACGGGCAGCAAATAGTGCTTATCGACCCCCTCGCTATCAGCGATTTTACGCCCCTAAAAACCTTGTTAACGGATCCGCAAGTAGTGAAAATCATGCACTCCTGCTCAGAAGATCTCGAAACATTCTGGTACGCCTTGCAGGTGATCCCACAACCGTTATTTGACAGTCAGTTTGCCGCCGCATTAGTGGGCATGGGACCCTCATTGGGCTATGCTAAGCTGGTTGATGTGATGTTAGGGGTACATGTCGACAAGGGTGAATCCCGCACCGACTGGTTAGCCAGGCCGCTTTCCCCCCAGCAGTGCCAGTATGCTGCCTACGATGTATTGTATCTTTTGCAACTTTATCCTGAATTACATGCCAAAACAGTAAATCAGCATAAACTGGCTTGGGTCTATACTGAAATTGCTCATTTGGCCTGCAAAAAACAAAGCCAAATCCCTTACGAATTGCTCTATTTGAATATTAAACATAATTGGCATCTAACGGGTAAGTCGTTATATGTTTTACAGCAGTTGGCTGCATGGCGCACCAGGGAAGCCCAGTCACGGGATCTTGCTCTGAATTTCGTGGTACGTGAAGCACATTTGCTGGAGGTAGCCAGATGCCTGCCGACCACCAAAGCCGCATTGCAACAAGTGCCCGGATTAACCTCCCAGGAAGTACGCATCAACGGCCAGGCAATGCTTGATATAGTGCTCGGGGTTGATGCTTTACCTGAAGAGGCTTACCCGCCTAATGTTGAACGTCTGGTTGACTTTCCTGGGTATAAAAAGACCGTCACTGCCGTGCGCGAAGTCTGTATGAACGTTGCACAGGAAATGGCTATTCCGGTGGAATTGATAGGATCGAAAAAACAGGTGGAACAGTTACTGAAATGGTGTTGGTTTAGCCTGGATGAAACCCGTGCACAACAGCTGCAGCCAGACCTGCTTGGCGGTTGGCGGGAACCTCTGCTACGTCAAAAATTGGCTCAAATTGACAGTCTGAAGTTGCCCAGTGATGAAAAATAGCCTCTTATTTTGTGCCATTTATAAAAGTAGCAAAAAACGCGATACCTATCTGTATGTACCGGGGCGTGACGATTTTTCCAAGGTGCCACCGGCGCTGCTGACGATGTTTGGCACACCGCAGTTTGTTATGTTGATGCCCCTTCACAAAGACCGAGCCTTGGCCCAATTGGATATGCCTTCCCTGCGGATAGAATTGGCTAATAATGGGTTTCATTTGCAGCTACCGCCACCAGAGGAAAACCTGTTAAAAATCCATCTTGCCCAGAATCCTCTGGAGTAAACACCGGTGTGATCCCCTGGCGTAGTGTGTATAGCTGGCGGCAATTGGCCTGTAGTGTGCTGGTTTAGGATCATTGAGATAAAAATAACCCAGGAGATACTATGCGGATTAAAATATGGTTAACAGCATGTTTGTTGACAGGATTAACCCTTAGCCTGCATTCCCGGGCTGATGAGGAAAAGTCTCAGGCGGGATTCGAACAATATATTGTAGATATCAAGCTGGAAGCGTTAGAAAAAGGTTATAGCCAGACCTTTTTGGATCAGATTTTTGCAGAGGCCACCTTTCGCCAAAGAGCGGTTAAAGCGGATAAAAATCAGCCTGAAACCAAGTTAACTCTTGATACTTATTTAGCCACCCGGGTACCGGATTGGAAAGTAGAGCAGGCCCTGGCACTTTATCAAGACCATGGTGAAGTGCTTGCCAAAGTAGAGAAAAAATTTGGGGTGCAGGCCAGGTTTATTGTGGCGCTATGGGGCAATGAAAGCAATTTTGGCAAACTCATGGGTCATTACCCGGTTATTTCCTCATTGACGACCATGGCCTATGAAGGTCGCCGGGAAGTCATGTTTAGAAAACAATTATTTGCGGCTCTGGAAATTTTGCAGCAAGGACATATTAGCCCGGACAAATTTTTGGGATCCTGGGCTGGGGCCATGGGGCAAAGTCAGTTTATGCCGACTTCCTTTTTGCATTATGCCTATGATTTTGATGGTGACGGTAAAAAGGATATTTGGCGTAATCAAGCGGACGTTTTTGCCTCTATCGCCAATTTTTTGAAAAATGAAGGCTGGGATGATTCAATCACCTGGGGGCGACAAGTCAAGCTGCCTACTAATTTTGACCGCAGCCTGGCAGGACTGGATAAAAATAAAATGCAATTTTTGGCTGCCTGGCAAACGCTCGGGGTGCGCCGATATGACGGCAATGATTTACCCGATAACCTGCTTCAGGCCTCATTGATAATGCCTGATGGGCCACAAGGACGAGTGTATTTGGTCTATGAAAATTTCCATACCTTGATGCGCTGGAACCGTTCTACCTATTTTGGTACTACAGTGGGGTATCTCTCCGATCGCATTAAAAAAGGTCATTAGATGTATTATCACCAGGATCAGGCAGGACATAAAATTGATTTACCCCCAGGTAAAGTCGTTTGTGTAGGGCGTAATTATATGGCGCACATACGTGAGCTAAATAATGAGTTACCCGATGAAGCGCTACTGTTTATCAAACCCAGCACCGCCTTATGCTCCCTTGCTAAACCGCTGGTTATCCCCAAAGGCAAGGGCAGTTGCCATAACGAAATTGAACTGGCCGTGTTACTCGATGAGCCGCTTTGTAACGCTACGGCTTGTGAGGCAAAATCAGCTATTTATGGCATAGGTTTAGGCCTAGATCTCACTTTACGGGATATGCAGGAAAAACTTAAATCCAAAGGTCATCCATGGGAAAGAGCGAAAGCTTTTGATTACAGTTGCCCTGTGTCCGGGTTTGTGGCCAGTGCTGATGTTAACGTCGAACAAAATATCGAATTTAATCTGCAGGTAAATGGGGAAATACGGCAACAGGGAAAGAGCCAAGATATGCTGCGCACCATGACTGCCTTGCTAGTTGAAATATCCCAGTCCTTCACCCTGTTACCCGGTGATATAGTGTTAACTGGCACACCTAAAGGCGTAGGAGCGTTAAATAGCGGTGATCGTTTGGTGGGAGAGCTAACAGGGCACTTTATCATTGAAACTCAGGTGTTATAGATATTGTGACTAAAACTGATGATATGCCCATTAGCTTTATCCTGGCGTTACTGTGAAAGCGAATATAAAACCATGAGTTTCATACCCACTGCCTGGATGTGCAAAACAAGCTGGTGATATTCCAAGCTCAGGGAAAAGTGTATACCCAAGTGACCTCAAAATGCACAGAGCAGCGGGAATTTAAATCGTCAAATACCAGACATTTTTGTTGAGGTATAGCTTCCTATGTCCAATACAAATAACGCAGCAGTTGGGGCAACTCCGTTGTGGATATCAAATCCACCCGCAGTGAACTTAGGCAGAAAACCAGTGCTGCGTTACAACCCGTGAAAAGGGAATGCCATTTCCTAGGTGTTGTGCCTTACCCTGACTTCCTGGCAAAGATCTGAACCTATATTTTGAAGTCACTTGGGTATATGATCCCGCACAAATCGAAAATTTACTCAAGGCAGCCATCCCGTTAACTCTCCACTATCACTTTTGCGGTATTTTACTGGATATGCCAGAACTGGTCGTGGCTTATGATAAGAGTTCTATGCTGGATATTTTTATTTGTATGCGGGATGACGATTGGTTAGGCGACTTACGTGTAGCCAGACTTATCATTGAACAAGGCAATTTTAACCAGCTGATTGTCAATATCTGTCAGAAATACAATTTACCCATACGTAATTTAACTTTAAGAAACCAGGCCGTATCCTGGTTGGTACATAAACTATGATTGATAAATTTTGGCTCACCACGCCACTAGAAAAAATGAACGAAAGCCAATGGGAATCGATCTGCGACGGCTGTGCTAAATGTTGTTTACACAAGTTTATCGAAGATGACGATGTGGAAGAGGCCGCCACCACTGACCATATTAAGGCGGGCGAACAAGTGCATTACACCAATATCGCCTGTAGTCTGCTCAATACCAAAACCTGCAACTGCACCCAGTATGCCGAGCGTACCAAGCTCGTACCTGATTGTGTGAAGTTAACGAAGAAGAATATTGACGATATATTTTTCATGCCTACCAGTTGCAGTTATCGTCGCTTGCACGAAGGACGGGGATTAGCCTCCTGGCACCCTTTGCTGAACAAGGGGAAAAAGGCCAAGATGCACAAAGTGGGTATGTCAGTACGGGGCAAAACTGTTTTTGATCGCGATGTTGACCTAGAACATTTTGAAGATTACATAGCCATGTGGCCTTTAAAGGATCTGGAATAAAAACAGAGCCTGGCTCGTCGGTGTCAGCCAAAAGGGATGACAGAACTTAAATCTTTTGTTATATAAAGGGCTTTTTATCCTAAGGCTATTTTATCTCTTGAGGTTTGATAGTGCTAATAGTCGGTTAAGATGAGCAAAGCGGTGATCCTCAGACATGGCCAATTGAGCGTAGCAAAATGCTGGTTTCGCTGTTTATCACCCCAGGCGTCATACGCACCATGCTTAGTACCCGATCAAACTCGGTTAAAGTCGTGGTTTGAATATTGGCAATTAAATCCCATCCGCCATTAGTGGTGTGCAGATGGGTTAGTTCTGGTATACCACGAAGCTTTTGAATCACTTGCGAGGTAGATTTTCCTGCTACTTCGATCATCATGATGGCTCTTATCACATTCTGCTCTACTTCGTGGTGGGCACGAATGGTAAAGCCCAAAATAGCGCCTGAGTTGAGGAGCCTGTCTAAACGGTTTTGCACCGTCGCCCTTGATACCCCTAAAATTTGCGACAATTTTGCTACGGGGGCTCGACCATCTTTGCGCAAGGTAGCAATTAAGTTGATGTCCAGGTCGTCCAGTAGCTGAGTTTCTTTCATGTATTTATTCCTGTTGCATCTTAAATCTTATGGAAACTTAGCATATTGTAAGTTATTACTTAGCTTTTTAATTTATTTGCCAGCATAAATTGCACTACTTTGACATTTAAACGAACGGCTTAGATATTTATGCTAATTATCTGATTAATTCAAAGGGATGAAGGTATGCAACAGGTAAAGCAACAAAATGTATCTCAAGTCGTATTTTTAGATGTTCAAAAAGTCTCCAGGTTTGACTGCTCCTTCTGGTGAAGAAGATTGAACTGAAGCAGCCGGCGGCTCACTGTGCTAGATATTGGCGGGGATCCACTTGAGGCCCAGAGCATAAGCCCTGGGCAATTTAGTCAGTAGGACTGATTATAGCCGGCGTTGCATTACGAGTCGGGTGAGTAATACGACGAACCAAATCAGACTAAAGGTAGCAAATATAATCATCATCCATTGGGGCATGCTTATGTTCATAAATGACCAGTTTATATCTCCACAGTCACCTGTTGCTGCAAAAATGTTAGGCAACCATTCGTGTAATGGCAACCAAGACGGAAAATTAGGCACGATTTCACAGGTTGCAAAAAATGCATTACTGGCACCCTGAATATCCACATGTTCCAGGGCGATAAAATATCCCCATATAGCAGACACGCCCCATCCTATATAGGCAATTGAACGCGTGAGCAACGTGTTTACCCATAGTACGGGTAAACACGAAAACATAATGCCAAATACTGCCGTACGCTGATATATACACATAATACAGGGCCGCAGATCCAAAGCGTATTGAAAGAATAAAGCCGCCACTTCCAATCCTAATGTTGAAATGAACAACAATAGCCAGGGCCAGCGTTGGGTAGGCAAGGTGGAAATTTTATGCAAACTGATCATATTTCACTCTTTATGGATAACGCAGGGCTAAAAAAAAGCACCACTATAGTGGTGCTTGAATAACACCATTGAGTATCAGTGGGCCGAAGCAGCAGCGGCTGCCGCGGCGGCACTGTGATGCTCTATCAGGTGCACATCATACAGCCAGCTGGTCAGATCGGATAAACCAAAATAAGTCGCTGCCAAGCCAACCAGCGTTAACACTATTGTGTAGGGAATGGCCATGTAAACCATAGTACCGTATGACAATCTTAACAGCGGTGCAATTGCTGAGGTTAACAAGAACAAGAAGGCTGCCTGGCCGTTTGGTGTTGCTACACTGGGCAGGTTGGTTCCGGTGTTAATCGCTACCGCCAGTAAGTCGAACTGGTCACGAGTGATATGTCCTTGGTTAAGGGAAGCTGTCACTTCGGTTATGTATACCGAGCCCACAAATACGTTATCACTGACCATGGATAAAGCACCATTAGCCAGATAGAACATAACCAGTTGAGTTTGACCTTCAAAGGTCAATACCCAATCGATTACCGGGATGAACAGCCCCTGATCAATGATCACCGCCACTATCCCAAAAAATACACATAACAGGGCGGTAAAGGGTAACGCTTCTTCAAACGCCTTGCCCAAAGAATGCTCTTCTATCACCCCGTTTAATGAGGTGGTCAACACAATAATAGATAAGCCTATCAATCCCACAGCAGCGAAGTGACCCGCCAAGCCTACTACTAACCATACGGCGATCAGGCCTTGAACCCATAACTTAGCGCGGTCTTGAGATGTACGGGCATCGTTTTGATGTTGGCTATAAGAGGTTAATATTTCACGTACTACTTCAGGTAGTTGTGCGCCATAACTAAATAGACGAAATTTTTCCAACAGGTAGGTGGTTAGCAAACCAAATACAAATACCGGAAGGGTCACAGGTGCCATGCGGATAAAAAATTCAGTAAAGTTCCAACCCGCTTTTTGGGCGATGATCAAATTTTGTGGTTCACCGACCATGGTCATTACCCCACCCAGTGCGGTACCTACTGCAGCATGCATCATCAGATTACGTAAAAAAGCGCGAAAATCATCCAGATCCTGACGTCTACTTGATTCGACGTGATCATCACTGGTGTGATCATGATCCGCATAATAATCTTTACCCGATGCAACTTTATGATAAATCGAATAAAACCCCATACCCACAGCAATGATGACCGCCACTACGGTTAAGGCGTCCAAAAAAGCAGATAAGACAGCCGTTGAGGCAGCAAAGGCAATAGACAGCGCTGCCTTGTTTTTAAGTGTCAGTAATAACTTGGTGAATAACAGTAGTAGCAAATCTTTCATGAAATAAATGCCAGCAACCATAAATACCAGTAACAGTACCACTTCGATATTGACCACTATCTCGTGCTGCATATGCCCGGGAGTGGTCATACCGATAAATAAAGCTTCGATTAAAAGCAATCCTCCTGGCTGCAGCGGATAGCATTTAAGCGCCATAGCCAAAGTGAAAATAAATTCTAATACCAGTGCCCAGCCCGCTAAGTAAGGGTCTAACAAGAATAACATGGGGTTAATTATCAGGAACGCGATGATGGCTTTTTTATACCATCCGGGTGCGTGCCCCAAAAAGTTTGCATATAGTGCCAAGGGGATTGATTGTTGCATAGATTGAAACCTTTAAAATTTTCTAGCTTTTATAACTACTTTGTAAGTTTTGTGGCCTAAAAATGCAAGGTAAATCGCATGCTAGGCAACATTTAACTGACAAAATGAAGGGTGGCAGTGTACTTGCTGTATATTACCATTTTGAGAATAATTAACATCTTGTTAAAGATTCGTTGTTCCCAGCAAAAATCATCTGGTACAATCTGGTACAATCAGTTGCAAGTCGAGTGACAACCTTTAACCTAGCGAGTGAATGAATGATTTATAAGGCGCAGAGTCCTGCAGGATTTGCCGAAGAATACATAGTTGAGTCTATCTGGAGCGGTCGCTTTCCCCCAGGGACGATTCTTCCCGCTGAACGAGAACTTTCCGAGTTAATAGGGGTGACACGCACTACTCTTCGTGAGGTATTACAGCGTTTGGCCCGTGACGGATGGCTGACCATCCAACATGGTAAACCGACTAAGGTTAATAACTTTTGGGAAACCTCTGGTTTGAATATTTTGGAAACACTGGCTCGCCTTGACGAAGAGGGAATACCAGAGCTAGTGGATCATTTGCTCGCCGCCAGAACGAACCTCAGTGCGGTATTTATTCGTGGTGCGATACGTAATAACGCCGAAAAAACGGTAGAAATACTTGAGCGTTACGTAGATATCCCTGAAGACGGTGCTGCGTTTGCAGCAAAGGATTATCAATTAAACCATGATCTGGCGTTTGCTTCAGGTAATCCGGTTTATGTGTTGATGATGAATGGCTTTAGAGGCCTGTATGGGCGGATAGGTGCTTATTACTTTTCAAAAGAGAAGTCCCGTACCCTGACGCAGGCATATTACCAAAATCTTCTTGAATTGGCCAAGCTCGGTGATTATCAACAAGTTCCCCTGTTGATCCGTCAATACGGCATTGAAAGTGGTAAAATCTGGCAAGAGTTACGAGGTGATATGCCTAAAGGGTTAGCTGACTAAAGGATTATGGGTGGATTTTTGGCTGGTAACTGTGAATTAAGAAATACCGGTTAATTTATCTCGCTTTTACGTCTACGCTACCAACAATCTCAAGTTTATACTCTGGTTAGTTTAAAAGAACTTAAAAGCGATCACTGCTTTTAAGTTCTTTTAATTTGTGGAGGGGCACTTCATGTGCAGGGGGATGTCAATATCACTTAAGGCACAAAGTTATGTACCCCAGTCGGATCAAAGCATAGTCACCAGCTGGACAGTTCCCCCAGCTTCACAACAAACAAAAGTTTTCATTGTACAATTATTGAACGATGCCAGTTTGCCGGGTTTGGCCAGTCGTTATTACGGAAGGGCAAGTGCCTTACTCAAACCCTTATTAGCCGCAGATCCTGATGATCAACAATTGAA
>JBKEFM010000166.1:0-9713 GCA_046709505.1 Paraglaciecola sp. | reverse complement strand
GGTCAGCTTGTATTTTATTTTTATCGTCCAGGTTAATTCTCAAACATCATAGCAACAAAAATAGCTATCAATTTTCAGCTAACCTAGTCACTTTTTCACTTATGATTCTGATGCTTTATCTGGTCGTCAGCGGTGGCGTTAGTAATACAGGGCCACTATGGATATATATAGTCCCCCCTGTCGCCTTCTTTTTTGGTGGTATGCGCACAGGTTTACGTAATCTTAGCCTCTTTATGGGAATGACCACCGTGATCTTGTTTTATCCCGATAACCAATTACTGCTTAACCGCTACAGTGATGACTTTAAGTCTAGGCTTATCTATTCCTTCTTGACTGTCAGTTTGTTATTTTATTGCTACGAATATTCCAGACAGCGTTCTTTCAAGATTTTACAAAAGCTGAATCAGCGATTTGAACGCCAGGCTAGGATTGATCCCTTGTCTGGTCTGCAAAACCGTCGTGGTATGCTGGAAAAGCTGGAATATGAACAACAGAGAAGCAAACGTAGTCAAAAAAGTATGACATTGATGATGTGTGACATCGATCACTTTAAGCGCATTAATGATCAGCGTGGCCACGAAACAGGTGATTTAGTCATTAAACAGATCGCCCAATCTTTTCAACAAAGTTTACGGGCGCAGGACACCGTTGCCAGATGGGGCGGTGAAGAGTTCTTGTTTATGTTACCGGAAACTGACCAAAAACAAGCCTACATACTAGGGGAGAAATTGCGTAATAAAATCGCCAGCACGTTGTTTTGCAAACCACACAAAGAACTCAACATAACCGTCAGCATAGGCATATACCAACTTAAAGTCAGCGACACTATCGACCAGGCTGTAGGTCGTGCCGATGAAAATTTATATCGGGCTAAAGATGCCGGACGTAATATTACTGCGGTGTGGGATTAATTCCACAGCCCAAGACTGGATTCGGTGTTCCCGGTTAATGCTGATAAACTAGCGACTACCCGTTGCTACCTACAAGAGAATTATGCGACCACATCATTCCCCCACTGACCAATCACAAGCACTTAACTGGCGGGTGCTAAAACAACTTTGGCCCTACTTGCTTGAATTCAAAGGTCGAGTATTTCTTGCCCTGCTGTGTTTGATTATCGCAAAGGTTGCCAGCATTGGTCTGCCCTTTATTTTAAAACATGCAGTAGACACACTAAATTTAAAAACCCCCGAAGACGCCTTGATACTGGTGCCTTTTGGGCTCATTGCGGCTTATGGTTTATTACGTTTAGCTAATGTGCTGTTTGGCGAAATACGCGATACCTTATTTGGGCGCGTAACAGAGCGTGCTATGCGACGGATGAGTCTGCAGGTCTTCAAGCACCTGCATAAATTAGATTTAGACTTTCACCTAAATCGGCAAACTGGTGGTTTATCACGGGATATAGAGCGTGGTACCAGCGGCATTAGTTTTCTGATGCGCTTTTTGGTATTTAATATCATTCCCACTCTGCTAGAAATACTGGCGGTTATTGGCGTGCTTTTTTATAACTACGGCATCAGTTTTGCACTGATTATCTTGTTGTCCATATTGGTCTATATCGGCTTTTCATTTAAAACCACAGACTGGCGAACCAAATACGTCAGAGAAGTCAATCAGGCTGATTCCACCAGCAGCACGCGGGCCATAGATAGCCTGTTGAATTATGAAACCGTAAAGTATTTTAACAACGAGTCTTATG
The DNA here is from genome assembly GCA_046709505.1 of Paraglaciecola sp. Taxonomy (GTDB): domain Bacteria; phylum Pseudomonadota; class Gammaproteobacteria; order Enterobacterales; family Alteromonadaceae; genus Paraglaciecola. Next base: position 8,011 of record JBKEFM010000166.1, on the reverse strand, counting down.
AAGCTGACCGATATGATGTGGCGTTAGGCACTTGGGAAGATGCCAGGCGTAAAAACCGTTTATCCCTGTTTGCCTTAAATGGAGGTCAGGCCGCAATTATCGCCCTCGCCATGACCAGTATGATGGCGATGGCTGCTTACCAAGTGGCACACAACAAAATGACCATAGGTGATTTTGTACTGATAAACGCATTTACTATGCAAATCTTTATGCCTCTGAATTTCCTAGGATTTGTGTATCGGGAAATTCGCGGCTCTATGGCTAATATCGAAAACCTGTTCACCTTGTTAGGTAAGCAGCCCAAGATAACCAATCAAGACAACGATAAGACATTACAGGTTACCGGCGGAAAAATAGAGTTTAAGCACGTCAAGTTTAGCTACCGTAAAGACCGCACCATTTTGCATGATGTCAGCTTCACTATAGAACCCGGTCAAAAAGTGGCGGTGGTGGGAGAAAGCGGCGCAGGTAAATCCACGCTGGTCAAATTGCTGTTTCGCTTTTACGATCCGGACTCAGGTTCGATCAGCATAGACGGTCAGGATATCCGCCAGATAAGCCAACAATCACTGCGCAGCGCCATTGGTATAGTTCCTCAGGATACCGTGTTATTTAATGATTCCATCTTCGAAAATATTCGTTATGGACGCCCTGATGCAAAGGATAGCAAAGTCCATGAGGCGATTCACTATGCCCACCTGGATGCCTTTATCAGCGCCCTGCCCGATGGCAGTAACACCAAAGTCGGAGAACGGGGACTAAAACTGTCTGGCGGTGAAAAACAACGGGTGGCCATTGCACGAACAATACTGAAAAAGCCACCGATACTGGTGTTTGATGAGGCTACCTCATCTCTGGACAGCCACTCTGAACAAGCTATTTTACAAGCCCTTAAAGACATCGCTCAAGGGCACACCAGCCTGGTTATCGCCCATCGCCTGTCGACTATAATAGATGCCGATAAAATAGTCGTTATGCACAATGGCGCGATAGTCGAGCAAGGTAGCCATGAGCAGTTATTGACATTAGGCGGCGCCTATCATCGGTTGTGGCACACCCAACAAAACCATGTTGAGTCAGTGGCTGAAAAAGGATAATGGAGATGGATCAGCAGACATTACTGGAGGCTATCAATCAAACTATGCCCTTTGGGAAATATGCTGGTAGAAAATTATTAATGTTACCTGAACCCTACCTGGTATGGTTCAGTCAACAGGGCTTCCCCCAAGGGAAACTGGGCCAGCAGTTAGCGCTGATCCATGAAGTAAAGGTTAACGGTTTGGAAAATATGCTCCAACCTTTGCTCAGATCATGACTTACTCTACGCGTAGCAAACGCAGCGGAACAAATAGACCTCAGGTACGTGCTTACCATTATGTCAATATTGACCGACAAATCCTGGTTCTACATCAGGCCATGGCAGAAAAAGTACTGGCCTGTCCCCACCTACAGACCCAGGTGATAGCCATCATTGAACAACGTTATGCCAATGGACAATTACGACATGGAGGTTATTTACTGTGGAGCTGTTTGCTGGAAAATATCGACGATAAGCAAGCATTCCTGGCGGGGGTATTAGCGGATACACCACAAATGCAAAAATTAAGACGCCGTACTCCCTTTATTGGCATATTAACCGAAAATGAGCGCCAGGCGGCTTTAAATGAGCAGGGGATTAAAGCTTAATTCGTGTATTTAACGCTGTAGTGAATCAACCATAGCAAAAGCAGGAATAAGATAACCATCCTGGGACAATATCTCGAACATTTTTTGCACAAAAGGAAGTCACGACCGCCAATCTGTCATTCCCATGGTCAGTGCCTTTACCACTGCTAATGGCTTAATTATCGGGCAAATTAAGACAGACGCTAAGTCGAATGGAATCACTGCTATTCTCTATTGACTCAATCTACTGGAAAAAAGGTTGGCTTATCACCATCAGCGCCATGGGCTTCCAACATAAAATAACCAAGACCATCATAGATAAAGGAGCGGATTACCTGATTGCGGTCAAGGGCAATTAGCAGCGCTTGTACGATAGCATCAAACAGGCATTCGCCTGTACGAATAAAACCTCCACCCTGCATATGGAGAAAGAACATGGCGGTATTAAAGCCCGTGAATATCATGTGTTAGATGGAGGCGATATCGCCAAGGTATTCTCTGATTGGGCTGACTTAAAGAGCATTGGTATGGCGATAAACTACCCGCATAATGGCCAAAAAGAGTCGTTATAATACCGCTATTACATTAGCTCTGCCCTGCTGACGCCAGAGCAATTTGGTAAAGCAGCACGACGTCACTGGGGTATCGAAAGTAAGTTGGACTGGGTTCTGGACACAGTGATGCGTGAAGATAACCGTCAGATATACAGTGGTCATAGAGCAGAGAATATCGCCCGCCTAAGGCATATTGGGGTTAATATGATAAAAGTTGATACGAGCAGAAAAGCCAGTGTTAGATCTAAACAACATATGGCTGCAATGGATACTGCTCACTTTGAGGCTATACTTTAGCAGGACGCGAGTCAGTTGAGTGATAATTAGGCATTCACGTTCTTGCCATGGGATCATCCTTACCTCCGCATAGAAAGACGCCACAAAGAATTACCATAGGTAGTCTGGTGTTTTTTATAGCGCCGCCCAAAGAGAGACTCTTATACTATTGGCTAATGTAAAATCAGCTCTAATCTGTTAACGTAAATTCATAGGGTGACAAAATTACCGCTGGTAACAAATATTTTTATTACCTTATTAGAAACCGGACAAACGTTTCACTATTACTGTTTTGCTTCCACCTAGAGGGTCCTATGATTTTGACCGCCAGTCTCTCCTCAAACAAACCGCTCGTTATCTTATCACTGATATTGTTATCTTTTGACGCTTACACCCAGAGCACCCCAACCGAATTTGCCGAGATGAGCTTTGAAGATTTATTTGCTCTGAGTATTGACGATGAGGGAAATTCAAAAGAAAAAATAACACCCTGGAGTTTTGTCTATCAATTTAAACTTGCTGAGTTTGAAGGCTATTTGGACGATGACAAATCTCTGAGCAACGACTATGTATTATGGTCTCCCGGTGACATTCGCAATGATAAAAATTTCCCTATTATACCCACGACCATCACCCAAAAAGCACATCTGGTCACTATCGGGTACCAGTTTAGTCTACAGTGGCAAGGTCACTTAACCTTGCCGTATATTTCCCAATCGACTGACCACATCAGTATAGTCGGCAATTATAACGCTTTTACTATCAATAGTAGTGGATATGGTGACACAGTCCTGTCGACTAGTTATAAATTACTTGAAACCCAATCCAGCACAAGCTGGCTGAGTATGGGGATAAGTTTACCTACAGGTTCAATTGATGAGAAAGGTGATACACCCCGTGCACCTGGGGACCAACAATTACCCTATACCATGCAAATTGGCTCTGGCACCTACGATTTCCCCTTTCAACTTACCTACCAGAATATAGGTAAGCATGATTTTAATGTCAGTTTGGCTGCAACTATCCGTACGGGTATAAATGATCGTAATTATCGATTGGGGAATAGCTATAGCCTTGCTAGCCGTTATCGTTTTGAGTTAAGTCCGAATCTACAAACGTTTATTGGTGGTGAAGCTCAATATACACAAGCTATTAATGGTCAAGACAACGCTTTGTTGGTTCCTGCCGCCTTTATATATCCTGCTAGCATTACTAATCCCAAATATTTCGGTGGAAAAAAAATCAGTCTTAAGACCGGTTTTAACTGGCGTCTAAGTGAACAATATAGTTTAAGTATCCAGGTGTCCAAGCCTCTATATCAATATCTTAATGGGCCACAACCTAAAGAAAAGTGGCGTGCGAATATACAATTCATCACCTCTTCTTAAGCCTAAAACATGAAATCATTGGATTTTAAGTATAAAAAGATGGTTTGGCTGACAGGCCTGTTAATATTTTGTAGCCATCTTAATGCGCTGCCCAATTTGAGTAAAGAGCAAAAACTCAAGAGTGCCTATTTACTTAATTTCACACGGTATATTAGCTGGTCTGATATAGCTAAAAACGCACCACGACCCATTTTTAAATTGTGTTTACAAAGTTCGTCACCCATGTTCAGCTTTATGCAAGAGTTGGTAGCGGTCAGCGATCTTAAAAAGCATCATCCCAAGGTACAGGTGGTGGCAATTGAGCAAGCACAACTGTGCCATCTTAGTTATATCCAGTCCGCATTAAGTAGGCCCTTTAGTGTACTGTCTGACAGCTTAATTGTGGCCGATTCAAAAAACATCAAACAACCTAGCACCGCTATTACATTTTTTACTGAAGGGCGAAAACTACGTTTTGAAATTGATCTGCAGGTCTTACAAAGCTCTGACCTTATAGTCAGCTCTGAATTACTTAAATTAGCTCGGATAAAACGATGACGCAGGCTAATAATACCAAACCCAGGTCATTTTTCCGCAAACAGTTTTGGCTTATTGTGGGCATTAACATGCTTACTTTAGCCTTCGCCTCTGGCTTGTTGTATAGCAATTTTGTTAGTGATTATACCGACAACCTAATCAATATTACCCGCACTAAAGGGCTGTTGCTGTCGTCAGTAAGTCATTCAGCATTGTTATTTAATGATACACGGGCAGCGACTGAAAACCTGGCATTTTTAAAACATTACCCCGCCACACGTTATGCACAGATATTTGATACAAACCACCAACTCTTTGCTGAATATATGCGCAAAGATCAGGTAGTGCTGCCCGTAGAAGCGTTATCCTTTGGTGCATCTTTTAGCAATAATAATATGTACTGGTATGCCTCAATAGATCTGGACGAGCAAATACTCGGCTATATCCTGATTTCGACGGATACCGAATCGCTGCAGGCACAGCAAAAACGTTATGCCTTAATTATTATTTTGGTTTATATAGTAAGTTTATTGTTGGCCTACATTTTAAACTTGCATATGCAAAAGCGGTTGACCACCCCCATTAGCCAGCTAATCAATTTAGTCAGTAATGTAGCCCAAAAACGCGAGTATAACAAACGTTTGACCCTTAATAGAAACGACGAATTAGGTGACTTATTCAGGGGTATCAACCTTATGTTGGATACCATAGAACAGCATAAAATACAGTTACAGGCAGACAGCAATAGATTAGAAAATGTAGTGAAATTAAGAACAAAACAACTACAACAACACAGTGACCAGCTAGAAAGTGTAGTGAAAATACGCACAGAACAATTATATAACCGAGCCAACTATGATGCCCTTACACAATTACCCAATCGGCATTTACTCACTGACAGATTGAGTCATGGCATCATCAAAGCCCAACGAAGTTCGTCAATGCTGGTGTTGATGTTTCTCGACCTTAACCGCTTTAAAGTTATTAATGACAGCCTGGGCCACTTAGTGGGTGATCAACTACTATCCCATGTTGCTAACAAACTGACTGGCGTCATTCGCGGAGCAGACAGCGTTGCGCGCTGGGGTGGCGATGAATTCGTATTGTTACTTGAGAATATCACGTCCCTTGCGGACATAGAAAAAATCGCTGACCAGGTAGTAAAATCGCTAAATTCACCTATCTTGATAGATATCCATGAACTACATATATCAGCCAGTATAGGGATTGCTATTTATCCCCAAGATGGTGGTGATCCCATGAGTTTGCTAAAACATGCAGATATCAGCATGTATAAATCTAAAGAAAAAGGCTTAGGCCAATATTGTTTCTTTCATCCTGATATGTTGGTCCAATCGGTTGAGCGGCTGTCATTGGAAAATCAGTTGAGAACGGCGGTGGAAAAACAGCAGTTTTTTTTGGTCTATCAACCACAAATTTGTGCCATTTCTGGCAAGGTTATCGGTATGGAGGCTTTGATAAGGTGGCAAAATGGATCTGCCGTGATTAGCCCTCTGGTATTTTTGCCCCTTGTAGAAGAAATAGGGCTTATGCACCACATCACCCAGTGGGTCCTAAACGAAGCCTGTCAACAAAACTGGTACTGGCAGCAAGCTGGCTTACCTAAGATAAGGGTGGCAGTTAATTTTCCTGTCTCCGCGCTACTCCATAAAAAATGTGTGGAGGATATTCAAAACGCACTCAAGACCAGTGGATTAGAGGCTCAATATCTGGAAATAGAAATTACAGAAGATAGTTTTATATCCTCCACTGAAAAAGCGATTAGAGTGTTACAACAATTACAAAATTTGAATATTAATATCGCCATCGATGACTTCGGTACGGGCTATTCAAGTCTTAGCTATTTACGTGACTTACCCGTTAATGCCTTAAAAATAGACGGCAGTTTTATTCAAGGGTTAGGTGAGAGTCAGGCCAATGATGGCATTGTGCAGTCAATCATTACCTTAGGGAAAAGCCTTAATTTATTGGTAGTTGGAGAATGCGTTGAGGATCAGGCTCAATTCGACATTCTGGCCAAGATGCAATGTGACGTCATCCAGGGCTACTTTTTTAGCCGACCATTAAGTGCAAATGACATGGCTGGCTATCTGCAGAATAAGGGATGAAAGCTAAGGTTATGGCAATTTTAAGCTGCCAATTTAACTCACCTTTGCACTGCCCTCCAACTTGCTAAGCAAAATCCCCAAACAGTTAGCCATTTTAAGTAATACGTGTTTGACACCCAGCTATAAAGTCTTCCACAGAAGACGATTCCGTCTGCCAGTCAACTTGGCCTAACGCCCATCTCGGATTGTGCTTTTAGATTAGGCGGATCAAAATCGAGAAAGTAAAAATGGAAAAACCGACGATCACAGTATCTTATACCCAAAGCCATTGACGTGGCAGCCAAGCGTCAAAAGCAACGTCCTACCACAGAAAAAGCGAGCGTTAGGCGGCAAAGGAATATCCAAATGCAACATGTTTGGCGATAGGAGTCATGCCATTCCTACTTGATATGTGATCAATTCATAAGGGCGATACTAGATTTGCTTACGTTTGATCAGTAGACCGAGAAAATTCACACCCCAGCTAAGGAAATATTATCAATCGTTGAATGAGCAAATATTAAGGTGAATTGGTATATAAGTGAGGGCAGCCAACAACACTGCAATATCAAGGGAGACGAGGAGATATTAGCCAATAATATAAGTGTCACACTTTAAAAGACGTGATAAACAAAAAAGACACCCTAAGGTGTCTTTTCAACAATCAGCTATTGCTTATATTTAGCGACGTAAACCTAGACGCTTGATAAGATCTTGATAACGCTCGGCGTTTCTGCCTTTCAAATAATCAAGTAATTTACGACGTTGGCTAACCATACGCAATAAACCACGACGTGAATGGTGATCTTTCTTATGATCAGCAAAATGGCCTTGAAGTTTATTGATGTTGTAAGTTAGCAATGCAACTTGTACTTCAGTTGAACCTGTATCGCCTTGTTTAAGGCCAAAGTCTGCAATAATTGTTGCGGTTTGTTCGGTTGTTAGTGACATGGTATTCTCCAAAAAATATTAACAAAACAGCTTGCCGATCACTAATTCAGCGAAGCCAGGGAGTGCGTATTATAGCGGCGTAAATGAAGATAGCAAGGGCTTAAAGCCATAAAGCTGGACACAAGCCACTTAGCTAATATTTAAGCCGTCTGATCAGGAAAAACAACCAGGCGTTTAGGAGCGGCTTGATTATTTTTGTCTATCTGTGCTACACCAAGAAAAGTCCCAGTCTGGGTTAAATAGACGCGCACAACATGCCCATCGGCAAAAGATTCAGTGGATAAATGCGCAACTGGCTGACCGTGCATGAAATCACTGGCTGACTCTGGTGCCAGCTCAACTTTAGCCAGGTTTTTAACAGCACTGTCCATGGGGATCAACAACGGATCAAGGATTTCTGTCAGCGGGATTTGCTCCCGTTGGGCCTTATCCAGCAAGGCTTCAAGTTGCTCAAAAGTGACCATCTTTTCACTGGGGTAATCAGCCACTCTGGTACGGCGTAATTTACTGACATAAGCACCGCAGCCCAACAATTGTCCCAAGTCATCCACCA
>JBKEFM010000165.1:0-9716 GCA_046709505.1 Paraglaciecola sp. | reverse complement strand
GGAGAACATTTAACGGCAGGCGGGTCAGCTTCAATGAACGGATATGAGTTTACTGCGACAGAAAATGTTACCGTCACCGCATTAGGTGTATACGACCTTGCTGGATGCACCTTTAGACCTGCGCCATGTGCAGATGGCCTATTGGATGCGCACGAGGTTGGCATATGGACCGATACCGGCAATTTATTGGCATCGGCAACAGTGCCAGCTGGCATAAGCAGCGAACGTATTGGTCAGTTTCGCTATATTAATATCAATTTTCAAGAATTAACCGCAGGGCAAAATTACATCGTCGCATCGTTAAATCCTGCCCGAGAATATACCGTTGATGATGGGTTTGTATTGGGCCCGAACGGAACATCAGCCAATTACACTGTAGATTCACGAATCGCCTTTGTTCAAGGTAGAAGGAAAGTGGGTGGATTTCAATATCCAGATGCAGTCACCACGGTTAATCCACTTCTGGGTGGAAGTTTATTGTTACAAGGAAAAATATCCTTACCCACCCCTCCGATGGCAGATGCTGGTATCAATCAAGCGATCCACGCTGGCGACAGTGTGATCTTAGACGGTAGCGGATCCTTTGATGACAACACGCCAATAATCGACCTTGATTATGCATGGAATTTTTCATCGAAGCCGTTCGCAAGCAACGCCGAACTAATAGACGCTGATACCGTATCCCCTAGCTTTGTTGCCGATTTGTCAGGAACGTATATTGTTCAGCTGGTCGTCACAGACGAGGATGCTCTGTCGGATTCATCGATGGTGGAAATCAGTAGCGAAAATCTGGCACCTCAAGCCGTTGTTGGTAGTAATCAACTTGTTCTAGTTGGGGCCTTGGTGCAACTCGATGGTTCGAGTAGCTTTGACCCTGATGAGGATATGCTGGAATTTGACTGGACCATTGCTTCTATTCCCTCTGGGAGTAACGCTACGATCAGCGACACCACATCGGCAACACCGAATTTCGTGCCAGATCTGGAAGGACTATATGTACTAAATCTAGCGGTCAGTGATTATATAGGCCCAGGTATTCCAGCTCTTGTTGAAGTAACCGCGACCTTAGCCCAGGAATATGCCCACGTGCAGATAATAAACGTCGACAGCATAATCAAGGCATTGAATGAAAGCGAAGTTACAACAGCAGGAAATCAAGAGGCCTACGGAAACTTTCTGAGCCAAGCATCAGCAGCCATTCAGGAAGGTGACATTATTGAAGCCATTGATAAGCTTGAAAAGGCGATCAGCCGAATAGATGGCTGCGCTCTTCGAGGAGAGGTTGACGGAAAAGGTCAAGGTAGGGACTGGGTGACAAGTTGTACCGAACAGGCATTGATCTACCCATCCTTGGTTGCTGCCCTTGAGTCTCTCTTGCCCTAGTGCTCCCATTCAATCCTTATTACGCAAGTGTAAATTGTGAGGCCCTATCAGATGGTGTCTCATTTCCAGTAGACGACTAAGGTAAGGTGACTGTTCAGCCATGCATGCTCCTGCTCGAACCCTTCAATAGTTTACTAAATAGATTTCAAATTCAATCAATCGTTTGACTTCATACAGGCTCAATACAGTGGGAATTTTGCGAGGCATATGGCTGATTTGCCTTATTACCTCAGGAGGGTTTAAGACTTTATTATATAAAAACTGTAATCCTGTCAGTGTCGCATTAATGGTGACATTTAAGGTGCCTTGTTCGGCTAGTGCTATTTTAAATTGCCATAATGCCTCTGATGTAGCCAGTGCCGGCGAGTGCTAGAGGTACTTAGCTGGCTTTGTCAACGCTCCAATATAGCCCATTTGGGTCTTATACCGATCATCATAAAAATGTGATCTAATATATGCATCTCAGAACCACTTAATGAAATGCCTTGAATCAACATACTGAGCAAGAATTAAAAGCACTGTCTAACAAAGTAAAAGATCATCGAATGCGCATGCGTTTGTTGGCGGTTGCCCATTTTAAAGCGGGTGAAAATAGAGCCAAGGTAGCCAGAATGCTAAACGTGAGTCGTCGAATGGTGAATGATTGGGTCGCCAATTACCTCAAAGGTGGGATCAACGCTCTTGAAAGTAAAAAGTCACCTGGTAGACCTTGTCGCTTAACTGACCAGCAAAAAGAAGCATTAGCCCTCTACATTGAGCAACAAAACCTCTCCACTAAAGGTGGCCGCTTAAACGGTGAAATGCTACAACGCTATATTCAATAAACTTTTGCGGTGAATTATCACCAAAATTCGATTTATAATTTACTTAAATCAATGAATATAACTTGGACCACTAGCCGGTCAAAACATCCTAAGCAGGATAGTGAAATCCTAGAGGATTTTAAAAAAATTAAATACGCGGTATCCGAATTAAAACAATCAAATTGATCCCAGGCCATGTGGCCATGGAGCAGGTTGATTTTTGGTTTCAGGATGAGGCAAGATTTGGTCAGCAAAATACCACCACACCCCTTTGGTCAAAAAAAGGATGTCGTCCTCGGACCGTTAAGCAGCAACAGTTTGATTACGCTTATTTGTTTGGCGCAGTCTGCCCTGCAACAGGGGAAACCGAGGCATTAATAGCCCCTCATGTTGATAAAGAGATGATGAGCCGCCATCTCGAACAGATATCAGCGAAAACAGAAGTTGGTAGGCACGCAGTCGTCATCATGGTTGGTACGCCCTAGCGCCAAGCTTTATTAGCAGAAAATCTGAGCAATGTCAGTATGATGAAACTCCTTCCTTATTCTCCAGAGCTAAACCCCATTGAACAAGTCTGGTCATGGTTGAGGCAACATCATTTAGCCAATCGTTGTTTCACTGGGTATGACAACATTGTTGAAAGTTGCGCTTCAGCTTGGAATGATTTTATTAGCAACACTCAACGAGTGACAAAGATGTGTTCCAGAGACTGGATCCCGGTGGGAAAAATTTAATATTGATTGGTATTAGGGCTGAGTTTACGCATGTTCCTATCGTCGTACATACGTTGACGAAGGGGACTAACGGCTTGAGTATTTTGAGTCATGATCTTGTTCCTAAGTAAGTTCAGGGCGACATGCCCCATACTTAGTTTAGGAAGACAGTGATGATTTTTGCAACAACAACGGTGCCCAAGTCCGGTACCCCTAACGCGTGAGCGGTTTAGTGCATGACACCATCCCCCCGTTCAACAATTTCTATATACTTGCCGTTGAATGCTAATCACTGACCTTCGCAATCCGTTTTTGAAGAACAATGTAATCGCTGTTTCTGTGATTTTGAAGTGTAATTATTGTAATTAGCACAATTAAGTGTGGATTTCACAGCTATATACTCGATCTATGGTTTCCCCTGTCAGCGCTTAACTCGACACGTTACGATGCACGGGATCTTGGCGGTGTACTGACTTACCAAGTAGAGAACTGCCCCTCCGATCTTCTACCGATTTATCTCCGCACACAGGATGTCTATTAAATTGTCAAGATGTTGATCGGTTGCGAAATTTGACAATAACCCATTATCTGTTCAGTTTGCATACAAATGGCTCTACTGATGAATAGAGGTAAAATAAAACGTTATTTGTCATAGATTGGAAATACATGTTGCAGCATATTTTCTAGATTGCCATCTAATTTACATCCTTGAGGGAGTAAAAATTGGCGATTTCTCGTCTATTTCTCAACTGTTTTCAGACAATTAAAAATGCAAAAAAAGGTTTTTTTGCATTTATGCAAACCAATTCGAATATTGCTTTTCTTTTCAGCTGACTGAGTATCTTTTGGATCACCAATGAATGTGCATTAGGCACATACCTGAGTCTAATGCGCGCTATACCCTCGCACCAGCGCATAGCTCACAGGTTTCAATGTCGGTGTTAAAAACCCGTATAAGTCTTTGCGCCCAAGTCGACTGGTGTTTTTGTGCCCGTTTTTTTTCCTGCCCTGTCAGCAATGCTTGTTTAGCCTTACCCAGCTTTGGCAGCGTTATTGTCACGCGGTGCCTACTATTTGCTGGACTCCGCACAAAGACACCCTGTAACTTGGTGAGGTTGGCTTGTCCCTTCTCAATACAGAGTAGGGTTATATGGAGATACACATTCCAGAGTTCAGGTTCAACTTTAACCAACATGGCTATAGGTTATGATTTAGCTACTTTAGCACAGGCATCAAGTGTCTTGGAATAGGAGAGCGGCGACTGACGGCTATGGGGCTGTAATGGATTTCGAGGTAATCGAGAATTTTTTGCTCTTGAGCACCTAGCGGCCACAACCCTTGAGAATTTTGCATCCAACGGATCGTTTCCAACCAATTATCTCGCGTCATTCGATTTTGCGTCACCAGTTTTGCAGAATGGCAAGCGGTGCAATGAGCGCGCACAATTTCATAGTTTTCACCTATGACAAAACCTGTAATGGGGTCGTAAGTTGTTTTTTCTACTGCCTGTATTGATAATGCGATTGTACTCAGCCCAAACAGGATCAGAACAAACACAGACATACGGCGAATGTTAATTGAGTACACCCTAAACAACCTGCACAGCAATACGATGGCAGGCATTATTTAAGTAACCCTTTGGATTCCATCCAGGTAGCACCATTGGCTGACTATTCCCCTCGCTGTCGGTGGCTTTGGCCCACACTTCGTAATAACCTTTCTGTGGGAACGACAAAGTGCTGTGCCAATGTTGCCAAGCATTGCGGTTTAGGGCTTTAGTTAATTTAGCCGGTTGCCAAGTTTGACCAAAATCTATCGACACCTCTACTTTATCAACCTGTTTATCACCAGCCCAGGCGTGGCCATTAACACCTAATTTGTTAGCCAATGGGTGTAATTCACCTGATTTGGGATAAGTGACTAGGGACTTCACTGGCATAGCATGAATGATACACATATCTTCATCTGCTACTTTGGCACCGGGAGCCACTGTTTTGCAGGGCACACGGTAGGCCGTTCCAATCATTTTGGCGCCATCATGCACTTGATTGCGAATAACAATTTTTTCTAACCATTTGCCTGAAGTAGACGCTGGCCAACCACCGAATACTAATCGCAACGGATAGCCATTCATCACAGGTAAATCTTGGTCATTCATCGCCCATGCGATCAACGATTCATTTTCTAACGCTTTATTTATCGGTACGCCACGTGAAATGGGATCTTTGTCCGGGTCGCCACTTAAATGTGTATCTTTACCATAATAACCAATATAAACGGCATCACCTTTTAAGCCGACATCTTTTAATACATCAGCTAAACGTATACCAGTCCATTTAGGGCAACCTACTGCGCCGTTAGTCCACTGATTACCTTTAGCAGGCGGACTGAATTCAGAACGTCCATTGCCACCGCATTCTAGAGTTAATTGATAAGTGTAATGGGTAAAACGTTGCTTAAGTTCTGCCAAGGTATAGGTTTTACTTTGCTCTGCTGACTCACCTTCAATAGTGAGTGTCCAACCTTCAATATCTGATATTTGTGGCGGTATACCATTATTACGCACAAATAGTTTGTCCGCGGGTGTAACGTCATCGTTAAGTAAATGAGCGGGGGTTTCAGCATTAATAGGTCTGTCGTTTAACAGCACTAATTCTGGATCTTTACCGGGGATCAAAAAAGGGGGCGATGTCTGGGCAAAAGCAACGGGAATGAGCCCAGCAGGCAAAAATCGAGCGAACACTACTTTGCTACCAATTACTGTTGTCACGGTGGCTAGGCCAGATAAAAATCCACGTCTGCTAATAGGAGCTGGTTGATTTAATTGCGGCATATCAGCAGATATTTTTGCTTGCTTAATTGTATTGGTCTTGTCTTTTATACCGCTCATTTTAGTCAATGCTGCCTAAAGGTAAAGTAAATTTAGAAGTATCAATCCAGCTATCCGTAGCGTTTCCAATAATAACAGTAACATGGATTTTAACCCCACTTCTAGTCATTGCCCCAGATTCAATAGGGCAATCGCATTAAAAATAGCTTGACACAGATCCCCTAAATTGATCTATTACTTCGCTTTAAGCGCAGTAAAATGAACAAACAAAAGCCTACACTTATCGAACATTTCAAAGGCATTGCCGACCCACGCCTTTAAAGGAAGCAATTACATAAATTAGATGACATCTTTTTTATGACGTTATGCGCCGTAATGTGTGGTTGCGATAGTTGGGTGGCCATCGAAAATTTGCCAATATGAAACAGAAATGGTTTGAACAGTATTTAACCCTTGAACATGGTCTTCCGTCACACGATACCTTTGGGCGAGTATTTTCTTTAATTGACCCTGAGTCATTTCAAGTCTTTTTTTCTAATTAGATCAGTGAGATAGTTGAAAACGTGACGGGGATGTCATTGCGATTGATGGTAAATGCCTTAGACGCTCACATGACAAATCAAATAATAAATCCGCTATCTACATGGTAAGTGCATGGTCTCACGATAACCAAATGACGTTAGGACAGGTAAAAGTGGATGAAAAATCCAGTCAAATAACCGCTTTACCTGCTCCGTTTGAGAACCTCGACATTAAAGGCGCTATTGTTACCACTGATGCGCTAAACACTCAGAAGAAATCAGCAAACAGCATAGTTGAAAAAGGGGGAGATTATTTATCAGCATTGAAAGGCAATCAAAGTTCACGCCATGATGACGTGACGTTATTTTCGCCCCCCCCCCTAAAAGTCATATCAACCGCTTGAATATCCACAAAACTACTGGTGGAGATCATGGACGAATAGAAGAGCGAAAAGTGACGTCATGCCACGACATTGACTGATTAATTAAAGACCATTCATATTCTCATCTCGCGAGTATTGTGCGTGTAAAATCAAGGCGTTTTGTTGATAATAAATGGTCACAAAAAACGCGATATTATATCAGTAGCATCAAACATAATGATGCTGAAAAATATGCTCACTTTATACGTGCTCACTGGGGCGTGGAGAATAATTCATACTGGACATTAGACATGGCATTTGATGAAGATAGTTGTCGAATTCGCAAAGGATACGCAGATCAAAATATGGCAATATTGCGTCATATTTCTTTAAACCTACTTAAGTCAGAAACTGAACATAAGGTGGGTATTAAAATTAAGCGACAAATAGCAGGCTGGGACAGTGATTATTTGCTAAAGATGTTGCAAATATTTTAATGCGATTGCCCTGCCAGATTCGATTTCATACCAATGGCAGCAATTGAAATCACTAAGGAAAACAGTGGAATGTGGGTGGCGCCTTGGGTCAAAATCTTTAGCCTTCACAATCCATCGTTGCCATCATTTCCTGATGCAGATCACAATAGTAATAATCGATTCGAGTGGCTATAACTTCAATCCCGCGGGCTGAAACGAGTTACTCTGTATGCTTGACAGTGAACAGCTCTGTTAACGCAAGCTCATGATCAAACTAAAATTGGGTGTTGAAAATTTTAGCCGGGGCTTTGGCGATATAACTAACCATGGCGCGGCACCATTGTGATTTATGTTCAGCCAAGATTATCAGTAATATCTTGATCCTTTTATCGGCGGATTTTTGTGCCAACGCGAGATGAAAATCTCGCCGATCAGTCATGTAATTGTTGATGTGATGCAATAAATCTCCCACTTGTGAAAAATTGCTCATTGTTAGTTTTGCTGCTCCGAAATGCTCAATGTTCTTCACTGGAAAAGGGCCAACTTAAACAACATATTTAGTTAACATGGCTTAATGATCAATTAGAAGATACCGAGGATCAGAATGTTTTTTGTACAGGTGAAATTTGTCTTTACACCACCTGTTACCGCATACTTGCAGCGCGCCGCTAATCTAGAGGAACGCCGTTCTTTCCTAAGGTTTACAATCGCTTCCCAGGCATGCAGTGAATTGGAAAGAGAACAAGGTCTGGGAGGGTAATTAGGCAGTAAATTTTCACCTCTCTTGGTTTGCTGGTATTGTTATCTGCACCTAGGAAACACCCGTCTCATTAAAATCAGATCCAATCAACCCAGGCTGCCATCTCCGGATCCAGGGGACTCTGTGGAAACAGGCAAAAAAATAACTACGGGCTTAAAACTATATTTTTAATCAAGCCTTTGTCTTCACCGGTAGCTGTATCAGCATTTTTATCATTTACTCAGGTAATAATATTCTGTCCAGCACCTAGGAAGTCAATTTGTTCACCGTTGATCTGCAGGTACAATGCATCAAAAGAATCATTGGGATCATTATTATTTTCTTCTGTCTTATGAAGGGACGGACCACTCGAAGCTCAACTCCAATTACCCCTGAATTACGGCCATCAGCATACTGTGCTGTAAAGATGTCTGCATAATTTGAATCTGGGTCAAAAAGACTAAGCAATAGATCTGTGACATGGCTATGCGTTTTCACACAGACTGTGCTCAAAGCTGACTCATACTGTACCATTTAGCGCTTGGGCACAGCCTCACTAGATTTGAGCGTCTTTTGTACGAGCTTGCAGTTGAAGGTTGAAAAAAGTTGCTCGCCATTAAAAATAACTTAAATTAATCTATCCTATTGATCTATAACAATTATACTTAATTGTAAATAATGACGCTGTAATTAAAACCTACACAACACTGGACACTCTAAAAAATATGTATATATTTGTTTGTACTGTATATATAAACATGTGTTGCTTATGTTAACTCATCTTACAATTCGTAATTTTGCGGTGGTCAAATCTCTAGACATAGATTTGGCCAAAGGTATGACAGCGGTGACTGGCGAAACCGGCGCCGGGAAATCTATTTCTGTTGATGCCTTAGGGTTATGCCTGGGTGATCGGGCGGAAGCCGGCCTAGTTCGTAACGGCGCAGCCAAAGCGGAAATATGCGCGACCTTTGATGTCGCAAACTTGCCCGTGGCCAGGCAATGGTTGACCGAAAATGATATGAATGATGAAAACGAGTGCCTCATTCGCCGCGTTGTCTCAAGCGAGGGTCGCTCCAAAGCTTATATAAACGGTGTCCCTGTTGCCTTACAGCAATTAAAAATACTCGGTCAGTTTCTGCTTAGTATTCATGGTCAACATGCCCATCAGCAAATTTTAAAGAGTGAAAATCAGCGGGAACTGCTGGATAACTTTGCCGAGCACAGACCCTTATTAACTAAGGTTGCCGAATGTTATAGCCAGCTGCAACAAAAACAAAAACAATATCAACAACTGCTTGCCAGTCAGCAACAACGGGCTGATAGACGACAATTGTTAGCCTATCAGGTCAGTGAATTGGATGAATTCGCTCTGGGGGACGGTGAATTTCAAGAGCTGGAAAGCGAACACAAAAAGCTTAGCAACAGTCAGGCCTTGTTGGAACAAACCCAATTGAGTTTTTATCAATTGTACGAGGCCGATGATTTTAATGCCTTGTCTGCGGTGCAACATAGTCTGGAGCGTTTGACTGAATTGCAACAACATGATCCCGCTTTAGCCCCTATAGTAGCTTTGTTAAATGAAGCCTCGATCCAGATAGATGAAGCAGCTCAGGAATTACGCGCCTATACTGACCAGCTTGAAATTGATCCCATGAAAATGCAGCAAGTAGAGGCACGCTATTCCCAGGCTCTTGAGCTTGCCCGTAAACACCAAATTAAGGCAGAAGAATTATATGCCTTTCACCAACAGCTTAACCAAGAGTTTTCCCAACTAGAGAGCGATGACAGCTTGCTGGAAGCGTTAAAACATGAACTGGTGCAGTGCGAGCAGTATTATTATAAAAGTGCTGAAAAACTTGGCGTATCCCGTACCCTGGCTGCCAAAA
>JBKEFM010000164.1:0-9787 GCA_046709505.1 Paraglaciecola sp. | reverse complement strand
GGCCAGCAGCATCGCGACGGCTGGGCCTGCGATGTATTGCCCAAAGTCGATAACTTTTACTCCTTCAAGAGGAAGCAGTGAGCGAGCAACATTTTTCATAGTGTCTCCGATATTTTATTGGTTAGATTTTTTATAGCCTTTGCCGTGAGCATAGCCAAACTCATCTCATCAGCATATAACGCTAACAAATTCGCCAGCCCAGACCAATTGTGCTCAATGATAAGCCCACTAGATAAAGCATTACCTAGCCCTTGTTTATCATTTGGGATGAATCACAATCAGTTCTTTAAATTCTTTAGCTACCTCTTTTGTTTGACCTTTCTCAAACTTTGGTCCTGCTCGACGTGAGTGCAATAGCATACACAGCGCGTTTCACTCATTAGCCAAAAGTGATCGGCAGTTTCTCTTTTTTTCTCGAAACTTTCTATTAACATTTTCACCATAATGCGTGTTTTTGCAAAATAATCATATAAAGCGAACTCGAACATTTCATGTTGTTCATTAAACGCTGTGTCATTTTCTAATGAGACAGCAGTAAATTTTGAGTACTGGTGAGACTCATTGTTGGCAAAACGTAGCAAACTGAGAAGTAAATCGATGTCGTAAAACACACAAAAAACGCATAACTAAGGCAACACCCTGCCAATTATCCTAAATAGGCTTGAAGCGTTTTTCGAGTTTATCGATACTTAAAAAGTGGGCGAAAAATGAATCACAGGACATATATGGAGGGCCTCGAGATGTCAATTTACTACTTGCCACTTCGTGCTGATTTGTACTCCACCGGTGCTGCGCGATGCACTCACCTGATGGGTTTCCGGGTTGATATCGGCGCACATCGTCAGCCACCTCATGGACGAAACGCAGGCGTCGGGCATCCCAAACGCTGCCCGAATTCTGTCCCTAAATCTTTACGAAGAGTTCATCAAGCAAGGCATTGGAGTAAAGGTTCGCCCGATCGTACTTCTGATAGGTTGCGGTCACCGCATTCCAATTGTCTGCGGGTGCGCGACCTTTTGAGAATTCCGAACGCATTTCAGCGAAGAAGTTGCGGTCGGTCCAGCCGCCCGCGTTGGTGTAGGCCCAACCTTTCGACCATTCGGGGAACAGCCGAGCCGTCGGCGCGATGAACCGCAAGGTAAACCACGCCTCAAGTTCGGCATAGAAATCGTTTGCGTAAGGTGTACCCGGCAGGGTCAACACGTCGAACCATACCGCACAATCGTAGCCATTGGCTTTGGCTACGGCATCGTAGGTTAGCGACGAGATCAATGGGCTCTGGGCGGTCTGCCCCGGTGGCGCATAAACCTCCGACGGATCGTCCAAACCGGTTACGCGGATTTCCAGCGGAGCATTGACGGGATATTGCCCCTTGGCCTCATAGTGCTCGAGCATCGTCTGAAACTGTGTGACTACGTCATGCACTGCGTGCTGCACATCAGCCCGCTTCATCTGTATCGCATAGCCGTTGGCGGTGACGCGTAAAGTCGTATCGCGGACGTATAACAGGGTATTCATGGAGGGGCCCCAGAGGTCGCTCAAGCCACCCAAGCTCAGCATTGCCTTTGTGAACATGGCAAAATATTTTTCGAAGGTTGGAGTCAATTCCGGGCTGCTCGTGGTGACTTCCTTGAGAGCAGTGGTCACCCAAATGGGCAGATTGTCGGAAAAAGCATAATTGTAGGGCTGGTCGACCTGTTTGGCTCCACTTGGTTTGGTGGGTTCGACAGTCCAGACCTTGAGCCAGGGTTCATCTGTGAACGGATACCAGATCGCTTCTACCCGGCCTGAGGCCTCGAGGTAACTCCCAAGGCTCTGAGGCGGCGGCGTTGCACCCGTGGGTGCCGCGAATAGCGTATCGGCGGGGATGTCCATCATGCTCTGGCAGCGCAAGTTGAAGTTGTCGATCACCTGCAAGGTCGCGCTGACGATGATGGTCCGCCCGGCGTGAACCAACAGCGCCGCGGCATCTGGGTCGCCTCTGTCGAACATTCTGAGCTCATAGTCATAGGGTGCGGTGTCGCTCGAGACGACCGCCGTGAAGGCCGTGATGAGGTTGCTGACCGAGCCATAGGAAGAGGAGAAATGCTCGTTTGACGTGGAGACGGCGGTGCCGTGCCCGTTGATCGCCAGCACACCACCCACCGTCAGATTGCCTGGCGCGGGCACATGGGGAAAGGTAAATCCCATGGCTGATCCATTGCCGCCCTGTTGAAACTGCAGGAACGTCAACAGGTTGAGCATTTTGGCGCCGGCTTCTGCCTTTACCATTGCCGGGGCCGTGCCCTCCGCTGGGATGAACTTGAGGTTTTTTAGATGCTCGCTGAGATCGACGAGGAGAATGTTAGCGCCAGGCTTTGTACCCTCTACGATGGTCAGCGGTGACCAACCATGGGCGACGCCCTTGGCGCGCACTGGCCACACCGGGGACTGGGATTTCGCCCAGTTACAGATGGTGACTACGTCTTCCGCGGTCTTCGGTGTGCAGGTCCACATTTGATCCACGACGATGGTGCTCGACCAATTGCGATAGTTTTCGGGTTGGATGAAAATATGGTCAGGGAAATTTGCTGGTGCGGTGGTCATGATTTGATCTCCTTCAATATGGAACAAACGAAAACGGGTCGATCTGGATCTCACTACGAAGTCGAACCAGATGGTCAGACCCCCCTTAAGTCAATGCAACGCAGTAAGAATGTGAAGCCTTGCAAGAACGTCGTGCAAGGCCTGAGATATGTCGCTCATAGTCCGCTCGGTCGTGCTGTGTTACTTACCCCACAAGATCGTCTGGCGCGTGAATAGCTGATGCAAAGAGTTTATTTTCTGGACACTACGCCTTGTCAGAGCTACCCATCGCTTCGAGTACGCTACTTTTCGTCTTTAAGAGGCACTGACGCAGAAGGCGACAGCTCAATATTTGCACTCACTCACACGCATGATCTAGTTGCGCGCCAGTGACCTTAATATCCCTGCCCAGAAAGCGTTCTGACGACAGGGATCACCAAGGGTTATAAATCGCTTTGGATCAGCAACTGGTATCAGCCGCCGATCAGCTTGATTTCAAAGCCAATGAAAGTAGTGCCCGTCGCGTTGTAAGAGGCTGGACTGGCATCTTTCTGGTAGCGGACGAAGCCTTGGCCCTGACCACTTGTTCCCAATATGGCGTGGCCGTAGGGCGTTACCGCCAGCGCATCAGCCGGAACCCCGATAGAAGCTAATTCGGGGGAGGTGCGGTGTTGGTCGATCGGGTAATTGCCACTGTTCCAATCAGTTGTGTGCCACGTGCCATCATTGGCGTCGAGCCACTGGATGGAGAAATTGAAAACGTAGCCGCCCATGTTGTTGACGGTAATTGTAGATGCATTGATCATAACTGTTCCTTTATCTTTGATTTATCCGAGAAAATACAACGAAGAAATTTCTTATGCATTCTTAAGTATGTCGGGAGTACATACCGAATTCCTTCTCAGGATTCTGACTCCAACTAAGGAGACATTTTCGAAATTCAAGCTTTTGCTGCTTCATTGCTAAAACGCAGGCCCATTAGAATTAAGAATTAAGAAGACATTCATGATAATGGGCCCTCAAAAAAATAATTTTCAGCTTATTACTATGGGTATCATTCTAATTTCTTATTCATTTTTACCTACACAATCACTATATGACACTGAACATTAATAAACCTTTGCCTCATCCCCAGATACCTTTGTTTGATGCACAAATGCTCCTAAGATAACGATTGCCTGTAATGCCTGGGAGATAATTTATACTCACGCTTGAATGCAGTTGAGAAATTATTAGAGTCTGGATAACCGACTTGGTCACCCACCTGTAAAATACTCAAAGTGGTTGTTTTTAATAACGTTTGGGCCAGTGACATGCGTTTTTTTAGCAGCCAGGCGAACACAGTTATGCCATAACTGGTTTTAAAAGCATCATTGAGTTTATTGCGATTAGTGCCCATTTTAACAATCAGCTCACTGAGTTTGATATCTTCACCAAGCTTGGTTTGCAGATATGCAGCGGTATTTTTGGCCAAGGCCATGGTTTTTTGCTTGATTAAGGGTGTGGCCGCTTTTAGGCGAGTTTTGCGGGGTAAGGTAAGGGCGTGCAAAGGTGCTTGCGCAGCTTCAAAATAATTGATGGCATGAGTGATCCTGAGGGTTAATTCCTGAGGAATTAACGGACAACTGACATAGTCAAATACCCCTAAAGTATACAACTCATGCTTATTACTTTTGTTGACATCAACAAGGGATAACACAGGGCGGTGTAACCCGGGTTGAGAAAATATCGCATTTTGCGCATCGTTGACTGACTTCATCACCCTTTGGTCATGGCTTTTAGCATCAACAATGATCAGGCAACTTTTACTGATTTTTCCATATTCAATTTTTAAGATGCAGCTTTTATTGTTGTCAGCATTGCTGATTTCAATCGGGATATAACCCAGTTTTTTGAGTACTAAGCCGAGTTGTTGTTTTTCTGCAAAATGAATTTCAATCAGTAAAACATATTTATTTGCATGACTAGCCTGGTTGCTTTTAGTGTGTTTATTAAAAAGAATGGAAATATTGTCAAGGTAATGTAGAGGTTCATCCATGTGTTTCTTGCCTATCCAATTTTTGGTAGCACTGGTATTGCCCTAGGGCAAAATTGCGAATATTTTTTAAACAAACACAATTCTAAATCCCACTTCCGTGAAGCAACTTGGATTTCTACTATAGCTGTTTTTAGGGTAAAAATATTATACTTTATTGCATAGGAGGAGATGACCTGCTTTTTTTATAATAAATACAATGATTTCACTTCAAATTACGATTATAAACTGATGTATTTTAACGTTTTTTATGCTTTTTAATGTTTTTACCCAGTATCAATACTCTTCGCCAAAACGGCAAGAACCATCTATTTATATTTTTATATCCTATTTCCAAATAGTGTGTGAGCTATCGCAGAGTCGCATAACTGGGAGGTCATCAAATATTTCGGGGTAGTCAAACTAGAAGGATTTGTGAATGCGCTGACAACGCAAACTGTGGGGGAAGGGACTCTGACTGAGCAATACGCCTTTGTTGCCTAAATAGATTGACCCTTTGCACAATGGGATGGTCAGCTCGGCCAAATTAACCTATATCACATATCATTATGAGCAAAGCGAAGAATGCGTTCATCAACTGGAAAGAGTACAACGAGGCATTGGTTAACCGCCCCTCGTTCACCTTTTGGATTGATAAAGCCATCTTACTTTGGCACCGTAGAGAGCAACATGGTGGGCGAAAAGATGCCATGCATCCAGCGATCATGCTACTCACACTACGTTGGCGATAAACGTAATTTTTGACCTTTCATTTTTGGCACTGAAGTGGTTCTCAACTTTATATTTGAGCAAATGGGGCTTACAAATCGCCTGATTAGCCCGCGCAACTTGCCCGTGTGTAATCTTTTTTGCCCCTTTGGGTTTAAGTAACCTCAATAAAAGGATATTGGATTGGGTCTGTCATAAAATTCATATGCAAACGGTTAAGGAGTCACAAGATTATTATAGTCAACACCCTCTCCTGCCCCTCATCACCCAACCCTGATAACCGGTGCTAACAAAAACGGCCTCAAATGAGACCGTTTTTTATTTTTACCCAACGAAACTAGGGTCTAAGCGTCATCTTACCTTTCACTTCCCGGTTCATGACTTTGTTCAAGGCATCTTTGGCTTGTTCGAGGGGCAGCACGTCATCCACCACCACTTTTACCTTGCCTTGTACGTACCAGCTGAGCAGTTCATGCATATTGGCGGCAAAATCTTTGGGCTGATGTTGGGTAAACGAGCCCCAAAATACCCCCACCACAGAAAACCCTTTAACCAGCGCCAGATTTACCGGAAACTGTGGGATAGTGCCACCAGCAAAGCCTATTACCAGCAAGCGACCATTCCACGCCATGGCCCGAGAGCAGGCGTTAAATGTATCACCACCCACACATTCGTACACCACATCTACGCCTTTGCCTTCGGTAACTTCCTTGATCGTCGTTTTAAGATCCACCTCGGTATAATTGATCAGAATATCTGCACCATTTGCTTTGGCCACATCCAGCTTTTCCTGAGTCGAACAAACAGCAATCACTTTTGCTCCCATCAACTTACCAATTTGTACAGCAGCCAAGCCTGTACCACCGGCGGCACCGGTGACTAACAAGGTTTCACCAGGCTGGATATTGGCCCGTTGTTTTAACGCGTGATGGGCCGTAGCGTGTGCTGTTACCAAGGCCGCGGCTTCTTCGTCTGGAATTTCATCGGGAATGGGCAACACATGGGTTGCAGGGCACGCCACTTTCTGGGCATAGCCGCCCAACATGCACAGGGCGATAACCCGCATACCCACTTTAAGATGGGGCACCCCTTCCCCCACTTCGCTGATCACACCGGCTACTTCATTACCGGGGATAAAGGGAAATTCAGGTTTCATTTGATACAAACCCTGTACCAATAAACCATCTGGAAAATTCACCCCACAGGCTTTGATGTCCACCACAACCTGTCCTTTTGCTGCAATAGGATCGGCGACCTCTATGTATTTTAAGTTTTCGACCGGCGCAAATTCCTCACATACTATGGCTTTCATAAAGCTCTCCAACTAACGTTAATCATTAAATTTTTGAAGGTGCACGGGATCACCTACCCTGTTCAACTTAGGCTTATTTAAACAAACCCAATGCGTATTGAGCCAAAGGTTTTACCAGTGCGCCAATTTGCAGTGCCTCTTTATTAGATGCATTGCCATCAACGGCTCGTTTGGCCACACCTTGTGCTATCGCTGCCAGGCGGAAAAAACTGAAGGCTAAATAGAAGTTCCAGTTTTCGATGCGCTCAATACCCATTAACTCACAGTAACGAGCCACATATTGTTCTTCACTGGGAATGCCCAGGGCGTCACGGTCAACATCCCCCAGCCCCGTGGCTTTACCCACGTTATCCGGCAGGCGCAATTGCATACACTGGTAAGCTAGATCAGCAAAAGGATGGCCCAGGGTCGATAGCTCCCAATCCAGTACCGCGATAATTTTGGGAGCATCTTTGGCGAACATAAGATTATCCATACGATAATCACCATGCACTAAGGACACCCTGGCATCATCAGCAGGAATATTACCTTCCAGCCAGGTGATCAGCTCATCCATCGCGGTAATGGTACCGGTTTCTGACAAACGGTATTGTTTTGTCCAGCGACTGATTTGCCTTTCAAAATAGTTACCCGGCTTGCCATAATCGTCTAAGCCTACATCGTGCACATTCACTTGATGCAGTGCGGCTAACACCTTAATCATTTGCTCATACATAACATGACGCATCTGGTTATCGGCGATATCTGGCAACGAACTGTCCCAATAGATTGCTCCGTCCATGTATTCCATCACATAAAACAGACTGCCAAGTACGGCCGGGTCCTCACACAAGTGATACACTTTTGCCACCGGCACACCAGAATGTTCCAGTGCCTTTAGCACGCGGTATTCGCGGTCAACCGCGTGGGCAGATTTGAGTAATTTACCCGGTGGCTGGCGGCGCAATACATAAGTGCCATTGGGTGTGTCGAGTTTAAAGGTGGGATTAGATTGCCCACCCGTAAACTTGGTGGCCGTCACAGGCCCACTAAAGCCGGGAATGTGCTCCGTTAAATAGGCTGCTAAATGGGCTTCATCTAACTGCTCAATGGCACTTTTTTCACTCATATGTTGTCACTCCTGTTGAGCATTGTGATCTTTTATCAGGTTACGGCCCAACTGCATCATGTGCACTTCATCCGGGCCATCGGCTAAACGAATGGTCCGTGCATAGGCGTAACTGGCAGCAAGAATAAAGTCCTGACTGGTGCCGGCTGCACCATGGAGTTGAATCGATTGGTCTATAACATTACAGGCCATTTTAGGGGCCACGATCTTGATGGCAGCGATAAGATCACGACTAACTTTGTTACCGTATTTATCCATTTTGTCAGCCGTTTTAAGGGTTAATAACCGTGCTTGTTCAATGTCACAATACATTTGTGCGATATGCTCACGTACCGATTGTTGTTTGCTCAAAGGCTGGCCAAAGGCAATGCGCGATTCAACCCGCTCACAGGCTAAATCGAGGGCACGCTGAGCACAACCAATCAAACGCATGCAATGGTGAATACGCCCCGGCCCAAGGCGCCCTTGAGCGATTTCAAAGCCCTTGCCTTCTCCTACCAATAAGTTTTCAACCGGTACCCGCACATTATCAAACAACACTTCAGCATGACCCACCGGCTCATCAAAATGCCCCATGGCGGATAGCGGACGTACTACCGTTATACCCTTTGTATCGAGCGGCACCAAAACCTGTGATTGCTGCTGATGACGTTCTGCCGACGTGTCTGTTTTGCCCATGACCACCATGATCTTGCAATTTTCATTCATGGCGCCGCTGGTATACCACTTGCGGCCATTGATCACGTATTCATCGCCCTCACGTTGGATAGAGGTTTCGATGTTGGTGGCATCTGATGACGCTACCCCAGGCTCAGTCATGGCAAATGCAGAACGAATACCGCCTTCAAGCAGGGGCACTAACCATTTGTCTTTTTGTGCCTGGCTGCCATATTTTGCCAGTACTTCCATATTACCCGTATCCGGCGCACTGCAATTAAAGACTTCAGAGCTCCACATTACCCGCCCCATCATTTCACATAGTGGCGCGTACTCCAGGTTATTTAAGCCCGCGCCGTATGGCAGGTATTCTGCAGGCAAAAACAGATTCCATAACCCCGCGGTTTTGGCTTTTTGTTTCAGCACCTGGATCATCTCAGGCGTACGCCAACGGTCTGTGGAGCTCATAGAATTTTCATGTACCTGGCTAATATATTGCTGCTCAACCGGGTATATATGCTCTTGCATAAAATCTTCCAGGCGAGTAATTAACGCTTTGGTTTTGTCTGAATAATCAAAGTTCATGTGCTATAGATCCCTTTTAACTGAAAGTGACGGCACCAATACGCTCGGGTATATCGAGGTGTGGTACATTGTTGAAACTGCTTAAGCGCACTTGACTGCGATTATAGAAAAAATGACTAAAGCCAGCGTTTTTTATTTGCATATTCAATTCGATAACCTGTTGAGCCCCCAAGCCCAACACCAGACTCAATAACATGGATATGGCCCCACCCGAGCTTACAACCAATATCGGTGTATCACTGTGTTGCTCACAAATAGCCTCCAGCACAACGGCAACACGAGCACGAAATTGCGGCCAAGTTTCACGTAATTCATGCTCGGGTAATGCTTGTGCTGCCCACGCTGCCATGGCCTTTTTAAGTAATATATAAAAAGCGGCTGGCGGTGACCCTTTGGCGACCTGATCACCCGGATTGAGAGCCAAATAGGCATTAGCTATGTTCTGAAAATCAAATTCGTTTAACCCGCTATAAACGCTGTGTTTGGGCGGATTGGGCAAGGCGCTGCAGATCCCCTGGGCTGTTTCCTGGTGGCGCACCATTTCACCGAGCCACAATTTGTCAAAGCTTATGTTGCGATCAGCAAAATGCTCGCCAAGCCACACGGACTGTTGTATACCCAGGGGACTCAGTTTATCGTAATTGCGCGCTCCAAATGAGGCTTGGCCATGACGCACGACATAAAACTCTGCCATTAATTACCCCTAAAGTTGAATACCAATCAATAGTATTAATAAAGCTACTATTAGTTTAATTAATTATTTCAATGGTTTTGTATTCATTAAATTGATAAGCGAGCAGACTTAACGACGCTTATT
>JBKEFM010000163.1:0-9812 GCA_046709505.1 Paraglaciecola sp. | reverse complement strand
ATAATAATATCTTGTAGTCCATCATTATCTAAGTCAGCAATAAGGGGTTGGCGGGGTTCTCCAGGTAGCCCATCTTCTTTCCTTTGCCAGTTTAAACCAGCCGATGCAGTGATATCGACAAACTTGCCCTCCACATTTAACAGCAATTTATTACCCGAACCGCTTAGTATTAACAAATCACTTAACCCATCGCCGTTGATATCTTCTGCAGCAACCCCCGCGCCACCAAACGCCGGAGGTATAGTAATATTGCCAACCTCCCCAACCTTGATATAACTGCGCATCTGGCGACTCAACCAATCCGAAGAACGATGTTCAACATTCAGTGCAAATTCCTTATCGACTCGATCAAAATAAGTGCCGTATTGCTGCTGACTTAATGTTGACGATACTATTTTTTCTTCCACTACGGGCGCAGCTTGGTACGTTAAATAAGCATTCACAGCCGCCTGTAAATTTTGTTGCGCAGCGATAACATACTCAGCGTTTAGCGTTGCTTCAGTTTTGCCTTGTTTTTGCGTGGCAAATTCACCTGTTTTACGCAGTAGCAAAAGACCAAAATGAGCAATCCCTTCGGCGAGTAATTCAGCGGCAAAAGGATCCGCTTCTTTTACATACTGGGTACCCTGCAACTGCAATGCATTAGCCAAGTACTGCCAATGTAAGCCAGAATCCCTGAAGGCATCTAAGTCATAGGACTCAACCACCACTTGCTGTTTTTTAGGGTAACGGGGGAAAAAAATGACGTCTTCATAACTATTAACTTTGTGAGGCAGTATTTTATCCAGTGCCAACTGCACTGCAGATTCTGAGATAAGAGGGGAATTTTGAGAAAAATGTTGCGCTTGTTCATATAACGAACTGGCAAACCCAACCATGGACTGAGTGAAGGCGAGTTTAAATGCCTCTTTGGTACGTTGATCTTTTGGTAACTTTGCATAGGCAAAATAAACTTGCAAATTTCTGGCAAAAAGCTGGCCATTAATATGGTTATATTCCTTATAAGATTGTATTTTTTGCTCAATAATCTTACTTAAGGTCCCTGTGACCCTATTATTACTGGGCTTATTATCAGTTTGAGCCTGTTGATTGTGAACGTCATGGTTTTGCACTGAGATATTTTGTTCAGGAAACAAGGTCAACCAAGCGTCATCGATCATCGCGACACTCACGTCATAGCGGTCTTGCGCTCGAGCACTGCGATCAGCAAGTTGCAAAACCGCCAGTGTGACCATGTCTGTTAAGTTTTTTAACTCATCAACCGCATCGGCACTCAATTGTGGCAGTGAACTGGCCGGCAGCAAAAATTGATCTTGTTGCACACCCAAAATAGCTCGCAGTGAATAAGCAATTGAACCATAGTGATCAATATCTTGAGCAGATAAATTTAGGGTTGTGCCTGTAAATACAACCTTAACCGCAGAACTTCCCTGGCTTTGCGAAATAGTTAACCAGTTTGACGATACACGCTTAATATCTAGTCGCCCTACCAGGCTATCAGTATTGTTCAGTAAATTAGTCGATGCAGCCCACACCGCCAGAATAAATTGTTTTTGATATTCGGTTTTGCGATAACGCGCAACATCGGATAAAGGTGTGCCATAGATCAGTGACTCCAAACGAGTAGCGGTTGCATGACATTTGGGATCCCTGCTCGACTCTAATAAACCGAGTGACTGCAAAACCGTATCGGTATTTTCAACTGCTGATAGATTGATATCCTCTTTTTTGACGCTGGTATTAACAGGCGAAAAATCGACTAAATTTGTCTGGGCTGCATTGACTGATATACACAAAAACAAAACACTTATTAATCCAATCACGTTCAACTGAAAATACTCCTCAGTGGCACAAAAAAACTGATAAATAAAGACTTTCACACTAGTTAGGGCTGCGTCTTTAGCTAAGACTGCGTCTTTGGTTTGGCATCCTAAAAGGCGCACGGGTTCTTGTAAATAAACCCCATACTTGATTTTTCACAACGAATGAGCACTCTGCAATCCCACTGGCTATGGGAGAAAAAATATATTTATACCCAAGCGGTTTTAATAAAAATATGCCATTAACAGAATCTATTGTCAAAACAGAATGGTCTTGCTAGTATGCCCAAATGAAAATATTTTGTGCTTTATCCATATAACTTAATTAAAAGTGAGTGATTATGCCAATTATACGCAAATTATCTGTTAAATCATGTTTGTTGCTTAGCATTTTCATGCTGGCGACAATGTTGACCAGTACACTGTACGCTGTCGAATTTCAAGGTGACAAATACGCGGTGGCCGTTTCCCGGTTACCCGCTGACGCCATATCAATACGAGTAACAGGGCCAGGTGATTATGTTTATGAGACTACCGGTAATTTCCTACAAACCATTAATAACAAACCTTTTCTTGACGGCCAATACAGCTATGAAATCACCGCGATAGTGGACGAACCGGTGACTGTTGAATCTCATGAATCAACAAGAGAAAATGGACGAGGGCAAATGGTCGTGCCACAAACAGCGAGTAAAGTGGTTGAAACTGGATTTTTTCGGATCACAAAGGGTGCTGTGCTTATAGCAAATGACCTAGAGATTGAACGATGAATATCCGTAAGCCCATAGCGGCAATCTGTTTAAGCAGCATGTTATACCTAGCGTTTTCTAGTTCAGTGCTAGCCGACCAGAAAATACAGGACGACCTGGTAGTCGTTGGTAGCATATGTGCTGGGTTTGATTGTGTGAACGGCGAAAGTTTTGGTTTTGATACTTTACGCCTCAAAGAAAATAACCTGCGCATAAAATTTCAAGATACCAGTGGTACTGGCAGTTTTCCCACAAATGACTGGCAAATTACCATAAACGATAGCACCAACGGTGGTGCTAATTATTTTGCCATTGAAGATATTGGTGCAGGTAGAACACCCTTTACCATTTTAGCCGCTGCGCCCAATGATTCATTATATGTGGGTAGTAACGGGAATATTGGTTTGGGCACCTCAACCCCGCTGGTTGATATGCAGATAAAGAGTGGAAACACACCAACCGTGCGCTTAGAGCAAGATGGCAGCAGTGGTTTTGCCTCCCAAAGTTGGGATATTGGAGGTAATGAGTCAAACTTTTTTATCCGGGATGTCACTAACGGTTCTAAACTACCCTTTAGAATTGTACCTAACGCTCCAAACGCCTCAATTTATATTGCTGCAGATGGCGATATAGGGTTTGAAACGACTACCCCAGATGGTCAATTCGATGTTGCCCACTCTAGTGATGCCAATAACCATGCATTTTTGATTTCATCAAGCAGTGATGTCGGCATAAATATCGATAATGGTCTTGAACCTAATGGCTTGTTTGATGTGCAAAGTACAGGTGCATCACTCTTTACTGTGGCCAGTGATGGCAACGTAGGATTTGGCACTGCTACCACAAGTTCAGCTAGCGGCGCGGCGAAGGTTGTAGAAATAAAAAGTGTGACCAGTACTTCTTTAACCATGGATTATGGTTCTCAGAACAATGATTTCGCTGAGCTTACATTCGAAAAAGATAATAATGCTCAATGGAGTGCAGGAGTTTATGCGGATAATTATTTTTATATTTATAACTATCCCGATAGCAAAAGTTATATGACAATTCTTCCCGGAAGTGGAAATATCGGACTCGGCGGCGAAGATAACCCCACTGGGGCCATTGAACACAGCAATGGTGCAAAGTTGACTACGTCCGGTGTATGGGAAAATGCATCTTCACGCAGCCTTAAACATGATATAAAACCATTATCAACAATAAGCGCAAAATCAGCTTTTATGTTATTAAAACCCGTCACTTATAGTTATAACGCTACTCCTACTGAACTTACAGTCGGCTTTGTCGCTGAAGATGTGCCTGATTTAGTGGCCACAGCATCGCATAAAACGCTCTCTACCATGGATATTGTGGCGGTAATGGCCAAGGTTGTGCAGGATCAGGAAACCACTATAAATGAATTAAAAAAGAGTGTTGAAAAACTGATATTACAACAGCAAAATTCTGTGCCTTCTTTGTAAATACACATAACCCAATCACACCTAGCTTTGAAGGTAACAAACAAACCGTTTATTGAAGATAAAATGATGATGATTTTATCTTCAATAGTGGCAAAGGAGGTTGGGTTATTCTTAATTTTTGTCATGTTTCGATAAAAATTCCATTCAAATAAGGCCGAATAATTTTTATCAAATCTGACGATAACTCCATCCGATCGACACAAAGTGGCGTCGGTAGGTAGTTCACTTTAATTCGTTAACAAAATACTTATGTTTATGTTTATGTTGACTAAACGCTCTTTTTTATGACCGCATGGAATCGATACGGATATCCATATTCACCAACTTCAACGTCAAGAAACTCGCATTTTAGTTGCCTTTGTTCACATATATCAAAAATATATTGTTTGTCCCACCACGTACCCATAACATCGGTTTTGGCCAGCCTTCTGTACAGGTACAGTAGTTTTTTATTTAAGGTGTCATAGAAGCGCCAACGTTTAGATATATTTGGGATAAAACCCAAAAGAAGTGTAAATTCAGGGGCACAAAATTTAATTGTAATATCGAGTAATTCTGTAAGCTGATTTCTCTCAAAATGTTGCAAAGCACCAAACATTAATACTTTTGAATAACCTCTGTTGTCGTCCAGAATATCATCCAGTTGCATAATGTCTCCGGTGATGAAGCTGATTTTTTCTGAATGAAGTTGACTTAAATTGGCTATATTTATTAATTCATCTGACAAGTCGATGCCCTGAATAGTCTCACAATATTGAGCCAATCTAGCAGTAATTACGCCGTTGCCACAGCAAAGGTCAAGTAATTTATCATCTGAATTTAGCTCTAGGTTTTCTGTAATATTACTTATTAATAGTTCAAATGACTGATGTGAGATAGCCGTACCATTTACTGTATGACCAACCTGTTTAAGGTAGTCGCTTTGGGACGTTTCATTCACTCTTTCATTATAAAATCTTTTTAAATCAACCATTATTTACTAGGGTCTCTGAAAGATAGACTACACGGAAAAATCGTGAACGTTTTTTGCCCCCTATAGTTTTTAAAGAGTAAAAAATAATTTATCTGAGTTTTTTATCCCAGAATAATAGGCTGCCTCGTCAAAAAAAACGATATAACTTTAGTCTAGTAAAGGCCTACAATTAACGCTATTACGACTGAGACATTTAACCTGGGGATGAGAAGGTCACCCCTAATTTCACGGCAAGATAGTGAGCGTTTTTTGAACAATAATCATTATTTGATGAGCTGATGCCACGGTGATCTTATACTGCCTTTTGGGAGCCCAACCATGACAATTTATGTATTTGCCCAAAACTTCGCTGATGTAAAAGACCCTCGCCAAAGCTCGAAAATAAGCTATCCCCTTTACGATGTCTTGTTCTTATCTATTTGCGCCATCATCACTGGTTGCAAGCGCTGGGAGGATATTGAAGACTTCGGTAAGGCCAGACCTGGCTACAGGGTTTGAAATTATTTAAAGAAGGATTGCCCGTCTTATTTCAAGGATAGACCCCAGTGCATTGCAATCGACCTTTATTCGCTGGATGCAAGAGGTGATGAAACTGAGCGAAGGGGAAGTGGTCGCGGTAGATGGCAAGTGTTTACGCAGCTCATATGATCGTCACGACCGCCAATCTGCCATTCACATGCTTAGTGCCTTTGCCACCGCTAATGGCGTGGTTATCGGGCAAACTAAGACAGACGCCAAGTCGAATGACTCAATTTGCTGGATATCAAGGGTTGCCTTCTTACCATTGACGCCATGGGCTGGCAACATAAAATAACCAAGACCATCGTAGATAAAGGGCAGATTACCTGATTGCGATCAAGGGTAATCAGCAGCGGCTGTACTATAGCATCAAACAGGCATTCGCCTGTGCGAATAGAACCTCTACCCTGCATATGAAGAAAAGACATGGCCGGATTGAAGCCCGTGAATATCATGTGCTGGATGGAGGCGA
Source organism: Paraglaciecola sp. (assembly GCA_046709505.1). Taxonomy (GTDB): domain Bacteria; phylum Pseudomonadota; class Gammaproteobacteria; order Enterobacterales; family Alteromonadaceae; genus Paraglaciecola. The sequence continues at coordinate 3,819 of JBKEFM010000163.1, read as the reverse complement.
TATCGCCATTGCTCGATAGTGTTTTAGCCGTGCAAATACGCTCTCAACCAGATACCCATACTTATATAAACACCAGTTTATATCTGCATTTCCCATTTTTGAATTACGTTTTCTGGAGATGACAGCAATGGCGTTTCTTGTGCGTATTTGCTCTTGAATTGATTCACTGTCATAACCTCGGTCAGCTATGAAATGCTCGGCATCAGGCAGCTTGTTTATTAGCTCAGGCACCGCTTTACTGTCGTGTACTTGTCCCTCTAATATCAAAGTCGATGGGCAATCAACCACTATCAACCATCATATGAGTTTTGGTCGTATCGCCGGCCACACTTTTAGCCATCCCTTCATACTCCGGGGTACAAGCCCCGGCGCTATGTTGACAGGCCTTGATGGTACTACCGTCAATAAATATCTATTCGTTATCAAACAACTGGCCCAAAGCAACAAAAAAGCCGGTCAAAACACCCTACTTTGACCATAAATTGAATCGCCGGTACACCGTACTCCAATTACCAAATGCCTCACGCACGTCTCTTCAGGGGCAGCCTACACGCATTCTGTATAATATTTATTCAAAGGTATTTCTGTGTTCGGGTTTACTGTAAAAACACCCTGTAAAAAGCATTACACGAGATAGTTTTTCCCATTAGGAGTCTGTTAACATTGTTCTAGGCATGATGGCATCAGATTCGTTTTTTTGGTCAAAATGATTATTCCTCGTCACCGTGTCGGCCAGAAACTGTACGGCAAAGATCAATAGCCCCAACATATTGAGTCTTTTAATTGTATAACAGTCAATAGCGATAACACTAATAATATGAAACTAGATTTTTTAATCTGTGGTACACCCAATGACGCATTTTGTTCTCAAATTGCGTTTTATAAACTCTGTTTAGAAAAATTAGGAGGTGATTACCGTAATGCACGTCTTGTCGCGGTTTTTGGAGATCATAGCGCAGAGAGCATCCCCTCCCGTTGGGAGCCCTACTTTAAGAATATCGAAATCGTATGGGCCCATCAAGTTGGTGAAAGCAATCCAGGTTACCGTGCCCAACATTTTCAACGATTCGAAATTATGCGGCCTAATGCGGATATGGTGTTTATTTGTGACGCCGATACTGCAATATTACGCCCGTTAGATGAACTCATTGCGCAATGTAAACAGAAACCATCTATATTCGGTGTTATTGCTCAGCACCACATTCCTTTTGAGCAAACATGGCAAGAGCTTGCATATAAAATTATCGGAAAAAGCATAGATATAAAATACCGCTATGCTTTGCTCCCCTGCGATGCACCGAATCAAGCGCCTTTCTATATCAATTATGGTTTTTTAGCGGGACCGCCAAATTTGCTCCACCAATTATACTGTGCAGAGCTAGTATTGGATGAGAAAGTTACTGAGCATACCGATAGCTTCTGGGCCCCCCAAATATGTGTTGCACTGGCCGTCGAATTAATGAACATACCTGCACAGGCTATTTCTATGCGCTACAACTATCCAAATGATCGATTAGCTGACCAACTTTACCCGGATGAGATGGATAATATTGCTATTTTTCACTACCAGCGTCGTCAGTTTTTTGACCGACATAAAATTTTTGTAACCGAGGAAGCGTTTGCAGATTTTATTAATATGCCATTGGAAGGCTCAGATTTAGTATTTAAAAATCATGTTTTAGATCTGACAGATGGCTTCTATCCGTTTCCTGTTAAAGAAGATGAATGCACTGTTGTCTATGACTAACGGTGCGTACAATTCTAGTTCGTTTTTACAATCGTTTAGTTCACATGGCGAAGTCGTTCTCCTACCCAACAGTGGGCTTTCACTTATAAAGCGACCACTTAATGAAAACTACTATGATTTAGCTGGGGTATATCCGTTTTCAATGTGTAATGACTGGCAGGCGGTATATCAGGATATAGAGTCGATAAAAGATGAATCACTAGTCAGTGTGGTTTTTGTTAGTGATCCCTTTAAAGAAAACCAGCTAAGTCAACAAGTTAATAGTTGGAGCCAATGTTATCGTTATAAAAAACATTACACGGTAAATTTGATTAAGGACCTACAATATAAAAAAGAGCTAAGAAGATTATCCAGGCGAGCAATGGAAAAGCATACTGTCAGGTTGGTAACTCCTTCGCAAGAATGGATATTGAAGTTTTGGAACATTCATCAGCATTTAGTTGATAAGCATAATATCTCCGGAATGGGCAAGATAAGTCTTGCCATGCTCGAACAGCAATTAAAAACACCAGGCACATTGCTAGCAATAGCCGAATATGAAGGAGAAATGGTCAGTGCTATAATCATGTTTCAAAAAACTAACATTTCCTATTGGTATTTGATGGCCACCCATCCACGGGCCTACCAGTTAAAATCAAATTATGCTTTATTTTATGAAACGATAAACCAATTACGTCAAAGTGGTATCGAATGGATTAATTTGGGTGGAAATGCCGGATTGGCTAATAAAATTGATGATGGACTTGCGCGTTTTAAAAATCAGTGGGCGAATGATGAATGTTATTCACTATTATGCGGCAAAGTTTTAAACGAAAAAATATACACCAATCTTAGCCATTCCAACAACAATAAAAAGGGTAAAGATTATTTTCCCGCATATCGATAATAGATTTACAAAAAAATTATTCCAGTGAATCCTCTATTGCTGTTTTTTCAGGTGCGACTTAGTTATGTAGAGATGCTCAATTCACATCCTTAGCAGCTAGACTATATTAATTAAGTAATGACTGCATAAGATCATATTGGTCCCTATTAGCGATAATTTTTTTTAATAACTGACATATTTCACTTATCTGCATAAGGGTCACCATTGGGCCGCCTGGCAGTAGCAAAATGCTTTTGGCGAGTCTATCAGTGACAGTAAAATTTTCTATTTTTTGAAGGGAAAGTGTTTTGTAAGGCTCCATCATATGATTGCCTGGTGAAAAATATTTTCTAGCAATAATATTTTCTGCATGCAGAATTTTTATTAACTGGTCTCTCGAAAATCCAGTCAACTTTTCATCTATGTTTGTAACTATGTAATGGAAGTTATTCGATTGGGTATTGTCATACTGCAATAAATCAATACCTGGGATCATAAGTAAATTAACTTTATATGCTTCAAAATTTGACTGACTTCTACATAGGGTATCTTTGATGTTATCAAGATTGGCTAAGCCCATAGCTGCGCAGACTTCAGTCATTTTGGCATTTGTACCCACACATTCAGTTTTATCATAACCTATAAAGCCAAAATTTTTGACCTTTCTCAATTTATCTGCAAGAACGTTGTTATTGGTTGTTATAGCACCACCTTCAAACGTGTGGAAACTCTTAGTGGCATGAAAACTGAAAACTTCAGCATCACCAAAACTGCCAATTGGTCGCCCTTTATATGAACAAGAAAAAGCATGAGCAGCATCAAAAAGGAGGTGAATATTATTATTTTTCGCTATTTTCTCTAAGGCTTCTATAGCACATGGTTGACCCCATAGATGAGTAGCAATAATAGCCGACGTATCAGATGAGATAAGGCGTTCACATTCCTCTACGCAAATATTACCGCTGGGGTCAATATCACAAAATATAGGCTTAATGCCATGTTGCATCAGTGTATGTGCAGTTGATATAAAGTTAAATGAAGGAAGAATCACCTCTCCTTTTAGCCCTAAAGATGAAATGACCAGCGACATGGCAGACGTACCATTACAACAGACCACGCAATTTTTAACATTCAAATAATCGGCTAATTTATCTTCCAATCGTTGTACCAGAGGCCCAGAATTTGAAAGCCAACCACTTTCAAACAT
>JBKEFM010000162.1:0-9819 GCA_046709505.1 Paraglaciecola sp. | reverse complement strand
TACAGCTTTTAACTAACGAAAAAAAAGGTTATTTTTTATTACGCTTTATTTTCGTTAGTCGAGTCTGTTTTCAAAAGCACGTTTTTAGAACGTCAGGGCATTTTTTCTTGGTCACGAAGTAACTTTTTATCGCACCCGTCATCAGCAAATTCAGATCATCACTGCGCTCATAATGGCTGGAAGCGCAAACGTTAAGGTGCAATAAAATAAGGGCGGGTATAGCGATCAGCAGGAATTCAAATAGGCTATATAGCCTTGCTAAAACGATACTTTGCTGTCAACAAGATTTGATTACACTCAGACACAAAATGTCAGGTTCAGTACAGGCTAATCTGCATTAGCCTGTTAACACCTAGCGGCTTTATATTTTACCGCTGGCCCTTGTTCACTACTGTTGCTAATTTTCTGGCAGGTTTGCAAACATCTCTCGTTTTGACTCGAACCACTGGTGCATTTCTTCTGGTTTTTTCATTCTCGCTTGCATCGCACTCATAGCCTCAAGGTGCTCCGGATCTTGTTTTTGAAACATTTCCATTGCGTGCTGTTTACTCAAGTTTGTTATTTCTTCAAATGTATTCGCGCTGAATTCCAGATCACACGCTCCGCCAAGATCCTTACAGGTTATTGTTTTCAAAATATACTCCTATGATTGTTCCGCATTAATTGACCACATGACTACATGGCGATTATAGGCTACATATGTAACGAATAATCCCGTTGTACCATATTAATAACACGCAAAACTGCGTATTTAAACACGAGTCGTTGTTATTGCTTGCGGTTTGTACTTTAACCTTGCCCATAAACTCAACTGATTCCAATGTAGAGGCCGCTCCATTTAATAAGCAAAAAATCGAATGATCCACATTTTTAAAAAACTAGGGAATAAAATCGTTAGCTGGATCGTTATCTCAGTGTCATTAACGTAAACACCGAGGAAATAACCATGACTACATCAACTAAAACACTTTCTATCATTAGCCTTTTTTCACTTGCTTGTATGAGCGGTTGGGCGTCTGCGGCTGCTGTTAATCAGAGTCTTACAGGAAACAATAAATTTGAGAATTCACAACATGTACAAACCTCAAATAATGAGGTTAAAAGTGAAAATGATAGGTCAAATCAGTTCCAAACTGACGGCAGTTCACAAGCCGATGTTGCGGATGATACCCCTATTGCCATGACTGAGGATACGGATGAAAAGGAAGCGCCGCAAAGCGAAGTAGAGCCACAAGAGTCAACGGATGAAATGACAGAAATGGCAAATATCACCTCTGACTTATCCTCTGCTATGGATGGGAATGTTTCCCTTGTCACTCAAACACTAAGTCAAGCTGAAGTGAGTAACACGGTCAATTCCACAATAAATCAGGGGCTTGACACCGTGACCGCCGCAGATGCAACGGCTCAGGTTACACAGGCCTCTGAGCAATTGGTTACCCTGGCGGTGCAAAACACCGTCAGCGCAACAACCCAAGCACTCGTGCTACAGAGCGTTAACGGCGAAGTATCTGAGCAAATCAGCAGTGCGGTGCAAGCTGAAACCGCAACTGAAATGACGCAAACCATCGCAGCCAATATCGGTTTCTAATGTCCGTCAACGTATATACCCGTCGCCCTTGAATCTGCACCATTGTTGGCTTCTCTCACTCCCCCTATCGCCAACCGCGTTGCACTTAGTAAGTCTAAGCTCATGGGGCTGAGTTTTTTTGCCGCTTAGGTGCAACTCCAATAGCTTTGGGTATAAACGGCGCCAACGATTCATCTGGCGCCTTTTTTATGTCTAAGAAAGAGGATGTATTATGAAGTATTTAACTATTTTAGTCACCACCCTGATAACTCAAAATGCAGTAACGGCAAGTGAAAACCCAACAGAGTTTACGGCGAGTCTCGAAGCAGGCTGGTCGCAAAATTCAGCTTTAACGGTTGCAGAGCTGGACGACGTTTCCGCTAAACAAGACAGTGGCTTGATGCTAAAAACCAATCTTAATGGCAAGTGGCAAGCGTCTGAGAAAATGTTTTTGCAAGGCAGTTATGCTTATACCAGCCAAGATTATAACGATTCCGATCACTATGACTTGTCTATGCATTTAGCCGCAATAGATGCGGCCTATTCATTGTCCTGGTTTGATGTGGGGGTGCGCCATGATGCGGCATTTGCAAGTCTTGATGGTGAGCGTTTTTTACGTTTTAACCAAACCAGTTTATATGTCGCTAAGCTTATTGGAGGCGATACGTTTGTCCGTGCTAACAGCAAATTTAAGACCAAGCAGTTTGCCAACGCCCGGCACCGTAATACTGACAGTATTGGTGCCGGGGTAGACGTCTTTTATTTTTTGCACTCCGGGGATACGATGGTCAGTGCCGGATTAAATGTAGAAAATGAAAGCGCAACTGATCCGAAATTTGATTTTGACGGAATTAACCTCAACACCAAGCTGGCACATGACTTTTTATTGCTAGGAAAGGACAGCCAATTATCCATCGCCTGGCGTTATCAACAACGTGATTACGATCCGGTTCAAGCCCAAACAGATCCATTAACCATTGACGAAAATAGGGTGATCCGTGAAGACAATCAACAGACTTACCAATTACAATGGCAGATCAATTTGTTACCTAGCCTAGCGCTAAAAACACACGTTGAATACGGTGATTATACTTCAACCACAGAGCAGCAAACTTATGGGCAGACTGTCACCTCGATTTCCATTGCAGCAAACTTCTAGCCAGGAGTGATTAAACCGTACCCAAAAACAGGGTCTTTACCTACCTTTCCTAAATCGATGGCTTTGCTGCGTAGAACTTGCTTGATAGTATCTGAATTAAAAAGTGAAATTTGCATCTGACAGGCGATGGTGGCGGCAATTACCGGTGAGGCCATTGATGTACCTGATTCTAAACCAAAGCGGTTACCCGGTTGCGCAGTGGCGACATTTACACCCAGCGCAGAAAAATCAATGTATTCGCCCCGATTAGACCAACGATATATTTGCTGCTTGTGATCAGTAGCGCTGACCGCTATCACCTGTTGATAGGCTGCCGGATATAAAGGCTGGGCTAATGGCCCTTCATTACCCGCTGCGGCCACAACTATAACATGACGTTGTGACAGCTTTTCTATGGCTAATGCCAAAATTTTATTATCTGGTCCTGCTAGGCTCATATTAATCACCGTGACATCTTTAGACGCTAACCAATTCAATCCTTTGATGATGTTGATTGTTGTCGCTCCCTGAGCGAAATCAGATTGGCGATGAAACACCGATGCAAGAAACAAATTTCCATTGGGTAAAAGTGCATTTATTGGCCCGCCATTTCCAACTAATAAACTGGCAACTGCAGTGCCATGACGAACAGGTGTTTCTACTTCAGTAGATACGATGTTTTCGATCACTATTGCAGTGTGTAAAAACGCCTGATGTTGTTTGTCCAGATTAGAATCAACCATGCCTATACTGACGTTTTTAAGACAAGCAGGGGCGGATTTGAACGTTGTTCCTAAGCTCGATGATAGCGATGTGTCGAGGCTGCCAGCCTGGGCGCTGAATACATGGTTTCTATCCAGCGTCTTTGCACTACTCGGTGGAAGCACCTGTTGCAGCGCCGCTTTAGCGTCCAAACCTGGAGGCGCAATAAAGTGTAGTAATGTTAACCCCAAAGCATTAAAGGGTTTTGTTGCGACAATTTTAGCGCCTTCCTTGCTTAGAGCGGCCACAGTATCGTCATCAGCCAACACCACCCATTGCCTTTGTATTGCTCGCCATCCATTTTCAACCATTACATCTTTATAAATAATATTGCCATTTTGCGCCTCAATCTCAAGCTCAGGGGCTAAGGTATTTAGCGGTTGGGTAACCGTATCGGTGATTTTAGGCAGTTCACTTAACGAAAACGGTTTTGCCCTTAATGCTGGTATTATTTGCTGGTTTAACCTGAGCACCTGTTTTTTAAGCGGGCTAATTGGCTTTAAAATACTGCTGTTACCAATCTGCTGTGCCATTGATAAGTGGCTCAAAACACAGCTTAAAAATAAAAAAACGTAATTTTTTTTCATCCTAATCTCTTTGTTTGAAGCTTGTTTGTATAACTAGGAAACGTTTGTGTTAGCAAAAAAATTCCATTTGTATGGAATAAAAATTTAGCTCGTTCGTCTTCTGGTTAAAGAGGAATAAAAATATGAATAAACAACTTACCGCAATTCTACCCATGCTAAGACGATTTGCCTACTCCCTGACCGGATCCATGGCAAACGCAGATGATTTGGTTCAATCAACCATTGAAAAGATCCTCAGTAAAGGCATACCCGATGAGGCTGATTTGACCAAATGGGCCTTTAGGTTATGTCGTAATGTTTGGATAGATGAATATCGCGCTAATAAAGTGCGCCAGGCAGCCACTCAAAATCCCGAGCTACAAGAACAGCCTCAGTACGACCAAGAAAAATATATTGAAACAAATGATGCACTGCAGCAAGTCAATCAAGCCATGAGTACCTTGCCAGATGATCAGCGTGCAGTATTATCATTTGTCGCCGTACAGGGCATGTCTTATAAACAAGTGTCAGCAACCTTAGACATTCCCGTTGGTACCGTGATGAGTCGTTTATCTCGGGCTCGCACGGCATTGATTGGTTTAATAGGCCATTTATCTGCAGGAGCAACAACATGAAGGTGAATGATGAATTATTATCTGGTTTCCTGGATGCTGAGTTGCCACAAGCGCAAATGCAGGAAATACGTGAATGGCTGATAGAAGATGAGCAGTTAGTGGTTCGCCTTGCTGAACTTGCTCAGGTTGATCATTGGGTTGCTCAACATGCCGCGCAAATTGACCAAAAACCCATTCCGGATAGCATCAACGAACTGCTAACAACAGCACAGCCGGTGCCCCAGGACAATGTTGTGCACATGTCTGTGTGGCGAAGAATCAATATGGTGGCAACTCGGCATGCAGCGCTGGCCGCAGGGATTGCTATATTTTTTGGTATTGGTGTGAACAGTTGGATACAGGATGAACTCCCCAGGCCACATACTGCCGTGCCAACCACAATCGCCCACATTTTAGACACCCAAACCAGTGGCCAAACCATTGCAGCGGGCAAAGGAACTCAAGTAAAGCCCTATTTTAGTTTTGAAAATAATCAGGGCCAATATTGCCGTCACTACCAGCTTAAGCAAGCAGATAGTTCAACAGTGAATGTCGCTTGTCGCCAAGCTAATAATTGGCTGATGGTAGCAAGCGTTAACACTGAAAATAGGGATAGGCAGGGGCAATATCAGGCTGCTTCAACAAAGCGCCAGTTGGCTGACATTATCGACAACATGAGTAAAGGCCCGGTCTTTGACTTAACCCGGGAAAACGCCGCAATTGCTAATGCATGGCAAGCAAAAAACAAATAAAAGGTAAACATGATGAAAACACTAATTATATTATTGAGCCTAACGGGTTTACTTGCCGGATGTGCTTCACAGCCAGAATATCGTCATGCTAAAAATGGTGGACAAGGTTATTCTGAACAAAAAGTCACTGATGATCGCTATCGGATACAATTTAAAAGTCGCAAGTCAGACGTGGCAAAAACCACAAATTACGCTCTGTTAAGGGCGGCAGAGTTGACTCAACAGCAAGGGTACGACTGGTTTGTGATCATCAGCCGTGAAACCTTCGTTGAAAGTGAAAAAGTTAACTCTGGCTCGTCTATTGGCGCTTCTCATCAACGGGAAATGGTTAGAGATTGCACACTTTTAACCTGCCAAACAAGGTCTCGACCTTCAAGCGAAGTGAGTATGGGGATTAACTTAGGCAGAGACACCAAAAATCAGGTACACGCTATTCTGGAAATCAGATTAGGCAAAGGTACGCGTCCAGAAACTGAAAGCTACAACGCTCAGGAAGTTTTGCAGAATCTACAGCAAAGCTAGGGTAGCAGCAAAACAAGAGGACCTTCATCTCGGCAGTGCTCTTATTAAATGCATGCAGTGCCGGGATAGTGTTATTTTCCCCTCAATTAGAGTATATAACCGGTTACTCCCTGCAGTTATGCTGGATTTTTCGTTAATAAGAAGCACGAATGGGAAGAAAAATAGCAACAGGTTAAAAGGGGCGCCCAATTTTTTAACTCTCCCTAAAACGTCTGCTAATTTTTATGTACCCCTGATCCAAAATGGTCAGTGATTCCCCTTCCCCTTATACCAAAAGCCTTTGCAGTCACATTTCAAGGTTACTTGGGTAGACGCTTAAGACAATAATTTAAATAACAACATTAAAATAATACCAACAATAAAAGCAACAAAATAGAGCCAGTTACCTTTGCCTGATGGGTGTTTATTCACTTCAGGTACGAGATCAGAGGCTCCGATATACAATAAATTCCCCGCCGCCAATGGCCAGGCCACCTAATAAATTATGCAGCAAAAATAATCATATATCCCAGAGGCTGCTTGCAGGGACTGTCGGCACGATGGCAATGATGCCAGTGTAATAATTACTCCAGAGCAAAAAACTACAGAACCCAACGACTACCCACACAAAAAAACCAGACTAAGCCCTGGATGTTCAAACCCCGGCGTAATCATATGAAAAAAGGCCTCTCCGGTAAGAAAGCCTGGAGCAAAGGCAACCAGAGGCATTATAATTTTCTGCAAGGTTTCTTTTTGCAGCAATAGGGTAATACTGCCAACAAGTGCTATCGCACTCATTAACAAACCGCTTACTATAATCCACGCTAATTCATTCATATTTGATCAACTAAGGTTTATATTTATCTGTTAATAAACGAAAGAGAGTTCAACAGCCGTATTCGTTTCTGTATTTCCACTCCGTTTTTTTTTTGTTAACCCAAGTCAATTCTACAAAATAAGCGTCTCATCCACTGACCCAGGAAATTTGTATCAGCAGACTAATACAACTCAGTTAGCAGGGATAAAGCCTTAAATGTATTTATATAATTGCCAGGAAAAACACACAACTTGAAGCTTTGCTATTACAAAAAAATGATTTCATTGCTACCTTTGAGCGGGGTATTGTAATTGGCGGCGCAACCCTTGGCACAATGAGCTTGCCAGCCTGGTCACACTTGTTTTAACTGGGGGGAGGTGACCTTAAGTGCTGCCATATTTTCCTGTATCGCTGCTGGCGCGGATTATTGGCTTGATAGCAGGCTTCCTGAATATTCCCAATACACGCGACAAGGAATTTCAAGAGGCTGTCGGTCAAGGTAAATTACTTATGTTGCCGGATGTGCCGAGTAAAAAGCCACCCGCAATTGAGATGGCCGTCATCAGACATTATCCTGAAACCATTATGGAAAAATTGCTACTGTCTTGCTTTGAAAATATAGCCTGTGACTGAACTAGAATACAAGAAAGGGGCCAAAAACCAGTAGTAATCCGTGTTAGTAAGTGCTTGCCGATGAAAAATTTAAACTGGCTTAATCAAGGCGCTCGAATGAAGTAATAGTGGGTGCTCTTTCGAGTTCGAGCAGCGCAGAGTAAGACCGTTTAAAACTCACCTACTCAGAATATGGATTGGTACATACCCATCAAACTGATATGTTTGCATTGCTGCCGGGCACAAACGGCCCGACCGGAGCCGAGGGTGTTATACCCCGGTTTGTCTAATAAAGTGCGACACTTCTTTAATTAAATGTCTAAGTACGGGGTTTAAACGCGTATTTTTGCCGTTCATCACATACAGGTCGTGGTTAAATTCAAAGGCTGTGTTTTGAATACTCACCAACCCCAACCCCTTGGCTTGATGCTCAATCATATAATCCGGTAGCAAGCCTAAATATTCTCCGGTCATAATGGCAGACAAACAGGCGTCAAACGAATCTGAAAAGGTTTCGATAGACAAGCGCCGTTCACCCTCAATATAGCTGGCAGAAGAGAGGCCAGAAATACCTGTAGCCGGGTAATCTTCAATCTTGATAGTGTCAGGTAAGCCATCGGCGTACTTCGCTAACGCGTGGGCAGAAGAGCAATATAAGCGGCCTTTACACTTCACATTTATGGGGTGAAATGTGACTGATTCGGGTTTCACCATGTCATAGGTAGACAATACCAGATGGCATTCGCCGGATAGGGCCACATGTTCGACCTCGTTGTATAGCCGGGTTTGGATATTGACATGAATATCATCAAACTTTTTCATGGTACTTTTAACCGCTTTACTGACTGCCAGGTGATATGACAAGGGTAAACTGGCCATCATCACCAAGGTTACATGGCCAGAATAATCGTCATGCAAGCTTTTCAGATTGAACACAAAATTATCGAATGAATTAAAGATCCGTTTGGTCTCCTGAAATACCACCTCGCCTTCCTTGGTCATTTGAAAGCCACCACGGCCACGATGACAAAGAACTAAATCCAGGCGATCTTCCAGTTTTTTGATGGCTGCACTGATGTTAGGCCTTTGCATGCGCAGCACATTTTCTGCAGCAGTAAAGCCATTACATGATGCAACAGCGTAAAATACCCTGAGGAGTTTAATATCAGATTCTTGAAGACGATTGAGCATGTTAGCACCACTTATAGGTATAAGTATTAGGCATTTAATACAGAAGTAGGTATACATATTTATACTATAATCTATGATAGGCAAGACAATGTATGATTACAATGTAAATCTCACCATTTTGTGACTATCCCGTTGGCAAGTTCCTTAAACTGAAGCAAAATATACGCCAGTTTAAGGTCATAATAGCGGCTGCTTAACCGCCTTCTATGATCTGCGTCAGGAAATTTTCACAACTTGCTGGCGCAAGTCTTCTATCTCATCGCGCATGGATGCGGCACTTTCAAATTCCATGTCCTTGGCCAGTTGAAACATTTGTTTTTCCAGTTTGCCAATTTGTATCATCAGTTCTTTGACACTTAAACCATTGTATCTTTTACCACCTTCAGCCACTTTGCGCAGCTTAACCTTACCGTCGTCACTGCCATCCCCTACATCCATGATATCGGTTATGGGTTTAAACAACTGGGTGGGCACAATACCATGTTTCAAATTATGTGCCCTTTGCACATCACGGCGCCGGTCGGTTTCTTCTATTGCTCGTTGCATCGAACCGGTGATGCGGTCGGCATACAAAATGGCTCGCCCATTAATGTGCCGAGCTGCACGGCCCATAGTCTGGATCAAAGAGCGATCGGATCGCAAAAATCCTTCTTTATCCGCATCGAGAATCGCCACCAGTGACACCTCCGGCATATCCAGTCCTTCGCGCAACAGGTTGATCCCCACTAAAACATCAAACTTGCCAATGCGCAGATCGCGGATAATTTCAATGCGCTCAACCGTGTCTATATCGGAATGCAAATAGCGTGCTTTTACCCCGTGTTCATCCATGTAATCGCTTAAATCTTCTGACATACGTTTGGTCAAAGTAGTGACCAGTACCCGTTCATTAACCGCTACACATTTGTGGATTTCCGATAGCAAATCATCCACTTGAGTGCCTACCGGTCTGATTTCGATGGTGGGATCGATCAAACCTGTGGGGCGTACCACCTGCTCAATAATATCGTCTGGGGTTTTTGCCAATTCATATTTGCCCGGCGTAGCCGATACATATATGGTTTGCGGCGCAATTTGTTCGAATTCTTCAAACTTCAACGGTCGATTGTCCAGTGCTGAGGGCAGCCTGAACCCGTATTCCACTAGAGTTTCTTTACGGGATCTGTCACCTTTGTACATGGCGCCAATCTGGGAAACTGTCACATGTGACTCGTCAATAAACAGTAAACCATCTTTTGGGAAATAATCAATCAGTGTTGGCGGGGGATCGCCAGGGGCCCTGCCGGACAAATAACG
>JBKEFM010000161.1:0-9883 GCA_046709505.1 Paraglaciecola sp. | reverse complement strand
GTTCCTGATCTTCATCGGTATCGAAGGTTTCCATGGCTAAGCGTTTTTCAAATACGTCATCGGGGCTCAGCTCAGCCAGGGTTTCATTGTGCATTTGGTTGAGCAATTGCCGGCGCTCGTTGCGTGAGCGGCGCAGTTGCAACACGTCTACGTTTAGCCCTTGGGTCATGTTTTGAATACGCTGGTGCAGATCAGGTAAATAGTCCTGGCTGTCTACCTCCAGGCATAACCAACAGGCTAAATCTGTTTCTATACTATTTTCAAACGGCTGTAAGGCTGTGGCTATGGCTGCTAAGTCGCCTTTGATCACCGCCATGGGCTGAAAATTCGGAATAGCCATAGGAGTTAAGCATGTAAGCTGCGCCCCGCTAAATTCCACCACCATTACCTGCTTTTGGGTGCCCAGCTCATCAAAACTTAAAGGGATAGGCGAGCCGCTATAACGAATATGTTCAGCTTTAGCCACCACCTGGGGTTTATGAATATGCCCCAGGGCAATGTAGTCAGCCGGGGGGAAGCCATCAGCGGCAAAGCCGTCTAAGGTACCGATATAAATATCTCTGACACTGTCAGATTGGCTTACGCCCAGCGCGGTTAAATGCCCGGTGGCAATAATGGGCAAATCGAGCCCGTTGGCCTTGTGCTGTTGTTGTTCAAGCAAGGCTAGTTGATAAAGTCTTTGATAATGCTGCTTGATTGCATCGCCCAGGGCTTGGCGCTTTTGTAACCCTGTTTCACCGGCCACGCTTTGCAACACGTCTCGGGCTCTGATAAACGGCACGGCACATAAAATAGCCCCGGGCTGGCCGAGCTTATCGGGTAGGGTAAAGACTTGCTCATCAATAGCCATGCCGGTACTGGCCACCACAAAGGTATTGAGGCAGGCGAGGATTTGCCTGGATTCATTTAACGTTGATACAGAATCATGATTGCCGCCCAGCACCACCAACACACAGTTGAGGGTTTGCATATCTACCACAAACTGGTTGTACATTTCCCGGGCATAACTGGGCGGGGTGCCGGTATCAAAAATATCACCGGCTATGATCACAGCATCAATCTGCTCTTTTGCTACCTGTTGTAACAGCCAGTTTATAAACTCCTGGTGTTCGTCTTTACGGCTCTTGGTAAAAAAGTTTTGCCCCAGGTGCCAGTCAGATGTATGTAAAATTTTAATGCCAGATATCCTTAAACGTGCAAGCTGTTGAGGGAGTTTACTTGATCAACAGTTGGCAGAATAGCTCTGCTTAGGCCTTTAGGGGTAAATGTTATGCCCTTTGCTGCTAAGGCACGCCAGCAAAGGGGGTTACACTGCTGAGACAGACAATAAGCCTGTCAAATGTTACCTTTGTTATGCATTTTTGTTTATAGCGATAGGAGACTAATGTTAAAAACAGCTGTTATTTTTTGTGGGCTAGGTTGGGGCGTTATCTTCAGTGCGCCGGTTGCGGCACAACCCCCGCTAACCTTTATGGTCAATCATCCGGGCTCAGCGCCTTTTCTGTACAAAAAAGATGCACAGGGTGAATATCTGGGCGTGGTCGCGGATTTTCTCCATGGCTTGAGCAAAAGCACAAAGCTGAAAATTCGTTTTATCGATACAAACCGCCAGCGGGGTGAAGACGCGCTATATAAAGGCAGTCTGGATTTAGGCCTGCTCAGCCCAGCCTGGGTAAGTCACCCCACTAAACTGTTAGCCAGTACACCTCTGGTTATGCATCGCAGTTTTTTATATGGTCTTGCACCCTTTCCCGATGATTTTTCGTTAGAGAGCCTGGCCACTGGCAGTGCTATTTGTACCCGACGGGTGTTTGATTATCCGGTGTTGAGCGCGTATTTTACCAGTGGCAAGCTGATGCGCATGGACTCGTCCAGTCAAACCACTATGCTCAAAATGTTAAGCAAAAACCGTTGCCACTGGGCCATTATGAATGAGTTTAATGCTATGGCGTTAAGCAATGTATCTGGTCTTGAATTACCGCACATTTACCGCTCCAAACAGCCTGTTAATGAGGTGCCGCTGAATATAATGCTGCGCCAGGGTTTAACTCGGGAGCAGGCATTGATTGACCGCTATATTAAGCAATTTAAGGCAAGTGGCGAACTTGCCAGGAGTCTTGATTATCACACCAGTTTTATTTTTCAGTGATCCGCTGCGCCTTTGGTTGATCAGGCTGAGGTTGCTTTATATCGCTACTAGCTGGGGATATCGCCCATAAAATCTAGCTTGCCAAGCGCGACACCGTTGTGACGCAAAATATTGTACACAGTGGTTAAATGAAAGAAAAAGTTGGGCAAGAAAAAGTGATTTAAGTAAATCGGGCCGCGAAACTCAACGGTTTTATCCGGGCCAAAAGGGACCGACTGAATGCGCAGCAAGCCTGCGTCTAAATTCCCATCGTCAAGGTTTGCCACATGTGAAATAGCATTCTCAATACGGGATTTCAGCTCAGCGAAGGTGGTTTCGGTATTGGGGTAGTTTGGCAGTTCTTGTTCTGCCAGGCGCGATGCACAGCGCGCTGAAAATTCACTGACCATTTGAAATTGCCATACCAGGGGATGCATGTCTGGTGCCAGTCTTGATTGCAACAATACCTCGTCCGCCAAATTTTTTTGCTGGGAAAAGGTTTGCGCACATTCGAGCAGGTGCAGCAATGAGCCCAGGTATTGTTGAATAACCGGTTTAACTACGTTTGAAACGGTAAGTGACATATTTATTTCCTGTAAGGATAATTCTAACTAGGGCGTAATTTACGCTATTGGTAAGCTTACTGCATCTGATATAGGCAGTGTGAGCTGATATTTATGGCTTAGGTGTTCATTGTTTTGTTTTTTATGCTCAAAGGGCTCAATAAGCAGTTGTTTAGTTATTGGGTTTTATGCCAAAATTGCCGCCGTTTTTGACCTACAGAGACAACCATGGAAACACAAATTGTTTATGGCTTTGCTTCAGGGCAAGTTGCCAATCGTTTTTTGAATGCCCTGAAATACTGGAGTGTGGCCACAGTCGATGCCAAGTTGTATGGCGGAGCTAATATGGTCAAGGTTTCTTATCGCTTTGAAGGCAAAGGGTTTGATTCAACCAGTTCTGAACTCGATGATCTGGCCGCCAGTTATGACGGCAAAGAGGTATCCTGAGCGGGGGACCTCAGCCAGTGAATGTTGGTTATTGCGTTTCAATCGACAACTTGTAACCTGAATATTTACGCATATTGATCACCCGATCCCCATCTAGCAACCAATATTGGCCCTTAATACCCAGCAAGGTGCCACTGAACTCCCCTTCTTTTTCGAGGTTAATAGATTTGACCTTGTCCGGATATTGACTGACCGGAAAGTGAATATCAACCGCCGGAAGATCCAGGATTTCTATCGCCTGAAAGCCGTACTCGTCGGTTATTTCATCCATTTCGCCTTCTATTTGCTCGAGTAAATTATCTTTTAATGCTTGTAAGTCAGCTTTTTCAGGTTGGCCTTTGAGCATAGTACGCCAATTGGTTTTATCGCCGATGTGTTCTTTCAGAGCGGTCTCTACCAAGCCACTCGTGAGGCGGTTTTGTACCCGCATAATGGCCATGGCTTGGGTGGCACCTTGATCCAGCCAGCGACTGGAAACCTGCTCAGTCACATGGCGGGTAATGCCGACCTTGAGCGTGCCGGTGTTAGCCAAATACACAAAATGATCCGATAAGCAGTTGGCCTCGCCCCAGCTGGGGTCACGACAGGTGCCTGCCTCGTAATGGCATAATTCGGGGCGCATAATACAGCTGTCGCACTGGGCAAGGGTGCTCAGGCAACGGTAGCAATAACCCTGATTAAAACTTTTTTTGGTTTTGGCCTGACAATGTATGCAGTGTATTTCCTGGTTAAACGCCACCTTGATGGGGGTGCCAATCAGGGGGTTCATGTCGATCAGCTGTTCACCTATGGGCAACTGATAATGGGCCACATTATCTTGGTCAGTGGTGACGTGCATTTTGCGAATGTTGCCTTGAAAAAGGGTCATAGGGGATCCTGTTAGCGAATTTGTTTGCTAGGTTGGGCCAATATCGTTAGCCAAGTCGGCTATTGTGCCAGCTTAAGGTGAATATAGCGAAATCAACGGCAGTGCAACCGCCGTACGACCCTGTATTAAAGTGCTAGCGTCTATGCTTAAAAAACCATCTATAGTCTTGGGGGGCAGGTAACGTTCTGGCAATGTTTACTCAGCGCAGCACTGGTTGGCATTTTTGTATGCCTGGATATTTAAAATGACGACCCAAAGGTAATAAGAGGCATATTATGACCACAGGATACCAAGGGGTGTGCACAAAATTAACCTTTGTGTTGTTTGTTACTTTCTTCTGCGCTCTGCAAAGTGCGTTGGCAGGCAGTTGGCAGAACAACCAGTCAATAGCAGGTTTTACCAATGTTCACCTGTATACACCAGATTCTACTTCACCAATTGGCGAGGGCCGCGCGCTGCTGATTATATTACATGGCTGCTTACAACCTATCGATGCTTATAAAACAGCCAACCTGGAAATCGCTGCAGAAAATCACGGCATGGTGATAGCGGTGCCTGATGCTATGAATAAGGCTGGTTACAGTTGTTGGTCTTACTGGCAGGGCACCAAGTCACGCACCCGTGGTGACTACAAAAATCTGATCGACCTGACCCATATATTAAGCAGTAATAGCGGTTTATCTATCGACCCGACTCAGGTTTATATAGCCGGCTTGTCGTCCGGCGCTTCTTTTGCCAATATCACAGGTTGTTTGGCGCCAGATGTGTTTGCCGGCATGGGTATCAGTGCCGGGCCGAGTATAGGCACCAGTGCCAATGGTGCCCTGGGTTCCTGTGAAAGTGCGGATGTAGCGGCCAGGTGCACCCAATATGCTGGCAGTTATGGCGCCGACCTAGGCAGTCAAATTGCCTCAATCGCCCAGGGTGATCAGGATACGACTATTAATCAGTGTTACAACCAGCAAAACTCTGAGGGTATGGCTGGCGTATACGGTGTCAGTCAAGTTACGGGCACTAATACACTGACTCAAGGCAGCGGCTCAGCACAGGAGACCCTGTGGCAGGATGGTCGCGTGTCCAAGCTGGTGTTAAACGCAGTGGATCATGCCTGGTCTGGCGGCCAAGGAGCCAGCGGTGCCTACATTAGTAGTGCCGGGATTAATTACGCTGATTACCTGGGACGGTTCTTTGCCGCCAATAATAACAGAGTGAGTCGTAATCTTGGGCCAAGCCTGCAAAATGTGCTGTTGACGGTCAATGGCGCAAAAATCCTCGTCAATGGTAAGGCTGAGGATGCAGACGGTTCGGTAATGGTGGTAAGGGCCAGTTTCACTGATCTGGCCGCTAACCAGACGATGCAAACTAGCACAGTGGATAGCAATGGAAATTTTGTGATATCAAGTTCAACTCTGGGCGATGACCTTTACCGGGTCGCGGTGTTAGCTACAGACAACGAAGGAAAAAACAGTGAAGCGTTTGTGGCCAAGATCAGAATTGGCCCATCACCAGGGGATGTGGCACCACAACTGAGCCAAATTAACGTAATCGTCAGCGCCCAGTGCGCTGCCGTTAGCGGGCAGGTGGTGGATGCCAATCAAGATTTGCTCAGGGTAACCGTCAGTTTTGAATCCCAGACCCAAATGGCTCAGGTAACCCATAGCAATTATTCAGCCACCCAATGTGGGCTTGCGGGGGGCGGACATACCGCCACGGTGAGCGCTGTTGATCAGGCTGGATTGAGCAGTATCGACACTATTACCTTTAGCATAGCCGCCAGGAAAACGGCCACTTTGGCCCAACATATCCATGCTGGTCGTCTGAATTACACTAACTACTTCAACTGTTATTTTGAATACTTCACCCAAGCTTTTAAACTTAACGAAGTGACCAGTGGTGCTAGCCAATGTCTATGGCAAGACGATGACGGGTCATGCCAGGGGCCGTTACAAGCTTGTGATGGCAATTCAGGTGATCCTGTGGGCGTGAACTGTCACGATTTTACCCGCAGTAATTATTCCCATAAATTAGCTGGCAGAGCCTTTAGTACCGGTAATTTTTTCACGCCGGACTATTTTGCCCAAGGGACTAATACGCCTTTACCCGGCTCAACCTGGGGCCGCCATACTCTTAAATCAACGGATAATAATAACTGGGCGTTAGGGCCTTGTCCCTGAGCAAGTGTTGTTTCTTTTAAGGGGGGGCTTGCCCCGCTTTTTTTTGCTCCTTGTAAGGGGCAAGTCATTCAAGTGTGGCGTGTAAATTGTTGTCGATACCCTTATCCACAACTTTATTATTCTCTTCATCTATTACAGCTACAACGTGATTTTTTGAATGTCAGTCAATGCCCGAGTAAAATGACTTAATAGCCTGCCGTTTGTGATGATTTGAGCACCATGGAGCATAGGTGAACATAAACTCGGAGGCTGACCTGAATATTTCCACAGAGATCACCGGGAAAGAAAAATCATGCTATCTTAAACACTATTCCCTCTGTTTTTCCGGTGGTTTATACCCATCTATCTTGACGCCACAGCGTTGTTGATTGCTCTTCCTCACCGCTATCGCCAACCTGAAGCACGTATTAAGTCTAAGCTGATGGGGCTGATTTCCTTTTCCGCTTGGCCATTTACTACGAAAATATCATTGACGGCTCGCAAGCTAACAGTATCACTGGGGATGGGATTTCAAACGGCAGTCGTGCTCAGGTATTTGAAAACTGGACCCTGAATATGTTGAAACGTTGGCATCAGCAAGCTCTGGTCTGTTAAAAGAGCTGGCGCGCAATGAAGCTGCCTATTCTGAGCAGGGCAACCGAACTCCCTATATCGACGGCCCCAATTTTTGAGCAAAATTTGGGGCAATGAGCATCCGTCACTGTGTTGCCAAAGACGGTGTTTTGTAACTTGGATATAAAAAAGGAGCAGCTATGCTTCTTCTTAGCATCTGTTGGTTTTGCTATGCTGGGAAGTTAATGTTGATGGTGGCAATAATAGGCAGCAGTAGTATGAGCCAACGGCTTTTGCAACACATTCAGGGCTATTGCGATGATCCGCAATTGTTTAAACAACAAAAGGTGCAATCTTTATGGAGTGGTTACGGGGAGGTCGCCCGTTACTATAGCCCCAGACGGGGTAATACTGTGATCGTTAAACAGGTCAACCCTCGGCCAAGTACTCCTCATCCCCGGGGGTGGCATAGCTCAACCGGGCATCAACGCAAACTGACCTCCTATGTGATGGAAGGGAATTTCTATCACAGCTTTGCCCGTCAATGTAATCGCCAGTGCAAAGTACCGGATTTGATTGCTTTTTGTGGCGGTGAAGACGCCGTTAACAACGGTCAGCAAATACTGGTGATGGAAGATTTGCATAGCAGCGGTTTTACGCAAACCCCGGATTATGGTGGGTTAGTCGAGATAAAACTGGGTATTCGCTGGCTGGCGCATTTTCATGGTCGGTTTTTAGCTATTGATGCACCCACACTGTGGCCTATTGGCAGTTACTGGCATTTGGGCACCCGCCAGGATGAATATGCGCGCATGCCTGATGGCGCCCTAAAGTCAGCAGCCCCGCGCCTAGATCAGCTGCTTAACCGTGCCACGCACAAGACGCTGATACACGGTGATGCCAAACTGGCAAATTTCTGTTTCACGCCACCGCGTGACGATATCGCGGCGGTGGACTTTCAGTATGTGGGTAAGGGCGTCGGGGTAAAAGATTTAATGTATTTTTTAGGCAGTTGCTTAAATGAAACACAGTTGTTTACCCACTATGAAACCTTACTCACGCTCTACTTTAGCCACTTACGAAGGGCAGTCAATACTTACCAGGTCGATTACCCTTTTGTTGAGCTGGAACAGCAATGGCGAGCCTTGTGTCCTGTTGCCTGGGCCGATTTTCAGCGTTTTTTACAAGGCTGGAGTCCGGGTCATAACAAGATCAACCTTTTTATGGCGCAGCAAACCAGGCAGGCGCTTGCCACCTTTTGTTAGCCATATAAAACGGCCACTGATTATAAATTTAGGCCCTAAGTTTCTGTTAATAATTAGGTATTACACTAAACACAAATATAGTCATACGAAAAATGCCATGCTTGCCTCAATGCGTTTTAATATCTGGTTCAGTATACTACTGCTTATGCCCATCTTGCAGTTAAGTGGTTTTGATGAATGGCTCGCCAGTCAGATATACCATGTTTATGGTGACTGGCACTGGCAACAGTCTTGGTTATTAGAAACGGTGGTACATAAAGGCGGCCGCTTGCTGATGATTGCCGTTGTGTTGTTGATGTTACTCACCACTGTCGTCAGTTATTGGCGGGGCTGGGGCAATAACATCAGCCGTCTTACCGGGGGCTATGTGTGTATTGCCACCCTGACGTCGATCATTGCTGTGTCATTATTAAAACGGCTGACCACTTTGCCTTGTCCCTGGGATCTGGCAAAATTTGGTGGTGACCAAGGCCCGGTGTATTTGTATGATGTGTTTTCATCTAAACTTGATATAGGCCACTGTTTCCCATCGGGGCATGCATCCGGTGGCTTTGCCTTGTTTAGCTTGTATTTTGCGGCGCGTATCCTGTTCCCTAAATACCAGGGCGATAACAAGCTCAATTTATGGTTTTTACCCGGCCTGTGTTTAGGCCTGGTGTTTGGCTTAGCGCAACAATTGCGGGGCGCTCATTTTATATCCCATGATATTGCCAGCGCGTTAGTCTGCTGGACAGTGTGCGCATTGATATATAAATTATTTTTTGCCCGCACCATACAGCTGGCTTATATGCCAAACGCGTTGCCAGTGGGTTCCTAGCGCAGCTTTTTTTTAGATTTTAATAAATGAGTATTTATGCATATTACGACAAATAAACCTAATGGTAAGGGGCTCCAGCGCATTTTTAAAGCCACCTGGTGTTCTTACAAGGGGTTCAAAGCTGCCTGGTTGTATGAATCTGCTTTTCGCCAGGAACTGGTACTGTGCGCAGTGTTATTGCCCTTCTCTTTTGTGTTGTGCCAATCACGGGGGCACTGGCTTGCTTTAGTGGCCTGCTTGCTGTTTTTATTGTTTGCGGAGATCATCAATTCTGCTCTTGAAGCCCTGGCAGACTGCGTGTCACTTGAACATCACCCTTTGATTGGCCGGGCTAAAGATATGGGTTCTTCCGGGGTCTTTATTGCCTTGTTGCTGGTTACGCTCGTATGGGGTGAGGCCGGTATCCGCTATTTTTATTAGTTGCAACGTTTGCATGGCGCCGGCTAAGCTCAAGCTTCATTGATGTCTCCTGTGATATTGCAACCTTGTTGACTGCGCTCACGTTTATCGGTAATACCGATGGTTTTTGAGTCTATATAATTGACAATGAAACAAGGGCCATCAATTTAGTGCCTGTCAATCTAATCTGTTTTGGTTACTCGCTTTAATCTGGTTGAGATTGTCCTGATCATAATTGGCGATAGCGCCATCGTCGACAGTGGCTTTTTTTTGCCACGTATCTCACCCTGAAATAGAAACTAAAACGCCCACACAAAGAACAGCTTGCTGGCATTTGCCGATCGGCATTCACCGTTGATTGAACTGCCGGTAATAGCAAAAAGCAGACAGTCGGGATAGCTGAGCATATAAGCGGTTGAATGCTATAAGTAGCGCGCTAACTTCCTGGCTAATAGCGATATTTGGCATCTGCGTTTTCACTGGCACGGGGTGCAATGGCAACGGCTGCAAACACTCAACAAGTGAGTTCACACCATCTTGCCGCTCAGTGTGGTAACGAAAAAGCCGCGGGTAAAGTATTCATGTGTGGTCATCACAAGAGGCACAGTTACTGCAAAGGTTAGCGATGGCCTTAGCAGATACTTGGCCTTATCCCTCGCTGGCCTCTAAA
>JBKEFM010000160.1:0-9897 GCA_046709505.1 Paraglaciecola sp. | reverse complement strand
TGATGCTGAAAGATAAACAAGCTTGTGTGCTACAAGAGCTCTATTTGGAAGAAAATAGAGCGCTTGTAACCTTGCCCGAAACTGGAGGGGAAGAACAGCTAACAATTGAAGAATTGGAATCAAATTTTGTTGGTTACTTATTTCTCATCAAGCAGCAATATCGTGGTGACAGAAATTTTGATGTACATATCAATGACTCTAAAAAGCATTGGTTATGGCAACATTTAAGAGACGCTACTGCTATATACAGAGACGTAATTATTGCGTCTATTATGGTGAATCTTTTTGCTTTAGTCTCACCTCTTTTTGTAATGAATATCTATGACAAAGTAGTGCCAAACTTAGCCTTTGAGTCTTTATGGGTATTAGCTATTGGCGCGAGTGTGGCTTATGTATTTGATTTTATCTTAAAGCAATTACGGGGCTATTTAATTGACGTAGCAGGAAAGAAAGTGGATATAGAGGTCTCCTCCAAATTATTTGCCAAAGTAGTGGGTATCCCACTGGAAAAACGTGCGCCTAGTATTGGGGGCATGGCGAAACAAATATCCGAGTTCGATAACGTGAGGGAGTTTTTCTCCTCGGCCACAATCACCGCGTTGGTCGATTTACCTTTTGCTCTGTTGTTTATGTTTTGTATATGGTTAGTCGCGGGTGATTTAGTATTATTTCCCATAGTGGCTTCTTTACTCATTATTGGCTATACGGTTTTCACACAGCCAAAACTGCGGGCCGCTATTGAAGAAAGTAATAAATTTTCCAGTCTACGCCATGGACACCTGATTGAGTGTTTGGGTGCATTGGAGTCAATTAAGGCAAACGGTGCAGAAGGCGTGGTACAAAATGCCTGGCAACAAATGATAGGTCACACCTCTAGTTGGTTACTTAAGTCTAAAATGATCACTAACTCGGTGATCAACTTTGCTAGTTTTATGGTGCAGATTTCAGTTATTGGTGTTGTCGTATTGGGTGTGTATCGTGTGTCAGACAATCTGATTTCTATGGGCGGGATCATTGCAGCAGTAATGTTAACCGGACGCGCGATTTCACCAGTGGCTAAACTTGCAGGCTTAATGACTCGCTCTAATCAAACCATAAGTGCATTAAGACAACTTGATAGTTTAATGGAGCAAGAGGGGGAATTTGAAAACAAAGCCCACCTAGCAAGTCGCCCTAAACTGTCAGGCAATATTTGTGCTGAAAATGTCAACTTTACCTACCCGGATTCAACCAAAACGGCTCTACAAACTATGTCGATCGATATAGAGCAAGGTGAAAAAATTGCGATAGTAGGGCGTAACGGTTCGGGTAAAACAACCTTGGCAAAGTTATTATTGGGACTCTATCAGCCCACGGCAGGAAATATTCGATTTGATGGTTTAAATCATCAGCAAATACACCCGAGTGATTTACGACGAAATATTGGCTATTTACCCCAGGACATCGTCTTATTTCATGGCACTATTCGTGACAATATTTTGTTTGGCACCAAACAGGTCACTGAATATCAGCTTATCAGGGCGGTGCAGCAGTCGGGGGTAAATGCTTTTACTGATCACGACACCCAGGGCCTTGATCAACAGGTCGGTGAAAATGGCAATACTTTATCCCGTGGTCAGCGTCAGTCGATTGCACTGGCTCGGGCTATTCTAAATACACCACAGATACTGTTGTTAGATGAGCCTACGGCTAGCTTAGACGCACGTGCCGAACAACAATTTATTAAATCCATCAGTACTACAGCAACGGATCGCACCTTATTATTAATTACTCACAAAATGGATTTATTATCTTTAGTGGATAGGATCATCGTTCTTGAAAAAGGTAAATTAGTCATGGACGGACCCAAAGATGTCGTTTTGGAGAAGCTCAAAGGTGGCAAGGGCAACCCGGTGGTAAATTTATGAAGGTGAGCCAAAAAGATCTGGAAATGGCCGATGATGTGTATGGAGCCATGTTAACCGAAGTACCGAGCTTGCATCGATTAATCATATGGTCAATGGCTGGGTTCTTGATTAGTTTTATTGTTTGGGCTTACTTTTCTGCACTGGATCAGGTTACTTCTGGAATGGGTAAAGTAATTCCCTCCTCTCAAGTACAAATTATTCAGAGTTTAGACGGCGGGGTTCTACAACAATGGTTTGTGCAGGAAGGCATGCAAGTCATTAAAGGCCAGCCTATTGCTAGGATTGATGACACCCGTTTTCGTTCGGATTTTGCCGAACAAAAACAGGAAGTTGACAGTTTACGGGCAAATATTATTCGCTTAAGAGCCGAATTGTCGAGTATTTTAGTGGGTAACAATGATGACTGGAAGCTGCAAATTGAAATAAGTAAACAGGTACCCATTTACCCCGAGGATCTAAATAAAAATGCTGAATTTATGGTCAAAAGTCAACAAGAAGAATATTCGGGAAGACTGGATAATTTAATCAACCAATTGGCAATCCAAGGTCAACAAATTCAGCAACGTGAACAGGAAATAACAGAACTCGAATCGAAAATTAATACCTTGAATATCAGCCATCTCCTAGCCAAGAAAGAGCTGGCTTTAACCCGACCTTTAGCTGAAAAACGTATAGTATCAAAGATAGAATTGTTCAAATTAGAACGCAGCGTAAACGATCTTAATGGGGAACTGGATTCAGTTCGTTTACTCTCTCCCCAATTAAAATCTGCATTACAAGAAGCAATCTTAAAGCGCCGTGAAAAAATATTGTCCTATCGAACTGAGGTAAGGGCACAATTGAATGACCTTCAAAATAAATTATCACGGATTAGTGAGTCTCAGGTTAGTGCTCAGGATAAAGTCACAAAAGCATTAATACTATCACCTGTGGTTGGTACGATTAAAACCATTCATATTAATACCTTAGGGGGGGTGGTAAAACCAGGTCAGACCATAGCGGAAATCGTTCCAACTGAAGACAAATTGATGGTAGAAGCAAAGATTAAGCCCCGAGATATTGGTTTTATCTATCCTGGATTACCTGCAGTTGTTAAGATCACCGCATATGATTTTTCTCGGTATGGAGGCTTAACTGGCAAGGTAGAACATATTAGCGCCGATACCACCCAGGATGAAGAAGGAAATAGTTTTTATTTGATACGGGTGCGCACAGATGCTTCGAGTATCAAAAATAAGCACCAGGAAGACATGCCAATTATACCGGGTATGATGGCAAATGTAGACGTGATAACAGGTAAACGTACAATATTAGAATATATATTAAATCCGCTTTTGAGAGCAAATGACGCAGCACTTCGGGAACGATAAGATTTAGTTAACTCCATTAAACAACTGAAACATGGAACTTTTTATGAATAGAGGTATATTTACAAAGCGGATACAGGCAATAGTTGGCTTATTATGCTTATCTGCATTGTCCGTTAAAGGACTGTATGCTCAAAGTTTAGAGCAGACAGTGGCACTGGCACTGGATACCCACCCTGATATTCGCCAAGCCTTCGCCCGTTTCAAATCAAAAGAAGAGGATGTCAATCGCGCCACAGCTGGGTATTTACCAACCGTCGACATCACTGCTGGTTATGGTTACGAATATACAGATACTCCAACCAACCGCCGATCTGCTTTAGGTATTGACGGTGGTGAAACAGAGCTAGGACGGGGTGAGTTTGGTGTCAGTCTAAGGCAAATGCTGTTTGACGGAATGTTCACTAGCAGTGAAGTGAAGCGCACTAAATTTGAGGCCAGTGCTGAGCAATGGGCATTAATCAGTACCGCTGAAGATCTGGCACTATTAGTGAGTCAGGCTTATTTAAATTATTTAAAAAACCAACAATTGGTGACTTTATCTCAAAAAAACGTTGAGTCCCATCAGAAAATTTATGGCCAGATAAAAGAGCGTACGGATTCAGGTATAGGTAGTATAGCGGACTTGTCTCAAGTTACGGGACGTTTAGCTCGTGCTCACTCTAATTTAATTGCCGCTCGTAACAATTATCAGGATGCTCGAGCAGAATTTATTAGTTTAACTAACATCACGCCAGATGATTTAGTGATGCCAGTACCCGATGCAGACTTGCTGCCTAAAGATAATGTTAGTGGATTACTTTTGGCCATAGAGACTCACCCTATTATTAAATCAGCTCGACAGGACATCTATGCGGCCCGTGCATTTGGTAGTTCGGTAACAGCAAGTTACTATCCAAAATTCTCCTTGGAATTAGCGGCCAATTCGGATAACGATGTGGCAGGTGAAAATGGGTTAAATAGGTTTGATGACAACGTTGGTGGTCATCGTAATGATTTTTCTGTCATGTTGCGCATGCGATATAACTTATATTCAGGGGGTAAAGATGTGGCTATGGAACGCAGTGCCGCTTATAAAACTATTGAAGCGCAAGAAATAAACTACCGTGCTCATCGTCAGGTAACAGAAAGTTTTGGTCTCGCGTGGAATGCTTATTCAATGCTAGGATTACAAAAAGAATATATTCAACAACACGTTGTTACTTCAAAAGACACCCAACAGGCCTATCAACAGCAATTTAGTTTGGGGCAAAGAAATTTACTGGATTTATTAGATACAGAAAACGAACTTTTTCAGGCCCGTAAAGATTACTTAGATGCCGATTTTGGCGAACTGAGCGCAAGATACAGGTTATTAAATGTAACGGGTCAATTGCTTGACTCATTGCGTGTGACTCGTTCAGCTGAATGGCAAGGTGAGCATGAATATGATCAAGGAGCTAATAATGAATAAGTTACCGTTAATTAAAGCCTTACCATTATTAAAATTATCTTTGCTACTTTTTGGGACTTTTCTGTTAAGTGCTTGTGCTGGTAATAATATTGTTAGCTTAGAATCAAGTGTCGAACAGCTAAAAGACTTAAATGACTATGATCGTGATGGCGTTATCCAAGCAAGGGAGAAATGTGCAGACACTTTACTAGGCGCAAGCATTGATAATAATGGTTGCGGCACACAAAGGACTTATATTGAGCCCTTCAAGGTCGATATTAAATTTGCTAATAACTCTTATAGCATACCGCCCTCAGCGTTGCCTCAAATTCAGGAGCTCGCGAGGTTTCTGGAGCAAGAGCCGGAATTACGAGTCATTATTGACGGGCATACCTCTATAATCGGAACAGCAGAACTTAATCAAATATTATCAGATAAACGAGCCAAAGCTGTAGCATCGGTTTTGGTCAATGACTTTAATATTGCGACCGAACGTGTTTCGTCTATTGGGTATGGTTTTGATCGCCTAGCTGATTTTGCAGACAGTGCAGCAGCCCATGAAACGAATCGCCGTATTATGGTGGAATTAAGTGAAACAGTGAGTGTGGATAACATGATGTGGACAATTTATACTGTTGATCAACTCCAATGATAATTAGTGAGTAATATGAGGGCCAGCCGTTTTATAACAGTAATGTTATCAAAAAAGCCGTTTCACTTATTACTCCTCAGTATGATTTTTTTGTCTGCTATTGCCGACCCTGGAATGAAACTAGATGGCCCAAAAATAGTATCAGCACTA
Organism: Paraglaciecola sp.; assembly: GCA_046709505.1. Taxonomy (GTDB): domain Bacteria; phylum Pseudomonadota; class Gammaproteobacteria; order Enterobacterales; family Alteromonadaceae; genus Paraglaciecola. The sequence goes on along the minus strand of JBKEFM010000160.1, from coordinate 4,389 downwards.
ACTGCAAGTTATGGCGAACGAGCCGCGAAAAGAGGCACTGCTTGGCTTAATTTGATGCAAGAAAATACTAGTTTACCAGAAAAGGATAAGCTAGAAAAAGTGAATAGTTTTTTCAATACGTTCCATTTTATTGATGATATTAATTTATGGGGGCTCAACAATTATTGGGCTTCTCCAGTCGAATTCATTGGCGCGAACGGGGGAGATTGCGAAGACTATTCTATTGCTAAATACTTTACTCTTTTGGAATTAGGCATCGCTGATGAAAAAATGAGGATCACTATGGTTAAAGCGGTGAACCTAAATCAATATCATATGGTGCTTGCTTACTATGTTACGCCTGCTTCTATACCCTTAATATTAGATAATATTGACGGTATGATAAAACCAGCCAACACACGTAACGATCTCATACCCATATATAGCTTTAACGGCAGTCAGTTATGGCTAAACAAAGACAGAGGACGCACCGTTGCCAATGGAAATTCTTCACGTCTTAAGCAGTGGCGTGATTTGCGTCAGAGAATAAACACAGCAGAACTCAAACAACCTAAACTTAAACTGGAGTTTTAAAGCAATGACCCTATTTAGACAAATAAACTCATTACTATTTGGACTTTTTTTATTAGTCATGATCAGTTTGGTTTATTTTCAGTTTACTCAAGCTCGTGATTTTATGACTCAGCAAATGGAGTCTGATCTCAATAATACCATGACATCCTTGGGGTTAATGTTACAACCCCACATAGAAACAGGAGATATGGCATCGGCTGAAACCTTAGTTAATGTTATTTTTGAAGGGGGGTTTTATCGTAAAGTCACGTTAAAATGGTTAGCAGATGATAAGGAACAAACATGGGACAATCCAGTGGTTGTTGAAGGTGTTCCTCAATGGCTAATTGATTTAGATATATTTGGGGTGCAACAAAAGAAAAGTATCATTACCTCTGGCTGGATGCAATTGGCCACCCTTGAGGTTGAGGCACACCCGGGCTTGGGTTACCAACAATTGTGGCGGGTCATGAATGATACAATCATGATTTTATCTTTGTTGTTTATTATCAGTATTCTTATTCTCAGGTATAGACTTAAACATATTTTAAAGCCGCTGCATGACATAGCTCTGCAGGCTAAAGAAATTGGTCAGCGAAAATTTGGTCATAGCATAGAGACACCTAAAACGGCCGAACTAAAAGACGTTGTGGGTGCAATTAACTCCATGTCTGGTCAGTTAAAACAAGTTTTTTCTTCATTGGACCAAGAAGTCAGTGAATTAAAAGATGATAAATTAGTGGATCAGGTTTCCCATTTACCGAATCGTCAATATTTAGTTGCGCAAATTAATAATTGGTTAAATGAACCCGGATATGGCGGGCTAATCTTAACTAAATTTGACTGGTTAGAAGACATTCATAGTAAATATGGCTATCAAGGTCGAGATCAAATCATTAAGGTTCTGTCAGAAAGAATGCAGGCTGAATTACCCGACATTGCTGAGGGTGTTATTGCGAGGATTGCTAATACTGAGTTTGCATTCTTACTCACCAAAGCTGAACATCACCAAATTGAAACCTACTTACAAACCCTGATCCGCATCATTAATCAGGAAATCACTAAGGCGGGCTGCATTGCTAATAGTAAGTTTGCCCTCGGCGTCAGTCAGCGAATTGACAATATGCAGCCTTCTGATTTGTTATCTCAATCAGACAACGCATTACAACAAGCCCTTAAAGAAGGCAAAATTAGTCATTGGATAGATGGCCAACAACCACAAAAATATAATAGAGAGCAATGGCGCACTAAGCTGGTAGACGCCATTAACCAAAGTCATTTTATGTTTCAATGGCAAGCAGTAAGTAATATGCACTCTGATGAAATTATTCAACGTGAGCTATATTGTCGCTTGAGTATTGACGATAAGGTGGTCAGTGCTTCGGAATTTATGCCTTTTATAGAGTTGTTGTCCCTTGGCGCTCAACTTGACAGGTGTTTGTTGGAGACCATTGAGCAACAGAATATTTTGGCTCTTTCACGTCAGCCTGTCGCCATTAATTTAACTCATGACAGTTTGCAGGATCCGGAGTTTTCTCAATGGTTGACTCGGTTCTTACAACAATCGAAACATGTACATAAGATGTTGTTTGAAATGCCAGAATCGGCATTAATTCATTCATTTGAACAGTGCCACAAACTGACGCAAATAATCCGCTCAGCGGGTGCAAAAATGGGTGTTGATCAGTGTGGTCGTCAAATGGGCTCACTTGACTATTTACAAAAAATACAACCTGACTATATTAAGATAGACCAGTCTTTTACATTCTATGAGAAGTTAAATCAAGGCAATGAAATGTGCCGAGCTTTGATTAATATTGCCAAAGGCTTAAACATAGACGTAATAATTACCGGAATTGAAAACCAGCAGCAATTACTGCAATTTACATCCCTAAGGGCTGAAGGTTATCAAGGCTATATATCAGCACCAGAAGACATTTTACGGTAAAGCATACTGCTAATGTTGGCATCTTTAGCTTTCGAGCTGAGTAACTGCTTAATAGTGCGAGTTCAACTGGTCTGCGCAACATACGAGTAAAGTCACTATTAACCCTAGCGCTTTCGATTACCTATCCATTATTAAGCAAACTTGATCTAAAACAAATCTTGCTTAAATTTTCTATTGTAACTTTGGGTTGTTCAATTCAGAAATAGGTGTTGGGATGGCAAACAAATATATTCGTTGGTTCGAAGACGTAGGTTTGGATGATGTGGCTCAGGTAGGCGGCAAAAATGCCTCGCTAGGCGAGATGTACCAACAATTGACGGCCCAAGGGGTTAGCCCAATGGTTTTTCTGCCGAGGCTTATTGCCAAGTGCTGAATTTCAACAACGCCCGGGCGCAACTACATGAGGTACTTGATGGGCTAAACCCAGACAATGTTAAGGATTTGCAGGCCCGGGGCGCCAAAGCAAGAGCGATTATCGCAGCGTGCGAATTGCCCTATGATCTTAAGTCTGAAATCATAGGCGATTACACCCAGCTCAAAAAGCAGTATGGCGATGATGTATCTCTGGCCTTGCGCTCATCAGCGACGGCAGAAGATTCACCTGAGGCCTCGTTTGCTGGTCAAAACGATACCTACTTAAATATCAGCGGTGACGACGCACTACTCGATGCATATCGTCGCTGTCTGGTGTCAAATTTTACCGACCGATCTATTCATTACAAGTTCGAAAATAGCTTTGACTACTTCAAGGTAGACTTGTGTGTGGTGATCATGAAAATGGTGCGCAGCGATATTGGCGCCAGCGGCGTGATGTTCTCCCTCGATACCCAGACGGGTTTTAAGGATGTGGTTTTTATCAATTCTGCCTTAGGATTAGGTGAAAACATCGTACAGGGCACAATTGATCCAGACAGTTTCTACGTGCACAAGCCAACCTCCGAAAAAGGCTTCAGGCCGGTGCTCAAACGCTGCTTGGGTAAAAAGGAACTAAAAATGGTTTTTACCGATACGATTAACACCGGCCGTATCGCCGTCGAGTACACGTGTAACATCGATACAACGCCCGAGGAAAAAGGTAATTTTTCCATAACAGACGAGGATGTGATGGTGCTTGCTGACTATGCTATTAAGGTCGAAAAGCACTATTCTAAACAGAAGGGTAAACATAAGCCCATGGACATGGAGTGGGCGAAAGACGGTCTCGATGGGAGCATCTATATGGTGCAAGCAAGGCCAGAAACAGTGGAATCACAAAAGTCAGGTAATGTACTCAAGATTTATCATCTTAATAGTCGCTCCGCAATTCTCAGTGAAGGCCAGGCCATTGGGACACGAATTGGCGCGGGTAAAGTGCGCGTTATCAACGATGTCAAAAATTTACGTGAATTCCAAGCCGGCGAAGTGCTGGTGACCGAAACTACTACGCCGGATTGGGAGCCCGTAATGAAGACAGCCGCTGTTATTGTGACCAACCACGGCGGCCGAACATGCCATGCTGCAATTGTCTCCGGTGAACTTGGCACTCCAGCTATCGTTGGCACCGAAAATGGTGCGGATATACTGACCAACGGTACAGAAATTACGGTGAGTTGTGCCGAGGGCGAAATAGGTAGGGACTATGAAGGTATTCTCGAATTCAATATCGAAGAGACGGATCTGAGCAATTTGTCACAACCAAAAACCAAAATTATGATGAACTTAGGCAATCCTGATCAAGCCTTCAGTCTCGCCTCTCTGCCGGCAGATGGCATCGGCCTGGCTCGCATGGAGTTCATCATTAACGAATACATCAAAGCTCATCCAATGGCGCTTGTGCATCCAGAAAAATTGGATCAGCAAACACGACAATCGATAGCTGATCTTAGTCATGCTTTCGCAGACCCAGTCGA
>JBKEFM010000159.1:0-9932 GCA_046709505.1 Paraglaciecola sp. | reverse complement strand
CTTACACCAAAATAGAATTTATTATTGATGATCTCGACGTATCCCGCATCACCGCCACCAAATATTTAGAACAACTGGTTGAGCATGGATTTTTGCATAAAGAAAAAATCGGACGCACTAATTACTACATTAACCAACCACTTTGCCACTTATTGATCGAGCATTCATAGCGGCTTGCAGCCACTACTTATCTAAATAAAAAACAGGAACACCCATGACCAACAACAATATCGTGCAAAAACTATGGAATTTATGTGATGTATTGCGCGACGACGGCATTAACTACAGCGACTACGTGACCGAGCTAATATTACTGCTGTTTATCAAAATGGTACACGAAAACACCGAAGCTGAAATCCTCGACAAACATACTTTGCCTGCGGGTTGCCGTTGGACAGATTTAAACAACCTATCAGGTATTAACTTACTTAATGACTACAAAGCTATTTTACTTGCCCTTTCTACCGGTAAACGGGTTGAAGCGGATCCTGAAGAGCCCGGCAAAACCATTGAAGTACAAGTACATGAAGACCCACTTATCAGTGCCATTTATGCCGATGCCCAAACCCGTTTGCGTGAACCGCGCCATTTAGAGCAAATGATCAAAACCCTCGATCAAATCGACTGGTTTAGTGTGCAAAAAGACGGTCTAGGAGATTTATACGAAGGTCTGCTTGAGAAAAACGCTAACGAGACTAAATCGGGCGCAGGCCAGTACTTTACTCCACGCGACTTAATCGATTCTATGGTGCGCTGCATTCGCCCCCAATCCGGTGAAGTGATTCAAGACCCAGCGGCGGGCACTGCCGGTTTTTTAATTGCCGCCGATCAATATATAAAAGACCACACCGACAAACACTATGACCTCAGCGATAAAAACAAAAACTTTCAAAAGAATAAAGCCTTTATTGGCGTTGAACTGGTGCCGTCTTCGCGCCGCTTAGCCCTAATGAACTAAGGCGATGACGAAGGCGTGGTGCATTTAGGTAATGCGTTGGGGCAAGTAGGCGCAAGTTTAGTCAAGGCTGATATTATTTTAGCTAACCCGCCTTTCGGTACCAGCAAAGGTGGTGATGCCAGCATTACCCGCGACGATCTCACTTACCCCACCAGCAACAAACAATTAGCCTTTATGCAGCACATTTACCGTAACTTAAAACCCGGTGGCCGCGCCGCCGTAGTCTTGCCCGACAACGTGTTATTTGAAGCGGGTGTGGGTACGGATGTACGCCGTGATTTAATGAACAAGTGTAACCTGCACACCATATTACGCCTGCCCACCGGTATATTTTACGCAGCGGGTGTGAAAACCAATGTGCTATTTTTCACCAAAGGTAGCGCCACCGACAAACTACAAGACGAAAACTGCACGCAGAATGTCTGGGGTTATGACTTACGCACCAATATGCCCAACTTTGGTAAACGCACCCCATTTGGTGAGCAACACCTTAAACCCTTTGAAAGTGTGTATGGCGAGCAAGCCAACGGCACTAGCGCCAGAATCGAAGGCGAATACAGCTTTGGTGCCGAACAAATTAGTGTAGATAAAACCAAAATCGCAGAAAACCAAGGCATTGACGACAAACTAGTTCACAGCCGCTGGCGCTGTTTTGCCCGCGACTGGATAGCCAAAACAAAGGGCGACTCACTGGATATCTCTTGGTTAAAAGACAAAGACAGTGTGGATGCTGCTGACTTGCCTGAGCCAAGTGTGCTGGCAAAAGAAGCTAAAACTGAATTAAGCTTGGCGTTGACGGAATTGGACGAATTGTTAGCTGCCCTTGGGGAAACTAATTGATGGATCAAAATCGTCTTTCCCGCAAAGGTGGAAATCTACTACCTGAGGGGTGGGCAGAAACTACACTTTCTGACATCGCTGCGGTCAATCCAAAAAATGGAGAGTTAAACTCCCTGCTTTCTGGATTTATTCCTATGGCTTTAGCCCCAACTGATTTTAATGGCCATCTCGAATTTGAAGAACGTGAATGGGATGAAATCAAGAAAAAATATACCCACTTTGCAAACGGTGATGTGATTTTCGCCAAAGTCACTCCATGTTTTGAAAATGGAAAAGCTGCAATTGTTAGTGATTTACCTAATGGGATCGGAGCTGGTAGTTCAGAATTCTACGTACTTCGCCCATTAACTGAAGGGATATCTGCCAGCTACATATTTGCTAATATTAAAAGTCATGAATTCATGCAGACGGGTGCCGAAAACATGACTGGCGCTGGAGGATTGCGCAGGGTTCCAAGAAAATTTGTTGAAGGGTTTAAGGTTAACCTCCCCCCTCAAGCCGAACAAAAAGTCATTGCCGATAAACTCGATACCCTGCTGGCGCAGGTGGAAACCACCAAAGCCCGCCTCGACCGCATCCCACAAATCCTAAAAACCTTCCGCCAATCCGTCCTCTCAGCTGCCGTGAGTGGTAAATTGACGGAAGAGTGGCGTAAAAATTCAGGAATGAAAAGTAGTCATTATTCTGCGGCATGGAAATGGACTCCAATGCCTGAGCGATGGTCAGTCAAGGAGTATGCGGATGTTGTTGTTAGTCGATTAGGCAAAATGCTCGACAAGGCGAAGAATGTCGGCACAGCAACAAAGTACCTGGGTAATATTAATGCTCGCTGGTTTGAGTTTGACCTTAAAACCACACAAGAAATTCTGGCTACAGATTCCGATAGAGAAGAACTATCTCTGAAACTTGGCGACGTTCTGATTTGCGAAGGAGGTGAGCCTGGAAGATGTGCTATTTGGGGCATTAAAACCAAAGAACCGATAGTATTTCAAAAAGCATTACATCGAGCGAGAGTAAATGACGAAATCATTCCACAATGGCTAATTTTTAATTTAAAGAATGATGCCGACAGCTTAATTCTAGACCAACTTTTCACTGGGACTACAATTAAGCATCTGACCGGTAAAGCACTTAAAAAGTATCCTCTTCGCATTCCACCAATCGAAGAACAAACCGAAATCGTCCGCCAAGCAGAACAACAAGTAAAAGCCGCCCAGCAGCGAGTGAATAAACTCACCCAATCTATCCTCGCCAAAGCCTTTAGGGGTGAACTCACCGCCCAGTGGAGAAGAGACAACCCCGATTTACTCACTGGCGATAACAGCGCTGAAGCTTTACTGGCAAAGATCAAATCCGCGAAAGAAGCACTAAAACCCATAAAAAAGGTAAGAAAGAAAAAGGTAATTATCTAAAATTAACGCGATAATTGAAGCCTTTCCCGATTAGTTGCGCGAATGACAAACTGCGTTACCTTGGCTATAACGTTAACCAATGAGTGACTGATATGAGTAACAAAAAAACAGATATAACATCAAACCAACAACTACCACTATTTGAGTTTGACGAGGCAAACCTTGAGATTATAAAGCATCATCAGACTGGGGAGCTGAGCCAAGAATCAAACTATGGAAAATATATCGTATACGTTGATGAAAGTGGTGACCACAACCTACAAAGCATTGATGATAGCTACCCTATTTTTGTTCTAGCCTTTTGTGTATTTCACAAACGTCACTACAGTGAAGTCATTGTATCTGCGCTTGAAAAATTTAAATTTAATCACTTTGGCCATGACCAAGTTGTACTGCATGAAAACGAAATACGTCGCCGAAAAGGTTTGTTTAATATTTTCAAAGATAGAGACCATCAGCAAACGTTTATGGATGAACTAACTCAAGTTATTGAGTTTAGTAATTTTATTTTGATCAGCGCCACAATCGATAAGCGCCCCCTTAAAAAGCAGCATACGGAAGATAACGCATACCACATTGCGCTTGGCCTATGTATGGAAACCCTACACGAGTTTCTTTCAGAGAAAAATGAAAGCACCAATAAAACCCATATTGTTGTTGAGTGTCGCGGAAACAAGGAGGATAAAGAATTGGAGCTGGAGTTCCGTCGCATGTGTGATGGCAATAATCGAATGGCCATCCCTCTGCCCTTTGAAATACTGTTTGCCGACAAGAAGGTAATGTCTACGGGATTACAATTGGCTGATTTGGTTGCTCGCCCTATCGGTTTACATACATTAAGACCAGAGCAACCCAATAAGGCGTTCGATGTATTGAAAGAAAAGTTCTATTGCGATGGTGGTCGAGGAGGAGTAGGAAATGGTTTTACGGGCGTTGGAATGAAAGTTTACCCAATCCCAAAAAGCGAAAAACCCCGGTGATACCACCAAGGTCATAGCGCCGACCGGGTCTGCCCAATCCACTTGCCAATAATTATGGGGATTGAGCGTTATATTGTCAAGGAATGGTAGTACAAGTATTACTGTAATGAAGTCATTTACAACATCGTTTATACAAATTTCAAAAAGTTACGAAGACAGTCATCTTAAAATTAATATTCAAAGCAATACCCTATGCTGAAACGGTGGAGGATATCGAAGCGCTGATTTTTTGGCTGGTAACCGCGTGATTTTTAATATCAAAGGTAACCATTATCGACTGGTTGTTAAGGTAAAGTATCAAAATGGCATCGCTGTTGTTGAGTGGGTTGGAACCCATTCACAGTACAACAAAAAATGTTTTTAGGGAGAGAAGATGAATCACATTAAATTAATTAAAACAAAACATGACCATGAATAGGCATTAGAGCGACTAATGAATCTCATGGATATTGATGTTGATCCTAATTCAGCCGAATCTGATGAGCTTGATGTGCTTGCGCTGTTAATAGAAAAGTATGAGCTGGAAATGTTTCCCATTGATCCACCTGATCCAGTTGAAGCAATAAAGTTTCGGATGGAACAGCAAGGGTTAATCAAAACCAGTTGTTGCACTGACACTTAGACATGACAGGTTAGATAACTTTTGGTTTTCATTAATGCACGAACTGGCGCATATCGCCTTGCATCTAGATGAAACGGAACAATGGTTTCTCGATGATCTGGATGCTCAAGGTGTAGATCAAGTTGAACAAGAAGCAGATGCATTGGCTCAAGAAGCGTTAATTCCAAAGGAGAAGTGGGATATTGATTCACTCAAAGATGCCACTAGCGTTCGGTTTGCCTCTTCTAAGCTTGGGATATCGCCATGTATTGTTGCCGGTAGAGTGAGATATGAATCTGGCGATCATAGAGTGTTTGGAAAACTGTTTAGAGAAAAGGTAAAACATAACTTCTCACTCTGAATATCAAACATACCTTTTATAATTTCCCACTGCCGTATATTTTAGTGATGCGACTGCCATTAAGCTTAGTATTCTTTACCCCTTCCCAGCTCTTTCCCTTTCCCTTACCTTTAACTTTAACTTTTATAATTTTAAAATAACATATTGATTTATATACTATCTTATTTTGTAAGTTGTATTTTAAAACTATAAATAACTTTTTTGCAGTCAAACTTCCGTTTTTAAATTTTTTTGTGCTAAACCTTACTGTAAGTGAACTTAAGAGTATTAAAGATGAATAGGTATACACAGACAGAAAAGAAGTATGATAAATGGATTAAAGAGGGGCGAGGCCAAGGACGGCTGACGAGTTATAAACCGTGGCTGAACTTGCAGGACGTTGTGTGTGAGCATATTAAAGTTTGAAACTGACATAAATTTTTGGAACCCGCTTTTAAAGCGGGTTTTGTTTTTTTAAGGAACACTAAGAATAATGTTCACAATGGGTGATCTTCCCACATTGGATCAGTTTGATTGTATGATTGTATGATTGTATGATTGGCCATATTCGCCGTGCTGCGTTGTGGCCGTAAATAAAGGTCTAATGCAAATGTATAAGAAAACGCTATTAACTATACGTAAGCGCTGAATAATGTATAGAAATTGGGAATATCTATACGGGTTTATTAATTGTGTTTATAAAGTTCAATTTTATCGACACAACATGCGGTCATGTCGATAAGTTAAATCAACAACCCAGCTTCCTTAATTTAGAAATTGCCATACTTATCTCTCCGTATTCAGGCTTGGATAAGCCTCTGTATATATCCAATCATTCTGTTTGGCTGGTATATGGCAGCCTAAACAATCAGTTTTGTAATCAGTTGCTACATTCTTGAATTTGCCTCCTTCTTTTATATCGGGCTTATAAAGTGCCCAGCCCCAACCGTCCCCCCAAAGCGGGTTATTAGCAAACCGCCCTTCACTATCTTTGACCATTACAAACCATTGCTTTAGATCATTGTTGGCATAGTTGACATTTTTACCCGTAGTATAGGTGCCAGCGTGCGAAGCGCGGAGCTCTTTGACAATAGTTGCCCCGTCAGGAAACTTGTTGTTTATTCTATAATACTCAACACTCGCCTTTTCGGTATAAACGTCATGAAAACCACTTGCTCCGCCTTCTGGCACAAACCACGACCCCAAGTGCACCATTTCATTTCTAACGTTATTTGGCAATGTGATATTACCCTGCTTGTCTACATAGGTTGAGAATGACTCTTTCGCCACGACATGTGAACCATAGATACTGAGCATCAAGATACTAGTTACAATAGCCTTAATAGTAATATTCATAGCTTTATTCCTGCATTGTTAGATCAGAAGATACGCCACCTGTAGCTTCCTTACCCTTTGCTTTACCTGCTCTTAAAATCGGATAATATTGGGTGAAGACAAAATCGTCTGCCGCCGATGCTGCATGACAAGCGTTACATGACGCTGCTGGAAAGGCCTTGGCTGTTTTATTTAGGCTGCTATGATCGGGTGTTGAAAAGCTATAGTAGCCCCAGTTTCCCGGTTCATTTGGAAAGTGTTTTTTACTTTTTATAGTGGCTTCTAGCCCTAAGAAGTTCCCTTGAAAGTAACCCTGTCCACTCACCGCAGCTTTGCTGCCTACGGCAACTAACTCTTTCATCAATATAGTGCCATCTCTGAATTCACCTTTTTTCTTCCAATGTGACCAACTTTTAGGATCAATATAGACATTATGAAACTCTGGGAAGGCCGCTTTGCCATTATTCAGTTCATTTGGAGTAAGCGGTGTACCCACATATACCCACTCTCGATAGCCGGTTGGACGTTGTAATTCATCGTTTTGAATGGTGAAAAACTCTTCTGCCTGCACGTTATTTGTAGTCAAAATGCCAAGATTTAGTACCAAAAATAAAAAACTGTAGGTATAAAGTAATTTGTATGTTTTTGCTGTCATGTCTATTTCCTTTAATCATAGGTAAGGTAGTGAGTGAACCTCACTCTGGTTTATGCGACATACATAGCTTAATTTAAATGAACCCATTTCGTGGTATCTAGGAGACGCTTAAAAGTGCCTGAAAGAATCAATCATGACGAAGCTGAGTTTTATGTAGTAGGAGATGTGCTTGAAACACTGCGTTTTAAAGGCTCAATATTTTTTCGCTCAGATTTGGCGGCTCCTTGGGGGATGTCTTTGCATGAAGTAGATATTCCACGTTTTCATATCGCCATGTCGGGGAGTTTTTATGTGGGCTCCGACAACGCAGCACCAGTCAATGTTCATCACATGGAAATTGTCATGTTACCCAGCGGTCGCTCTCATTGGATAGCCGATCAGCCAGGTAGGCCCCTCATATCGAGTCTTCAGGCAGGAGAGGCCTGTGAATTAGGGGATCCGCTTTTTCAGAAAGGCGAAATCACCCAAAGTTTAATGTGTGGGATTGTGCACTATGACAAAGCGTCAAGTCATCCGCTCCTTGACTCATTGCCTCAAGTATTGCACTTTCGAGAGTTAACATCAGCCGATCCCATTTGGATGACGGTGAAGCTCATCGAATCGGAAATGCACCGAGCACGTGGGAAGGGTGACACTATAGTAGATCGCCTAACCGAAGTGCTATTTTTGCAATTACTTAATCGTTATATCCATAAAAATAAGGAAATGACTGGATTTTTAGCGGCTTTGCGAGATAAACGCATACATAAAGCCTTGACCTTGATTCATCTAGAGCCCAGCTTTAATTGGTCTATCACTAGTTTAGGCGAGCGAGTAGGCATGTCTCGTGCCACTCTGGTGCGACACTTCCAGTCGTCAGTCGGTTTAGCGCCTATGGCGTATATTTTTAACTGGCGGATGATGAAAGCTTACAATTTAATTAAGTACTCAAATGCGAATTTGGAACAAGTCGCCGAACACGTTGGTTTTGCTTCTGCTCGAACGTTAAGCAAAGCATTTCAAAGACAATATGTCATGACACCAAATGAGTTGAGGCGCACTGAGGAATAATGATCCACTCAGAAGTCTTCCTCCCCCCTAAGCTGGTAAATGACTGTTTAAAATGAGGCTGTAAAATAATCAGAATTATTACTCTATTTTATCAATCTAAGTGCAAGATTTTTGTGACCGTAAATCAATAAATACTTAATCTTATTTGAGTTCCCCCCCCGTAGCGCGTCATAATACGTTTTCACTCCATCTGAGTCCTCATATTGCAACCTATCACCGACTTCAAACAACTGTTTTTATCCGATACACCGATGATAGACGTACGTGCGCCCATCGAGTTTATTAAAGGGGCTTTTCCTTCTAGTATCAATGCGCCATTGATGAACGATGACGAGCGCGAAGCAGTAGGTACTTGCTATAAAGAGCACGGTTCTGATGCGGCGCTTGAACTCGGCCACCAATTAGTTTTTGGGGATATAAAAGCGCAACGTTTACAACAATGGAAAAATTTCATTACTGAGCACCCTGACGGAATTTTTTATTGCTTTAGAGGCGGTTTACGCTCTCACATTACTCAGCAATGGTTAAATGAGGTAGGCATAGACCGACCTTATGTGGAAGGTGGCTATAAAGCGATGCGCACTTATCTGCTTGAGCAATTACAACAACGAGCCAGTGAAGGTCGGTTTCTTGTTCTCTCTGGTAAAACCGGCAGCGGTAAAACTGAAGTCATCAACGATTGGCCACATTCTATTGACCTAGAGGGTTTAGCAAACCACAGGGGCAGCGCCTTTGGTAAAACCTTTGTCCCACAGCCTACACAAATTAATTTTGAAAACGCTTGGTCAGTGGCATGGTTAAAACGCATCCATGTGAACGATTCACCGGTACTGATTGAAGATGAGTCACGCCTAATTGGTCGCATTGTAATATTGCCAGAGTATTTAGAGGCAACTAAGTTAGCGAGTAACATTTTGCTCGAAGCCCCTTATGAAGAACGTATTGCCCGCATCCGCCGAGACTACTTTATGGATGCCTTCGAACATTATCAAAAAAGTAACCCAGATACATCTTACGATTTACTGGATGAGTTTATTCGAGATGCCATTTTACGTATTAAAAAACGCTTAGGGGGGGATCGCTTTACATTAATTAACTCAATGCTCGACTCAGCTATTATTGCACTGAGAAGTCAAAACCAGTGGTCTGGGTTTGACGATATTATTAACATATTACTCAGTGAATATTACGATCCAATATACGAATATCAGTATCAGCAAAAGAATGAAAAGACTATTTTTAAAGGGTCTCATCAAGAAATCATTCAATGGCTGGCCACACAATAATGTTGTTTAAAAGTATTATAATAAACACTGTTTGCTCGAAATACATAGCGGTTGCCAATACTTTGATAAGAAACCAACATCATGCATGAACATGACTTAGTGTTTATCGGCGGTGGGCATTCACATTCACTGGTATTAAGAATGTTGGCGATGCAACCCATAGACAATGTCCGCCTAACACTGATTACCGATACCTTGTTAACGCCTTATTCAGGCATGTTACCAGGTTACATTGCTGGGCATTACAGTGAAGAAGAAACACACTTAGACTTAAATAAGCTTTGCAAAGCAGCTCAGGTCCGATTAATTCACGGTCGTGTTAACGGGATTGATGTCGCTAATAAAACAATTCAATTAGAAAACCAAGCCAGCATCGGCTACGACAAAGTATCGATCAATACCGGTTCAACACCCAACGTCAATGTTGAAGGTGCCCGTGAATTTGCTGTTGGAGTAAAACCTGTCAGTCAACTCA
>JBKEFM010000158.1:0-10000 GCA_046709505.1 Paraglaciecola sp. | reverse complement strand
CGAGATAAAACGCAACAGACGGTTGTAATGCCTGTACCGAGGATACTGTGATATTGGTTTGTGTGGTGGCAGCACCACGAATGTAAATTTCATTTTGACCAGGGCCTGTGCCCTGAAAAACTACGTTCGGCAAAAACTCTACATAATCCTGGAAATTATCGACACCCAGATTATCCAGGGCGTCACCATTTAAAGCTGTTACCGATACCGGAATGTCCTGAATGGATTCGGTTCGTTTGGTTGCCGTCACCTGAATGGTTTCTATTTGAGCTTTACTTTTTTTAGGAGCAGGTGTTGTCTCTTGCCCATGTACAAATTGGCTGGTGGTTAATGCGGTTAAAATAGCACAGTGCAATGCGGTTAGTTTCATGCTGTATCTCTTTTGTAGTTATAAGGATTTTTGGCATTTCATTTATTGATCCATGAACAAGAACTCTTTTCATGACAGGGTCGTTAACTCATGCGTTAACCATTCCATGTGGGTCGATCACGAATTTCTTCGCCGCACCTTGATCGAAGGCATGATAGCCATCAGGCGCTGCATCTAAGGATATAACCTGTACATTAACGGCTTTGGCAATATCAATTTTTTCCCATAAAATAGCCTGCATCAGCTGGCGATGGTATTTCATTACCGGGCACTGGCCAGTAACAAAAGAATGTGACTTTGCCCAACCAAGACCAAAATTCATGCTTAGCTGACCGGTTTTTGCCGCATCTGTGGCTGCACCTGGGTCGCCAGTAACATACAGACCTGGGATCCCAATACCACCGGCGGCACGGGTCACTTCCATCATGGTATTGAGCACAATGGCGGGTTGCTCCTTGTGGTGACTGCAACCATGGGCATGAGCTTCAAAACCCACACAATCGACGCCTGCATCTACTTCTGGTACCCCAAGAATTTCCTCCAACATATCGGCTACCGAGGCGTCCTGGCGTAAATCTATTGTTTCACAACCAAAGCTACGTGCCTGGGCCAAACGATCTGGATTCATATCACCGACTATGACACAGGCTGCGCCTAGTAATTGAGCTGAGGCGGCAGCGGCTAAACCTACTGGACCTGCACCCGCCACATAAACCGTTGAACCTGGGCCAACACCAGCAGTAACTGCACCATGGAAGCCGGTAGGGAAGATGTCTGACAGCATGGTCAGGCCGGTTATTTTTTCTAATGCTTGTTCTTTGTCAGGAAATTTGAGTAAGTTAAAATCGGCGTAAGGCACCATAACGTATTCGGATTGTCCGCCTACCCAGCCACCCATATCGACATAACCAAAGGCCGCGCCCGCTCTACCGGGATTAACATTAAGACAAACACCTGTATTGCCTTCACGGCAATTTCTGCAACGCCCGCAGGCGATATTAAAAGGCACAGAGACGATGTCACCCAACTCAAGATATTCTACGTCGCGACCCTTTTCTATCACCATGCCGGTAATTTCATGGCCTAACACTAAACCCGGTTGGGCTGTTGTGCGGCCTCTAACCATATGTTGATCGCTGCCACAGATATTGGTTGTGACCACTTTTAAAATAACACCGTGATGGCAGGACCTATTGCCTATAGCAAGCTCTGGATAAGCAATGTTTTGTATCTCGACGCTACCTGGCCCAGTATACACCACACCACGATTTGCATGATTTGAACACATAACTGACTCTCTTTTTGGTTAAGGTTACAATTGTGTGGCTATAACTTAAGCCTTGTCAGCAGGCGTGACATTTCTATTCAAGACCAAAAGATGTCTAAAAAAGACACTGTTTGGGGATTTGTATCGAATGTTCAGGCAGATTTTTGGTTAAGCAAGCAAGTCAATATGGCTGCTTGCTCGACATGATATGGGATGATGAGCCAGGGGAATAAATAAGCGTGTGGCTGAGCCAAACATCCGAAGATGTATGGTTCACTTTTGCCCGTTAACAGGAGTCGTTTTACGGGGTAAATAGCATAGGAGAGGGTGTCAAAGCACCTATGCTTTACACCCAGATATAAATATCAAATAGCGATTTTGATTTATTTTTTGTTGCTAATGACCAGATATTTTGTTGTCATAAGAAACACATAAAGAGCCGCTATCGTGAGTTATCTTGAAAAAACAACGGTTTTTTTGCCGTGTAAAAATATACGCTTTTCAATGTGGTACTGTACTGCGCGAGCCAGGGTTAAACATTCCATATCACGCCCTTTGGCGGCTAAATCTTGTGGATAATGGCTATGGTCGACGGTTTCTACTCCCTGGCTAATGATAGGCCCTTCATCCAACTCATCACTGACGTAGTGAGCGGTTGCACCAACGAGCTTGATACCTTTGTCGTAAGCCTGATAATAGGGTTTTGCGCCTTTAAAGCCGGGTAACAGTGAATGGTGGATATTGATTGCCCAACCCGCCAGTTTTTTGCACATACCGTTAGATAATATTTGCATGTACCTAGCAAGTATCACTAAGTCAGTATCAAATTGCTGAATTATCTGCCAAATCTGCGCTTCTTGTTGGGCTTTTGTGTCGCGGGTAATAGGGCAGTGGTAATAGGGTATGTTGTGCCAGGTCGCCAGGCTTTCACAATCAGGGTGATTAGACACAATCGCTTGAATATCCACCGCTAAGCTACCAATTCGCCAGCGATACAGCAGATCGTTAAGACAATGATCTTGTTTGGACACCATTATCACCACCTTGGGTCTATAAGACTTGGGTGATAATTGCCACACCATGGAAAATTTTTCAGCTTGTGGAGCAAAACCTGTGGTGAAGTTTTGGCGGTCAAATTCACCTTCACAATCGGGACGAAATTCAATACGAATAAAAAACTGACCTTTATCTGTATCATCAAAAGAATGAATTTCAGTGATATAAAATCCGTGCTGATACAAATAACCAGTTACTACATCAACCGTGCCCGGTGCACTTGGACAGCTGGCAGTAATGATCTGTGTTTGGGTATGGTGTTGTATGCTGCTGGTGGACGGTGACATATTTGTTCCTTGAACCTAAAATCCGCAGTTGGACAGGCCCTGAGGTGAGCCACAAACAATGATTATATTAATATTAAGCAAACTATTAATTATCACTTACCGTGGTCACCTGCGATTTCCAGGTTGAGTGGCTAAGTAAAAAATGCGCTACAGGGTAACGCCCAGTCCATACTCTTTACTGCTTTGTTGCAGCCATAACCAGATGTAGTCCGCAAAGCTGCGACGAATGATTAACTGGAAATCATGCTCGCCCGTGCGCCGTATATGGGCAGACGATTTAGCTAAGGCAGTGCCAATGACCTTGTTTATGGGGAAACTATCCAAATGTAAGTCGTAGCCTATGGTTTTTTGTAATAGCTGGAGACAATCTTTACCACTTATCTCCAGCATAGTTTGCGCACCACTGATGTCAGATACGGCAAAATGTCCGCTTAGGGAATGTCTTAATTTGTCTTCTATCGCGGCTTCCGTGCCACCGGCAATGATGATCAACCACTCATCTGGTGATAACCACATAATAGTGGTTTCAGGATTTTGGGCAGATGAACAGGGCGCTAAGGGCAGATCTAGTTGCAAGGCGCTTTTGACGCCGTTTAGAAAATCTGGATCTTTAGCGTTACCCCGTAAATTTAAATGACCGAGTAATTTTGCCTCACGTAATATCACTCCCCCCTCGATCTTCAGCGCCGCTAAGCCCGCAAAGTCTGCATGGTGTAAGGGGGATGCTACTGTGACTGTATTAGACATTTTGACGGGCTCCTTTGGGATCATAAAAAACCGAACTGCATATTTCCGCTTCTACTGTCGTGCCATCAGCCAAGGGTAAAAACACCGATTGGCCTTGGCGTTCGATGCCGCCTTTTACTACCGCCAGAGCGAATGAATAGCCTAAAAAAGCACTGAAATAACTGGAGGTAACATGTCCAACCATAGTCATTGGGATGGCTTGATCTTTTTCAAAAACGATTTGTGCACCTTCGGGCAATACAAAATCGGGGTCTTTGGGTTTTAGCCCAACCAATTGTTTGCGATCGCTGCGCTGGTTGTCTATGCGGGTCCAGGATCGTTTGCCTAGGTAACTAAACTCTTTTTTCTTACCCACCACCCAATTCATGTCGAGATCCTGAGGTGTCACTGAGCCATCGGTATCCTGGCCGATAATAATAAATCCTTTTTCGGCACGTAATATGTGCATGGTCTCTGTGCCATAAGGCGTAATGTTGAATTCCTTACCTGCCGCTATAACAGCTTCCCAAGTATGCAGACCATAATTGGCTTGCACATTGATCTCAAAGGATAACTCACCGGTGAAGGAAATCCGGAATATTCTGGCCTTTACCCCAGCAACTTGTGCGGGGATCCAACCCATATAAGGGAAGGCCTCATTGCTGACATCGGCCGAGGTGAGTTTTTCCAACACTTTACGGCTGTTAGGACCCGAAATGGTCATGGTCGCCCAATGATCGGTTACGGTACTAAAATACACTTCCAGCTCAGGCCACTCAGTTTGGTGCCATAGTTCTAACCAGGCTAATACTCCCGCGGCGCCACCTGTGGTAGTGGTCATCAGAAAACGGTTGTCGTCTATGCAAGACGTCACACCATCGTCAAATACCATGCCGTCTTCTTTACACATTACGCCATAACGACACCTGCCTGGCGCCAATTGACTCCAGGGATTGGTGTAGATGCGGTTTAAAAATTCTCGGGCGTCCTTACCCTGAATGTCTATTTTACCCAAAGTGGAGGCGTCCAAAATGCCCACGCTATTACGGGTGGCTAAACATTCTCGCCTTAGCGATTGCTGCATAGTTTCCCCTGGCTGAGGGAAGTACCAGGGACGTTTCCATTGACCTACATCTTCAAATTCAGCACCTTGGGCTAGATGCCAACTATGCATGGCCGTAAATCGAGCCGGATCAAATAATTGTTTGACATCACTGCCCGCCAGGGCACCAAAGGTAACGGGTGTATACATGGGACGGAAAATGGTGGTACCGGTTTCAGGAATGGTTTTACCCAGGGATTTGGCGGTGATCGCCATACCGTTGATATTGCCCAGCTTGCCTTGATCGGTACCAAAGCCTAAAGCGGTATAACGCTTAACATGCTCAATAGACTCAAACCCTTCGCGATTAGCCATCTCTATCCCAGCAGCGGTGACATCGTTTTGATAGTCAACAAACTGTTTAGGTGCGCGGCTGGTGGGTTTAAAGTGGGGTATATGAAATAGCGCCATTGGTGCAGACTCATTTAAGTCATCTACCTGCGGTAATACGTTAAGGCTATTGTCTTGGTCTGTTTTGTGAATTTTGCCGGCTTTTTGTGCCGCTAATGCGCCGCAGGTGAAACCGTCTTTAAGTACTTTATATAGATTGTAGATGCCATGTAAACCACCACAAACATCTTGTGCCTGTACGGTTTCTCCAGGGACAAAACCCTGAATGTCATCACGCCATACTGGCCTGCTGCCGGTATGGGATGACAAATGGATAACTGGGCTCCAACCGCCAGAACTGGCAACGGTATCACAGACATAATTAACTGAACTGCCGAGTACGTTATCAGCACTGTCGTTTAGTTTTGCTACCTCAACAGATTTGACCCGCTTGGTGCCCTTAACGTTAATAATGCCATGGCCAAAGACAATATTGATGCCACGCTGCTGGGCTTGTTTAACCATGTCACCCTCTGAGCCTGTGCGGGTATCAACAATCAATGCCACCTTTCTGCCGGCATCATGCCAATCCAGGGCGGCTTTATAGGCATAGTCATTGGTTGTCATTAGGGCTAAGGTTTTACCGGGTACGACAGCATAACGATTAATATAGGTGGAGACTGCCGAGGCTAACATACAACCAGGCACATCGTTATTGCCGTACACTAAAGGCCGCTCGTGAGCACCTGTGGCTAAAATCACTTGTTTGGCCCGTACTTTATGTAAACGCTGGCGGGTGCCTGTATGGTTCATTTCACCTAAATGATCGCTACGATGTTCATTTATGCCCAGATAATTATGATCAAAATAGCCAAATACGGTACTGCGGGGTAGCAAGATGACATTTTCATTCTGGGCCAATTCACTTAGGGTCTTGTCTATCCATACTTGCGCAGCCTGGCCGTCTAGTAACTGTCTGGTACACAATAAACTGCCACCTAATTCATTTTGCTCATCAGCAATAATAACCCTTGCACCTGCGCGGGCGGCCGACAGCGCAGCAGATAAACCTGCCGGGCCTGCACCTACGATCATGACATCACAGTGGTGATGCAACTTATCATAACTATCTGGGTCGGGTAGTTGAGGGCTACAACCTAGGCCTGCACCTTTACGGATAAGTTTTTCATATGACATCCACATGGATTGGGGAAACATAAAGGTCTTGTAATAAAAACCCGGTGGCATTGCTGCGCCACCGACTTTCCCTACCGCACCCATTAAATCGAAATCCACGTTTGGCCAACCATTGGTTGAGTGGCACACTAGGTTGTTATACAACTCCGTTTGAGTCGCCCGGGGATTAGGTATAGTGGTGGCTTGGCTGGAACCCACTTGAAAAATAGCGTTTGGCTCTTGGGCATCAGCGGTGACAATGCCTCGGGGACGGCTATATTTAAAACTTCTGCCCACCACATCCACACCGTTAGCTAATAATGCTGAGGCTAGGGTGTCACCTTCAAAACCTTGATAAGTTTTATTATTAAAACTGAACGCTAAGGGTTTATGGCGATTTATACGGCCACCATTTTCGACACGGTTTATCTGTTTCATTTTGTATCCTCAGCACTGATACCCGGTTGCAGGCCCATCTTGTAGGTTTCTAATATCTGATAGGTTACGGTATGTCGCGTCATATTAAAAAATTTGCGACAACCGTGGCTATGGGCCCACATTTCATGATGCAGACCACGAGGATTTTTTCGAAAGAACAAGTAACTCGCCCACTGCTGGTCGGTGAGTTCCTCTGGCGCTAATGGACGTATAATGTGCGCTTCGCCCACAACGGTAAATTCTTCTTCTTCGCGATATTCTTCGCAGTAGGGACAATGGATATGTAACATACTTAAAAACTCCCTTACTTAGTGAGCAACACCGGCGGCGCCGTGTTCGTCAATTAATTTACCCGAAGTGAAACGGTCAATATTAAAGGCTTTTGCCAGCGGGTGAGGCTCGTCTTTGGCAACAGTATGGGCAAATACCTGTCCCGAGCCTGGTGTAGCTTTAAATCCACCGGTACCCCAACCACAATTAAAATACAGCCCTTTAATATGGGTTTTAGATATAATTGGGCAGGCATCTGGGCAGGTATCAACTACCCCTCCCCATGCACGGTTTAAGCGCACTCGACTAAATATGGGGAACATTTCAATAATGGCAGCAATAGTGTGTTCCACGACATTGAATGAGCCCCGTTGACCGTAACCCAGGTAGCTGTCGATACCCGCACCAATGACCAGGTCGCCCTTGTCCGATTGGCTAAGATAACCATGTACATGGTTAGACATTACCACTGTGTCGAGAATGGGTTTAATGGGTTCTGATACCATGGCTTGCAGGGGATGGGACTCTAAGGGTAAGTCTATGCCCACCATTTTGGCCAAGGTACTAGAGTTACCCGCTGCAACACAGGCAACTTTATCTGCAGAAATAAAACCACGGTTGGTTTCCACGCCACACACCGCGCCATCTTTACGGCGAATGCCAGTTACTTCGGTTTGTTGCAATAAATCGACGCCTAAGGCATCCGCGGCACGGGCATAACCCCAGGCAACGGCGTCATGACGAGCTGTGCCACCGCGGGCTTGCCAGGATGCGCCCATCACCGGATAGCGAGCGTTTTTGGAACAATCCAGAATCGGCACCTTTGCTTGTACTTGGGCGGCATTGAGTACTTGTGAATCAATACCATTGAGGCGATTGGCGTTGACTCGCCGCTCTATATCGCGCATATCTTGCAAGCTATGGCCTAAATTCAATACACCCCGTTGGCTAAACATAAGGTTATAATTTAGCTCTTGGGCCAAACTTTCCCATAATTTTAATGAATGCTCGTACAAGTGAGCGGCTTCATCCCACAAGTAATTGGAGCGTACAATGGTAGTATTTCGCGCCGTATTTCCACCGCCAAGGTAGCCTTTTTCAACCACAGCGATATTGGTTAAACCGTGCTCTTTTGCCAGGTAGTAGGCTGTGGCCAAACCATGACCTCCGCCCCCAACTATCACCACATCATAGTGTTTTTTAGGCGTTGGATTACGCCACACTCGTTGCCAGTTTTCGTGATGACTCATGGAATGTTTTAACAGTCCGAACCCAGAGTATTTTTGCATGGTCGACCCTTTTTCTTAATTGCCTGGAGTAATACTTGTTTTTATAAAGCCCAATTGACCGGTGGCGGTGTGTTTATTAGCTATAAACTGGATACGCGTCACACAGGGCCAGCACTTTATCGCGCACTGAGTTGATGGTCGCTTCATTGTTTATGTCATCTAGCACATCACAAATCCAGTGGGTCAATTCACAAACTTGCTCAACACCAAATCCTCTGCTGGTGACTGCAGGCGTGCCAATGCGTAAACCACTAGTAACAAAGGGTGATTGAGGATCATTTGGCACAGAGTTTTTGTTTACCGTAATGTTCGCTCGACCCAAAGCAGCATCAGCCTCTTTACCTGTGAGCCCCTTGTCGATCAAGTCCAGCAAAAACAAGTGGTTGTCAGTCCCCCCTGAGACCACGTTATAACCGCGCTGCTGAAAAATATTTGCCATGGCACGGGCGTTATCGATAACGTGCTGTTGATAGATAACAAAGTCATCTTGCATCGCTTCTTTGAAGGAAATAGCTTTGGCTGCGATCACATGCATTAAAGGGCCGCCTTGACCACCTGGGAATACGGCTGAATTGAATTTTTTCTCCAGCTCTGGATTTTCCTTGGCCAAAATCAATCCACCACGAGGCCCGCGCAGGGTTTTATGCGTCGTTGTTGTGACAACATCAGCGATAGGTACGGGGTTAGGGTATAGCCCGGCAGCCACTAAACCAGCAACATGTGCCATATCAACGAAAAACCAGGCGCCGACGCTGTCGGCTATATCGCGAAAACGCTGCCAATCAACCACACGAGAATAGGCTGAAAATCCGGCAATGATCATTTTTGGTTGATGTTCTTGTGCAAGTTTTTCGACTTGTTGGTAGTCAATTTGGCCGGTTTTTTCATCTAGTCCATATTGGACAGCATTATAGATTTTGCCGGAAAAACTAACTTTGGAGCCATGGGTTAAATGGCCTCCATGGGCCAGGCTCATACCCAACACTGTGTCACCCGGTTGTAATAGCGCCATAAAAACCGCGGCGTTGGCTTGTGAGCCAGAGTGAGGTTGAACATTGGCGTAGTCTGCGCCAAATAATGCTTTGGCGCGGTCGATGGCTAACTGTTCAACTACGTCAACATGCTCACAACCACCATAATAACGTTTACCTGGATAACCTTCAGCGTACTTGTTGGTCAACTGGGTGCCCTGGGCCTGCATCACACGGGCACTGGTATAGTTTTCTGAAGCAATCAGTTCTACATGATCCTGTTGGCGTTTTTCTTCACTGAGGATGGCCTGCCATATTGGTTCGTCAAAGCCTGCTATCTGATCATTTTTGTAAAACATTGTGCCGTCTCCAGTGCCCAATAAAAGGCCCATTTGTAAAGTGAATAGAGGTTAAAAACCTTGTTAAACCTGCTGTCAGTAGTATTGTTGCAGCCTGCTTTAAACACTTGGCTTGGCATGCAATGGTCTGACCCGTTGATCCGAATAGTAGCCCTCGTTTGCCTGACCAATAGTTCTGCTAACGCCACACTTAAGACTATTAGCGACATTTTTCACGCTTATAATGTCGCTAAATAATCAGACAAATTAGAACAAAAAACATTGGGTAAACCGAAATTTCTTAAGTGAATCTATTCGCTATCCCCAAAGCCATTGGCGCTGGAGCTTCAGGAGGGAACGGATATAAACCACAAAGTACG
>JBKEFM010000157.1:0-10092 GCA_046709505.1 Paraglaciecola sp. | reverse complement strand
ATCCGGTATTCCTAGATAAAGTGATACCGAGCGATTCAAAGGATCAGCCTTTTGTATCAATTAGCGTCATCAGCAGCAATTTTCTTCAGGCCCAATCCATGGGAAATTCAGTCTCTTTAAAAACTTAACCACACTATCACGGACAATTGATGTAGATGAAATAGAGGCAGTCCTTCTGGTTCCTATATACTATGCATTAGATGTGGCCATCTCGAAAAAAGAGGTCGTCAATCAGCGTCAGCAGAAGCAGATGTTTTTGCGAGGTTAGATCCTATCGCAAGAGAAAAACGTCGATTGGAATAACTTACCCAGTACCGGTTGTACTCAAAAACGCACAGGGAATTTTGTGGATTTGAGTTACTGGTACGGTCCCTATTGGTTGACGGTCGCTTTACCAAAGCAGTCTGGACGATACACCGGTCCCAAATCTGTCGAATGTTCGGTTCATTCAGTGTGAATGAAGTAGCATCAATCTAATGGTTCAAATCACGCCTCGAGTATGGGTATATAAGGAAAGTAAACAGCTTTTAGCATATCTGAGCGCTATATCGGACCGGCAATTATCAGCACACTTACAGGAAGGAAACGTGCCTAATTGTATCGAGATCCAGTGATAATTATGATGGATAACACCACACAAGTAACCTAATATGGGTGCATAAGTTCGCTCGTTTCGTGGCACACCAATCATGGCGTTGTGAATTTGAAAAAAGTAATATGTTGGCCGTTTTTTTAATGAGTGCCTGTGGTTCTACAGCTAAATTAAAATCAAATTCAGATATAACAAATATCATGAATATAATAGCCTTAAGGGAGGAAAAATTTCTTGATGGTCTAAAGGGTACTTTTCTGATATCTGTAAAGGCTTCTGGCATTCAACGTAATGTTATTTATCTGAATACAAAAACCGATTATCGTCATAGAAGGAATATTACGGTCGCACTTTATCCCAAACTGACAGGTGCCTTGACTAAAAATACAATATCTCTCCAGAACATTACTTTCTCAATAAAACCATTGACGTCTCTGGTGAAGCGAAACGTATTAAAATTAACTTTTTCAAAGGGTAAAATGATGGGGAAATATTCTTTTCTAACGCACATTAGGGGTATTTCATTAAATAAAATTAAGGTCGCAAGCTAAGTATGCTTCACCCCTGTTTATTTTTTTATGGATAAAGCACCTTACCTGGCGCAGGCCTGTCACACTCGTGGCATATATATGTCGTATTAAAAAAGGCAAATCTCCTTCATATTAATAGAACATTTATGAAGAGAGTTTGAAAAATGGAAATGGACTTAAATAAAAGAACGTTAAAAGATCAACGAGACAGCAGGGCCTGGAGCCAGACACAGTTAGCAGAAGTTTCTGGTTTAAGTTTGAGAACTATTCAGCGGATTGAAAAAACGGGCGTGGCATCACAAGAGTCAGCAAAATCTTTAGCCTCTGTTTATGAGTGTTCTATTACTGAATTGGTATCGAAAAACCTTTCCTTTGAAGTGAAGGGTAAATTTTCGTTTAGCAAAATCAGCGTAAAGGCCAAAATGATTCATCTTGGTGTGTTAATCCCCGTTCTTTGTGTGGCACTGTATCTTTTCTGGACGGGCCACAATTCAATGGCTTGGGTAAATATACTCAGGGATTCAATTTTTAGCCAAACCATATCAGAAGACAGGCTAGATAAAATCAGTTTTTTAATATTGGTGGTCATCGTTGGTTTGCCATGCTTAATTCCTGGTTGTATCCATGATTTCATGACTAAACAAGGTGCATTTGAGCAAGGGTCTAGCTAACGACCCACGTTGTTTAAGGCATTATTGTGAAACCATATTGAAAGCCCTTTTATCCAGGTGCAGCCCTTATTTTCTCATGGTTTCTGTAGTTGATTGTCACAGGCTTAACCTAAATTTTAGATTGGCGAATGTATTCAGATAACCTAAACTTGGGCCGATAAATAAAGGCTTAAAAAAAGGTATGAAGATGAAAAAATTAAGTGTGGTGCTAACCGTTGCAGCCCTAAGTATTCAACCTCAGGCCCATGCCCAGAGTTGGTTGGATTCAATTAAAAACATGTTTGGATTGTCTGCAGAACAAGAAACGGTCACCCCTTCAGTCGATGGTATGGTGTCATCTGTTACTGAATCATTAGGCGTAACGAGTGCCCAAGCCACAGGCGGTCTGGGGGCCATTTTTAATTATGCAAAAGACAATATTACGTCTGACCAATATGGCCTGCTTACCAAAGCTTTACCTGGTGTGGGTGGGTTGCTTAAGTCTGTGCCTGATGTAAGCAACATGCCAAGCGAAGGTGGCTTGGGAGGGCTTTTAGATAAAGCTGCTAGCTATAACGAGTCTTTAAAAGCCATCAATGAAGTTAAAAAGCAATTTGAAGCATTAGGTTTAAAACCAGAAATGATCACCCAATTTATATCAAAGGCGCAATATTACCTTGATACGCCTGAAGGTCAGCAAGCTAAACAATTGCTTACCCAGGGATTGGGCAAGTTGCTGGGTTAAGCCCATTAAATTCCTTCAATAGCTAACGCTAGTTGCTGTTTTTTGGGATACGGGCAATTTTTTTGTTTACAATATAGCTAAGGAAAGGCCCCCTTAGCTATATTCACTTGTTTAGCCTATTGGTTGGCTAAATGCTTGGCGTGAAAACGCAGATGGTCTTCAATATAAGTGGCGATAAAGAAGTAGCTGTGATCATAACCTTCATGGTAACGAAAGGTTACCGGATAATTGATATCCTTGGCGACTTCTTCCAGCGGTTTAGTTAACTTTTGTGTCTCATAAAAATTATCCGCTAACCCTTGATCTACTAACATGGGTACTTGTAAAAACGGCCCTTGTTTGCCCATCAAAGCGCAGCTGTCGTATTGTTGCCATTCGTTTTTATCATCACCTAAATACTGGCTAAAGGCTTTTTCACCCCAGGGGCAATCCATGGGATTGACTATAGGCGCAAAGGCCGACACTGAACAATAACGTTTAATGTTCGACAGGGCGATCATCAGTGCGCCGTGGCCGCCCATTGAATGCCCGGCTATGCCGGCTTTGGGCTGTACATTAAAATTGTCATTAATTAAAGCGGGCAGTTCATCCACTATGTAATCATACATCCTATAATGGTTTTTCCAGGGTGCCTGAGTGGCATTCACATAAAAACTCGCTCCTAAGCCTAGATCGTAGGCTCCGTCAGATGCATCTGCTACCGTTTCACCTCTGGGACTGGTATCGGGTATGACCAGCATGATACCTAACTCAGCGGCGATACGCTGAGCACCGGCTTTGGTGACAAAATTCTCATCGTTACACGTCAGGCCGCTTAACCAATAGACCACAGGAAGCGGTTTACCTTGCGTTGCACTAGGAGGTAAATAGACGCTGAAGTGCATATCGCAATCCAGCACACTTGAATGATGGCTAAAGCGCTTTTGCCATCCATTGAAACAGCGGTTAGCCGATATTTCGGTTATCTCATTTACCGGGGACATTAGAAATGCACTACCGAGCGAATAGATTTGCCCTCATGCATTAAATCAAATGCCGTGTTGATGTCTTCCAGTGCCATGGTATGGGTGATAAAGGTATCGAGCTCAAACTCTCCGTCCATGTAGCGCTGTACATAATCCGGTAACTGACTGCGGCCTTTTACGCCACCAAAGGCAGAACCTCGCCATACTCGACCGGTAACCAGCTGGAAGGGGCGGGTGGATATTTCTTTACCTGCACCCGCGACCCCAATGATCACCGATTCTCCCCAGCCTTTGTGGCAGCATTCCAGGGCCGAGCGCATCACATTTACATTACCGATACACTCAAAAGAATAATCAACCCCACCGTCTGTCATCTCCACTATGACTTCCTGAATAGGCTTGTCGTAGTCTTTGGGGTTTATTACGTCCGTTGCCCCTAGCTGTTTGGCTATTTCGAATTTATCTTCATTAATATCTATGGCAATGATACGGCCAGCCTTGGCCATTTTTGCCCCTATTAATACTGATAAACCTATGCCGCCTAAACCAAATACGGCCACCGTGTCACCTGCTTGTACTTTGGCGGTGTTGCTTACTGCCCCCATGCCCGTAGTGACCCCGCAGCCAAGCAGACATACTTTTTCCAGGGGCGCTTCTTCGGGTATTTTTGCCAGAGCAATTTCTGGTATGACGGTGTGTTCGGCGAACGTTGAGGTGCCCATGTAATGATAAATGGGTTTACCATTTTTCGAAAAACGGGTGGTGCCATCTGGCATTAAACCCTTACCTTGAGTGGCACGAATAGCCTGGCATAAGTTGGTTTTACCGGATTTGCAGTACTTACATTCCCCACATTCTGGTGTGTATAAAGGAATAACATGATCTCCCACTGCAACCAAAGTGACGCCTTCACCAATCGCTTCCACTATACCGGCGCCTTCATGGCCTAAAATGGCTGGAAAAATACCTTCAGGGTCGTCTCCAGATAAAGTGTAGGCATCGGTATGACATACCCCTGTAGCGATTATTTTTACTAATACTTCGCCTTTTTGTGGCGGCATCAGATCCACTTCTTCAATGGACAGTGGTTCGCCAGCCGCCCAGGCTACTGCGGCACGGGTTTTAATGCTTTGCATAATATGAAATCCTTATTAATTTTGATAAAAGAGCGTGTAATGATTAATCAGTCAGGCACTTGCCCATTAAACGAATACGTTGATATTCCCATATAACGTGTTCAACTTCATATCCACTGGGGCATAGCTGGTTTTTTTCCAAAGTCAGTTGCAGATTTTTTGCTGCTTTGTCTTCCAAATCTAATTTAATCTGGTTACTCGGCTGTTGATTAAAACGATCAGTTTCACCGTCAGAAAAACGTTCCTGACGACCTGGATTACGGCCATTTGGGCTACGGCCTTGGCTCGTGCGTAAAGGCTGTTGTGGGGTATCGTTTAGCCACTTTAAACCAAACGCAAATTCTACTTCACCATCGGCATTTATTTGGCTAGTAAAACGTTCGATTGTTTCTATGGGTTTGGGTTCATTGCTGACACAGGCTGACAATAACAGGATGGACAAGGTCAATGCGCAGTAAGTGGTGACTGAATGTGGAGACACGGCAGGATCCCTGTAATAGTAAATAGCAGAGGCTAGTCTACACAAAGCTTTGCCGACAAGACAATGGGCTGTGAAATGATCCCCATGGTGCTTTAAAAACCATACCACTGTGCCGCATTTTGACACACCAGGCGCTGGCGCAGGTGGGGCTCTAGCTCGAGTTCGTTGGCATATAATTGCCACAATTGCTGATAAGAACGAGACCAGGTGCACAGGGGGAAATTGCTGCCTAGCATAACTCGATTGGCACCGAAGTTGGCTATACACTGGTGTAATACAGCCTGTACTTTGTCCAGCGTATATTGCCTGTCTGACATTTCCCAACCTGATAATTTGATGGCCACCTTGGGATATTGTGCCAGTCTGGCCAGGTTGTTACACCAGTTTTGCCAGAATAACGGTTGGCAGACATCCGGTGGCCAACCTGCATGATTGAGAATAACGGTCAGTTCAGGTGTGTTATCCAATATGGCAAGCAATGCATTTACGCCTTCGGTATTACACAGGGATAATTGGGCATCAAACCGCAGTTTATGGTTAGCCAGTTGCTGTAAATTGGCTTTGACTCGGGGATCGTTAAGTATAGAGGCCGCCTCGTCGTCGAGTATATGGCGTATGCCCACTAGCGATGGGCGCAGTAACAGTTTCTCTAGCTGTTGCTGGCAATGTGGGCTGCTTAAGTCAAGATTGGCGACGCTTTTAAACGCTAAGGTGCAGTGCTGTTCTAGCCAGGCCAGCTCACACCAGGGTCGCTGATTGTCAAAACCTGCTTCAATGTGTACAAAACCTGCCAGGCGCAGCGGGTGAGCCAAAGACAAGTCCTGCTCAGTATAAGAACGGTGAATACGCTTTTTGTCGGGCCAAAAAGGCGGGTTTTGTGGCTGCAGCCAGGCGTACTGGCCCTGAGTTAGATTAAATAAATGTAAGTGGCAGTCAATGATATCAAGGCAGGTGTCACTCACTGGGCAGTGTAACCGCCGTCAATCAACTGTAAACTCCCTGTTATAAACTTGGCTTTATCACTGGCCAAAAAATAGCATAGGTCGGCGACTTCCTGAGGTTGGCCTAAGCGGCCAAGGGGCTGCTGGGCCGCTTCTTCCTGGTGTACCTCATCTATATCCCGGCCAGATTGCGCTACGTATTTGGCAATCGCTTGGTGAAACAAAGGGGTTTCAATGGTACCGGGGCACACCGCATTAACCCGAATATTATATTTGGCGTAATCCAGGGCGGTGGTTTTAGCCATGGAAGCCAGGGCTGATTTACTTAGGTTGTAGGCAAATGAATTGTGTTTGGCAATAAGAGCCTGGTCGGACGCCATTAAAATGATCGCGCCGTTATTTGCGGCGCACATGGCGGGTAAAACACCGCGAATGGCGGCATAGGCACCTTTGACATTGATAGCAAATATTGAGTCAAGTTGTGCCTCTGAGGTTTGCTCTATTGTTGCGCTACAGTGCACCCCAGCGTTGGATACCAATACATCCAGGCGGCCTGTCTGTTGATAAATACTGTGGATGGTCATCTCCATCTGGTTGACATTCGCCACATCACATTGCTGCCAATTACACCCCGCTTCACTGTCCGCTGGGGCGGTAATATCTAAATTAAATACCCGGTAACCGGCCTGAGAAAAAGTACGGCACACAGCCAAGCCTATGCCCAGGCTTCCCCCTGTAACGATGCAAACTGGCATACTATTCATCAGTAAACTCTCTTCCTTTTTGTAAAGTGTGGGTGGCAAGCTGAACTTCTTTTAAAAAGGAGATCAACGCGACAATTAATAAAAACAAGGCGATGACAAACAATCCCACCACCACATTACTTAAATCGATCAACAAAAACTCACCTAAAAATAAAGAGACCACCACAGCACAAACAAACAGAGCGGATGCGGTACACATACCAATAGAATGGTTAATGATTTTAATTCTGCGCCATAAGTACTTTAGTTCGAATTGTGACGCTTTTAAATGTTCAGGATTTTTAAGGATCGCCACCCGCCTTTCTATTACTCGCGCCCGATCTACTATGCGGCCCAAACGGCCAGACATAACATTCAAAAAGCCAGCTATGCCGGTGAGCATAAATACCGGCGCCACCACTATCTGGATGACTTCGGCAAGATCAGAAACGGAGCTTTGCATAGGTTTTTAAGCACTCATATCAGCAAGGCTAAGGCGACTGGCCCATAAGTCATATTCATCGGAATGCTCCACCTTGACTGTGACCAGATCGCCAGATTTTAGCGTTACATCACCATTGAGATAGACCAGGCCGTCAATTTCCGGGGCATCGGCGTAGCAGCGGCCAATGGCCCCTTCTTCGTCAACTTCGTCAATTAATACCTGCATGGTTTGGCCGATACGTCGTTGTAATTTGGCGGTACTGATCAGTTGTTGTTTTTGCATAAAACGATCGTAACGCTCTTGCTTTAAGTCGTCGCTTACCGGGTCGGGCAGGGCATTGGCTTTGGCGCCCTCTACATCAGAATATTTGAAGCAACCCACACGATCTAATTGGGCTTCGTCGAGAAAATCTAGCAACATCTGGAAGTCTTCTTCGGTTTCACCGGGAAAACCGACAATAAAGGTCGAACGAATGACTAACTCAGGGCACAGCTCACGCCATTTCTTGATCCGTTCCATGGTGCGCTCGGCTGCTGCCGGGCGTTTCATTAACTTTAAAATACGCGGACTGGCATGTTGAAACGGTATGTCCAGATAAGGTAATACTTTACCAGCAGCCATCAGTGGCATGACTTTATCTACTGAAGGGTAAGGGTATACATAGTGCAAGCGCACCCACATACCCATTTCCCCGAGTTTTTCACACAGTTCGGTCATGGCTGTTTTTACCGGCATCCCATTCCAGAAGCCCAATTTATTTTTAACATCTACACCGTAAGCGCTGGTATCTTGAGATATCACCAACAACTCTTTGACGCCGGCGTTTTTCAAACGCTGTGCTTCATCCAAAATCTCGCCTATTGGGCGGCTGACTAAATCACCGCGCATAGAAGGGATGATGCAAAAAGTACATTTGTGATTACAGCCTTCGGAGATTTTTAAATAGGCATAATGCCTAGGGGTCAGTTTAACCCCTATATCCGGTACTAGGTTGAGATAGGGATTATGTTCTGGCTGGGGTAAATGCTCATGTACCTGCTTTACCACTTCTTCATAGGCATGGGGCCCGGTGATCGCCAGTACATTAGGATGCACTTCACGAATTTCGTCTTCTTTTATGCCCAAACATCCCGTCACTATCACCTTGCCGTTTTCCGCCAGGGCTTCGCCTATGGTATCTAATGATTCTTGTACCGCAGAATCAATAAAACCGCAGGTATTAACAATAACCAGATCCGAGTCGTTGTAGGTGTTGACTACATCATAACCCTCAGTGCGCAACTGGGTTAAAATCCGTTCTGAATCCACTAGGTTTTTTGGACAGCCCAAGGACACAAAACCGATGCGCGGACTGGCCGATAGTGAATTAGGTTTATCCACCGCTATGATTTTAACCGGGGTTTCAAGAGTAGTGGTTTGTTTGGGATCAAAGGTTTCAACTGTCATCAAGTGCTCAAAAGTAATTAGAGATAATAAGGCCTGGGCCAACTGCGGGGATTATAACGGAATAGTGCTTAAGATGTCATACCAATCAAGCGGTAATCAATACAGAGCGCTGATGCCTGTTGCTGCATGGGCACAGCAGCGGTTTGTATAGGGTTATTTACCCCCTATATGTCAGGAAAACTTTCGTACCTAGGACATATTAATAGCCAGTACCCTGATTGTATGAGGTTAAAATACTAAAGAGCGAACGGGCTGATATTGGATTGACCTTGGTGTCCGTTGTTAGCTACACCGCACAACTGGCCAATGGCAGTAAAATTAATGGCAGCAGATAAGTCATGTTAACGATCAAGTACAATCAACTAAGGACAACGCTGATCTTTTTTTACGTAAATCAATCAAAGGCGGGTTGCTTTTTATGGCTGTGTTACCCGGCTATTGACCAAAGGTGGCCGGCAATGGCAAGGTTTGTTACAACAAGCCATTGGCTGACCAGAAACGTTGAGGGAGAAGCGTCCTGCCTTACACTCTTAATTTAGCTACCACAAAGCAGACTGTCAGCTATTGTATTGATAGGTATTAACTTAATCATTGGATATCGAGGAGTTCCACTTCGAAAATAAGCAAAGAACCTGGCGTTATTTTTCCCGTGGCTCTATTGCCATATGCTAATTTAGATGGAATGAAAAATTTAAATTTATCACCAACAACCATCAATTGAACCCCTTCGGTCCAACCACTTATCACTTGATTTAAAGAGAAACTGATAGGCTTATCCCGCTCTACTGAGCTATCAAATACGGTGCCGTCTATTAGCAGGCCATGGTAATGCACTTTTACAGTTGAGCCAGCACTTGGATGGCGCTTTCCTTCACCTTTGTCTAATACCTGGTATTGCAAACCAGAAGCCGTTTCTATTACATCTGCATTAGCTTTGTTTTGGGCTAAAAAATTGGTTGCTATTGCACTATTTTCAAGCGTGAGCTTTTTTTTATTTGAGTTGTTAATAAAGTAGAATATTGCCAATGCAATGACTACAGCTAAAACAATATATTTCATCACTCGTCCTGTTAATTTTTTGAATCTTGTATATGAACACTCGATTTATTTTGCCATAAATACAATCAAGATTAAAAACATAATTTGTACACTTCTATGTGGACATATCTCCAAAGCTGCCAAGGGTGGAGTTCATCAGGAGATTTTTATGCTTTTGTGTATGGGAGCGTCGGAAAACTGAATTTATCAATGGTTCGCTTTTTTGCGAAATTTTGGCCCAAACAGCTTTTGCCAAGTTGCCTTCCTCACTACCATTGACTCGGGGCGGGTCTCAAACCAGCATCGAAATCCATAGCTATAAGGATGAATTGTGTCCCTTTTGTCGCCAGTAAAATACCGTGTTAACTACACGGGTTATC
>JBKEFM010000156.1:0-10140 GCA_046709505.1 Paraglaciecola sp. | reverse complement strand
GACGTTGCGCTAGCAAATAGCCCAGCGACACGTTATGAATTCCCGGTGGATTTAAAGGAATTGTCACAAGAATTCGAAATAGATTTACTCAAACACGCTTTAGAAGACAGTCAATATAATCAAAAGAAAACGGCAGAAAAACTGTCTCTGACATATCATCAGCTGCGCGGCTATTTAAAAAAATATAACCTCCTGGACACAACTGATGAGGATAGGGAGCAATAGCTATGTCTGCCCAACTCCAAGCTTATCCAGCCTTATCTTATTCTTTAATGATAATGAGTCTGCTCTTTGCAGTCGCAGGTTGCGGGCAAAGTACACCCGAGTCAGCACAACCTAATGGTATTATTTATTGTTCTGAAGGTAACCCAACGAGCTTTAATCCACAGTTAGATACTTCTGGCACCACAGTGGATGTTTCCTCGCACCAAATATATGACAGACTATTGGATTTCAATCCACTGACCGGAGAAATATTACCAGGGTTGGCAAGCAGCTGGCTTACCAGTAAGGACGGACTGACCTATACTTTTCAGTTACGCAAAGATGTTGAGTTTCACTCGACTCCCTACTTTACCCCCACCCGGCAGTTTACCGCCGATGATGTACTTTTCAGTTTTGATCGTTGGCGCTTAAAAAACCATCCTTATCATCCCGTATCCGGTGGACAATACCCGTATATCAGTAGTTTGGGATTACATCATTTAATCAGTAATATTGAGCGGGTCAATGGCTACCGAGTCGAGATCACTTTAGTGCAACCGGACAGTTCTTTTTTGGCCAATTTGGCAACAGATTTTGCTATTATTTTATCCGCCGAATATGCACAACAACTTTTTCAACACAACAAACAGGGGTTAATCGATTTACACCCGATTGGCACGGGTCCCTATAAATTTGACAGCTTCCGTCAGGATCGTTTCATACGCCTCAAACAACACCCACACTACTGGCGCGAACGTAGCTCAACACAGCAACTAATCTTCGATATCACGCCGTCCAGTTCATTACGTCTTGCCAAATTGATGACTGGCGAATGTGATGCCATAGCCTATCCTGCCCACAGCCAGTTAAACATCATTCGTAAACGCCAGGATCTGATATTGGATGAGGAACCCGGATTAAACGTAGGCTTCTGGGCATTTAATACTACTAAGCCTCCTTTTGATAACCCACAAGTCCGCAAAGCTTTGGCCATGGCTGTGGATAAAAACGCATTGCTCGAAGCCATCTATTATGGCAGTGCAATACCTGCCACATCTATAGTGCCGCCCACCTCCTGGGCGTTTCAA
The DNA here is from genome assembly GCA_046709505.1 of Paraglaciecola sp. GTDB lineage: Bacteria > Pseudomonadota > Gammaproteobacteria > Enterobacterales > Alteromonadaceae > Paraglaciecola. Next base: position 8,848 of record JBKEFM010000156.1, on the reverse strand, counting down.
CCCGACTTAAAAAGTATCAACTACAACCCGGTGGCAGCCGCCAGGCTATTACGGGAAAACGACATAGAAGAAGGCTTTGTGATGAATATTTGGGCGATGCCAGTGGAACGGCCTTATAATCCCAATGCCATGAAAATGGCTGAACTTATTCAACGCTACTTACGGGATGTAGGCGTACGTGCCAATATTGTCAGCTATGAATGGGTCACTTTTAGGGCTCGCTTAAATCAGGGATTACATGACTCTGTACTAATAGGTTGGTCTGCGGACAATGGTGATCCAGATAACTTTTATCGTCCATTACTGACCTGCGAAGCCATTGCATCAGGCACTAATCGTGCCCGTTGGTGTTCCAAAGAATATGATGATCTGATCAGCCAGGCTCTCCAATATACGTCCCAGGCAGAAAGGGCGTATTTTTACAATAGAGCCAATGAACTGGTGATTGAAAAAATGCCGTTGATGCCCATCGCACACGCTTTTCGCTATCAAGCCTATCGTGAAAATATCTCTGGTTTGCAAATCAATCCTTACGGTGGCATCCAGTTTCGTGATGTGAGTAAACGCTAATGGGTAAAATTTTCCTGCGCCATCTAAGTTTACTCGTGCTAACGCTCAGTGTATTAAGTTTATTTTCTTTTTCCCTGGCATTTTTATTCCCCGGCGATCCGCTTACCAATCTGACCGGGGTAAGGGCTGAAAACCAGGAGGCTTATTCTCACCTCGCCGCCAGTTATCACATTAACGGCAGTCTTTTCTCTCAGTACTGGCATTATCTCGGGCAGCTCTTCGTGGGTAACTGGGGGATTAGTTTTAGCTCAGGTTTGCCCTTGGCTGAGGAAATTAACCGCTCATTAGCTGCCAGTATTGAGTTAAGCGCTTATGCCTTGGTTTTTGCTTTTATCATAGGCTTGCCACTGGGTTTTGTCGCAGGTTTGAAACATCACAAGATCATCGATTACTCCTTACTTTCAGCCAGCGTTATTGGTTACTCTATTCCTGTCTTTTGGCTGGCCCTGATCCTGATTTTAATCTTTTCGTTGCAGCTTGGCTGGTTTCCTTTGTCCGGACGCATTGGCTTATTGTTTGATATTCCCTATAAAAGCGGTTTTATTCTGCTTGATATTTTACTCTCAGATTTACCCAATAAATCCGACGCATTTTACAATGCGTTAAGGCATTTAGTGCTGCCAACCCTGTCTATTGCTATCGTCACCAGTACCATAGTACTGCGTACATCCCGTCGCTCTGTTATTGAAGTGATGAACAGCGACTACATTCAAGCCGCCTACGCCAGAGGTTTAAGCTCCAGGCAAGTATTGTTAAAACATGGTGTGAAAAATGCGCTAATCCCTATTTTGCCCTTGCTGGTCATGCAATTTACGACTTTATTGACCAACGCAATGATAGTGGAAACTATTTTCTCCTGGCCTGGTATAGGTAATGCCCTGATCCAGGCTATTTATCAACGGGATTTTCCGGCAATCAGAGCCGGTATGTTAGCAGTATCTGTACTGGTACTGACCTTTATTATCTCCATGGATCTTATGATCCGTTTAATCGACCCAATACGCAGAAGGCCCGAAAATGCCACGGCTTAAATTATATCAAGAGGAGTTTTATCCCTCCCCGCTACAAAATACCTGGAAGGAATTCACTGAAAATCACGCAGCTGTGGCGAGCCTGTATTGTGTATTGTTTTTTATTATCCTGGTGATTTTTGGGCCACTTTTAGCTCCCTTTGATCCGCTACAGCAACATATTGATTCATTGCTTGTCCCACCAACATGGGATAGTAATGGCAATATTTTATATCTATTCGGTACGGATGGCTTAGGTCGTGACATGCTCTCAAGGATCATTTACGGCTGTCGCATGACATTTGGTATTAGTCTGCTGCTCGTTGTGCTGTCTTTATTTATCGGGGTTGCTTTGGGGGCAATAGCCGGGATGAGCAGTGGCTTACGCTCCAGTTTTTTAAACCATTTACTCGACTCGCTAATGGCCATTCCCACCTTATTGATTGCGATTATCATCATTGCCATATTAGGTACAGGTTTGGTCAATAGTATGTGGGCAATTTCCCTGGCCCTTATTCCTCAGTTTGTTCATCAAACCCGGGATCTGGTGCGTAACAAACTCAAAAAAGAATACGTATTGGCAGCCCAGCTCGATGGAGCCAGTAAAAGTCACATTTTCTTTAATTCAATCTTACCTAATATGGGAGAAATGCTGGTAGTACAAGCGACCCTGGCCATGTCTACGGCCATACTAGATATCAGTGCGCTGGGCTTTTTGAACCTGGGAGCTCAGGCTCCGTCACCCGAGCTTGGCGCCATGTTGTCAGAAGGATTGGATGTCGCCTACTTAGCGCCCTGGAATATAGCCTTACCCGGAGCTGCAATATTTTTGATGATGGTTTCAATCAATCTGGTCGGTGACGGATTACGCTCTGCCTTGCGCTACAGGCTTTTACGATGATGAGTTTGCTGGACATAAAAAATCTAACCCTGGAAATCGATACGCAAAATGGCTGGATAAAGGCGTTGGATAAAATTAACCTGGTCATCGAAGAAGGGCAAATTCATGCCCTGGTGGGTGAGTCTGGCTCAGGTAAAAGTATCATAGTGAAAGCAATTGTAGGAGCGATATCCCAGCGCTGGCGATTAACCGCAGATCGAATGAACTGGCGAGGCTTGGATTTACTCAAAATGTCGATTAAAGAAAGACGTAAAATTATCCGCTCAGATATTTCGGTTATTTTTCAAAATCCAAAAAGCTCTCTGGATCCCATTGTCACTTTGGGACAGCAGATAAAAGAAGTTATCTCGGTTTCCCACCTTGAAGAAGGTATGTTTTGGCACCGAGGTAAACAGCGCCACAAATTTGCCGCAGAATTGATGCACAGGGTGGGCATAAAAGACCAAGAAGTCTATATGCGCAGTCTACCACATCAAATTCCAAACGATGTCTGTCAAAAATTTATGATCGCTATGGCTTTGGCATCTCAGCCTAAACTGATCATCGCCGATGATCCTACCCGAGGCATGGAAATTACCGATAAAACGCAAATTTTAAATTTGCTAAGTCGAGTCAGTCAGATAAGAAAGCTCAGTATCTTGTTTGTTAGTCATGATTTGCTCGCCATTTCGAGCATGGCTGACTATATGACAGTATTGTATTGTGGCCAGACTGTGGAAAGTGGCAGAATGTCGCAGTTGCGCAAACGCGCCTTGCATCCTTACACTAAGGCTTTAATGGACAGCGCCCCAAGTTTTCGTAAAGACCTGCCACCTAAATCCCCTTTGAGTTCCCTTGATGGCACTATACCGACCTTCCAGCACTTGCCCATAGGTTGCAGGCTAGGCCCCAGGTGTCCAAGAGCACGAAAAGAATGTGTAAAGGTACCAGAAGTTCGCCGCATACATGACCATACGTACAGTTGTCACTTCCCCCTACACAGAGATAAAAAATGACGGATTTATTCTCAGTTGAAAATTTACACGACCATACGTACAGTTGTCACTTCCCCCTAAATAGAGATAAAAAGTGACGGATTTATTCTCAGTTGAAAATTTACATGACCATACGTACAGTTGTCACTTCCCGCTATATAGAGATAAAAAGTGACGGATTTATTCTCAGTTGAAAATTTACATGACCATACGTACAGTTGTCACTTCCCCCTAAATAGAGATAAAAAGTGACGGATTTATTCTCAGTTGAAAATTTACACGACCATACGTACAGTTGTCACTTCCCCCTAAATAGAGATAAAAAATGACGGATTTATTCTCAGTTGAAAATTTACACGACCATACGTACAGTTGTCACTTCCCGCTATATAGAGATAAAAAGTGACGGATTTATTCTCAGTTGAAAATTTACATGACCATACGTACAGTTGTCATTTCCCGCTACATAGAGATATAGAGATAAAAAGTGAGCGATTTACTCTCCGTTGAAAATTTAATATTTCAGAATTGTCATGGCAAACGTTGGCAAAGCCAAGCCGGTAAATTTCAACTTGGCCCGATAAATTTCAATATTTGTGCCGGCGAAACCTTGGCCATTGTGGGCGCTAACGGTTCAGGAAAATCATTACTCGCCAAGTTGCTGGTTGGTTTAGAACGCCCGGATAGTGGCGTTATATATCTGAATGAAAGAAAGCTTGAAAATTATGATAATAAACATCGCTGTTTGAATATACGTATGGTCTTTCAAAACAGTAATGAGTCGCTCAATCCCGGTATCACCTTGGGGTCGATACTCGAAGAACCCCTAAAACTTAACACCAGCCTCGATACACAAGAGCGTATCACCAAAGTCGAACAAACATTAAAGCAGGTTGGGCTGATGGCCGAGCATAGGTTCTTCTATCGGCATATGTTGTCAGATGGCCAGCGCCAACGAGTCGCCCTTGCCAGAGCGATCATTCTTAACCCCCAGGTTATTGTGGCTGATGAGCCTTTTGCAGCCCTGGACCCATCTGTACGCTCACAAACCGTTAATCTACTTATGGAGTTACAACGGGATCTGGGTTTAGGTTTTATTTTTATTTCTCATAACCTGGGCATAGTCAGGCATATCAGTGACAAAATCCTGGTGATGCAACAAGGTAAAGTCGTAGAGTCTGGTAAAACTGAAGTGATATTTAACTGGCCTAAACATGAATACACCAAAAGGTTGGTTAATTCACATCAAGCATTGCTCAATCGCCAAACTAGCAAGAGCGAGAATGACGATTGAAGGCTCATTGGCACCCTTTGTAAACTAGCCCACCAAGGCTAAAAGGATCCCGGCTGCAACCGCAGAGCCTAATACCCCGGCAACATTGGGTCCCATGGCATGCATCAATAGAAAATTATGAGGGTTGGACTCTAACCCGACCTTATTAACGACCCTGGCTGCCATGGGTACCGCAGACACACCGGCAGCGCCAATCAAGGGATTAATTTTTTCAGTACTAAATTTGCCCATCAGTTTTGCCATTAGTATGCCTGCTGCTGTACCGATAGAAAATGCTATAGCCCCTAAAGCCAGAATACCCAGAGTTTCCACGTTCAAGAATTTATCTGCCGAAAGTTTAGATCCCACTCCCAGTCCTAAAAATATGGTCACTATGTTGATCAACTCATTCTGGGCGGTATTACTGAGGCGATCTACCACCCCTGACTCTTTCATCAGATTACCCAGGCAAAACATGCCCACCAAAGGCGTTGCGGTAGGCAGAAACAAAATAGTTGACAGTAACACCGCCAGTGGAAAGAGTATTTTTTCACGCTTTGAAACCACTCTCAATTGCGCCATCTCTATATTACGCTCAGTTTCTGAGGTTAACAGGCGCATGATAGGAGGTTGAATAATAGGTACCAGTGCCATATATGAATACGCCGCAACGGCGATGGCGCCGAGCAACTCTGGTGCCAGTTTTGACGCCAGGAAGATAGCAGTTGGCCCATCAGCCCCACCGATAATGGCGATAGCTGAGGCGTCTTTTAAACTAAACTCAAACCCCGGTATCAGATTCAAAGCGATAGCCCCAAAAAGGGTACCAAAAATACCAAACTGCGCCGCAGCGCCGAGCAGCAACATCCTGGGATTCGCTATCAGGGCACTAAAGTCTGTCATCGCACCCACACCCATAAAGATGAGCAAGGGAAAGACCCCAGTTTCAATGCCTACATGGTAGATCATATACAGCAGACCGCCTGGCTCACTAAATCCCGCCAGGGGTATATTGGTCAATATCGCCCCAAACCCTATAGGCAGTAGTAGTAAAGGCTCAAATTTTTTGACGATCGCCAGATAAAGCAATAGACAGCCGACAGCCATCATCACTACCTGACCTAAACTGAAGTGGGCCAGTGAAGTGCTTTGCCATAATAATGTTAGTTTTTCCATTTTCGCTTATCGTCCTAGCCGAGCATCAATATGGGTTGACCAGTCTGTAAAGCATCACCCTCTTTGACCAGTATATCCACTATGGTGCCGGTCGCGGTTGAGCGTATTTCGGTTTCCATTTTCATCGCTTCCATAATCATCACTACATCACCTCGGGCAATATTATCGCCCGAGCGTACCAGAAGCTTAAACACATTACCGGCCAACGGCGCGTTAATAATTTCCCCTGAGCTTTTCACTGACTCGGTTTGAATATCTGCTTTTGCCTGTTTTACGTCTGTTAACGCTCCGCCCTCGGCTACGTCTACTGCGTAGACTTTTCCATCAACTCTAACTGAATAAGACGCGCTGCCTGTGCTCGTGGCTTGGGGCTTCAGCACTTCAAGACCCGTTTTCTCAGTACCGGGGGTTGCCGCACCGGGTGTTACCGCACCGGGAACGGGCTCAAATGCCGTTGGATCGTGACGGTTTTTTAAAAACTTCAAGCCGATTTGTGGAAATAAGGCATAGGTTAATACATCATCTATAGGTTCATCCGCCAAGGTAATAGAGTCCTCCTGAGCATGTTTTAACAGTTCTTGTTCAAGGCTAAGTAGTTCGTCGTTAATATTGTCTGCCGGTCTGCATGTGATAGGTTGTGCCCCGTCCAGCACCCGCAGTTGTAATTCTTTATTAACCGGCGCGGCCGTGGCGCCATACTCCCCTTTAAGTACACCTGCAGTTTCTTTGGTGATATTTTTATAACGCTCCCCCGTCAGCACGTTGAGAACAGATTGGGTACCGACAATTTGCGAAGTGGGTGTCACCAGAGGAATAAAACCTAAGTCCTCGCGAACCCGGGGTATTTCTTTGAGTACATCATCCAACCTGTCTTGCGCTCCCTGCTCAATTAGCTGCGCTTCCATATTCGTCAGCATACCTCCTGGCACCTGGGCGATGAGGATCCGTGCGTCCACCCCCTTAAGGCTACCTTCGAATTGTGCATATTTCTTGCGCACGTCCCGAAAATACGCTGCGATCTCTGCTAATAAAGGCAGCTTAAGCGCGGTGTCTCTGGGGGTATCTTCAACGATGGCGACGACGGTTTCGGTAGCGGTATGACCGTAGGTCATACTCATAGATGAAATAGATGTATCCAGGATATCAATGCCGGCGTCTATGGCTTTCTGGTAGGTCGCTGCGCTTAAACCTGTAGTGGCATGACAATGCATAGCAATAGGGACCTTCACAGTCTCTTTAAGGCGGGTAACGAGTTCCTCACACACATAAGGTTTAAGCAGGCCCGCCATATCTTTAATGCAAATAGAATGCACACCCATATCTTCTAACTTTTTGGCCATATCCAGCCACAAAGACATTGAATGTACCGGACTGACCGTATAAGACATCGTACCCTGAGCATGAGCACCGATTTCTATGGCAGATTTAATGGCAGTTTGCAGGTTACGCATATCATTCATCGCATCGAAGATCCGAAAAACATCTACGCCATTGACATGAGCCCGCTCCACAAATTTTCTCACCACATCATCGGCATAGTGCCGATAACCGAGCAGATTTTGTCCTCTGAGTAACATTTGCTGGGGTGTATTGGGCATGGCTTTTTTAAGTAACCTGATACGCTCCCAGGGATCTTCTCCCAAATAGCGAATGCAAGCGTCAAATGTTGCTCCGCCCCAGGTTTCCAGTGACCAATAGCCAACCTGATCAAGTTTAGCCGCAATGGGTAACATGTCTTCGATACGCATACGCGTGGCTAGCAGGGACTGGTGCCCGTCGCGTAGCACAACATCAGTGATTGCTAATGGTTTTGACATCTGTAATTCCCTTAAAAATTGATTTTAATTAACGTTTGCTACGGTATTGCGTGATAGCGGCTGCAATAGCGGCGATCACAGGTTGGGGGATTTCACCCTCGTGAACAATAGATGTTGCAGATTTGCTCTCTAAGACGGTTTGTGGCGATCCAATCTCATCAGGAAATTTAGCACACAGCCAGGCAATGCCTGTTACTGCGCCAATCAATAAGGACAAAAATAGAAAGACCACTACCATACCAACTGCTAATAAATTGGCTGCCTCAAACAACAATGCTGTCACGTCAGTATGCATAACTGGATTTTCCTGTATCCCTATAAAACAACCTGATAAGTACCATGGAGCTTAACAAAACACAACTTTTAGCCCTGAGTTATAATGCATATTTAATAAGAAAAAATTCACTTTACCTGAATTTTTACCCACAAGATTCTGCTCAGGATGGGGACGAGTATACTAAATTGGTTTACTTTTTTTATGGCAAAGAATGACAGATAACAATCGTTTTTTTAATGGGTCCCCGTGGCAGGAGTGCACCGAGTCCTGCGCGCTATAGGTCAGACTGGATATATTCAAATTCTTTTCTGACAAATTTGTTAAACCTGTGGGGGTAGTTATTTTTCAACACACACAAAAAAGCCCGTTGATTACTCAACGGGCTTGTCTGTGTGGTGCGCGTGGAAGGATTCGAACCTCCGACCGCCTGGTTCGTAGCCAGGTACTCTATCCAGCTGAGCTACACGCGCTTTAAAGCGTCTTAGTTTTTATTCGACCTGAATAAAAATGTTAAATAAAATGGTGCGCGTGGAAGGATTCGAACCTCCGACCGCCTGGTTCGTAGCCAGGTACTCTATCCAGCTGAGCTACACGCGCAAAATAATCACAATGATGAAACAATATTAAGGTATCCTACCATATTTCATCTAGCCTATCTCCATTGGTCTAAGCTATCTCACTAACCTGATTACTCAGGTGTTACCAAATTAATGGCGGAGAGGGAGGGATTCGAACCCTCGATAGAGCTATAAACTCTATACTCCCTTAGCAGGGGAGCGCCTTCAGCCACTCGGCCACCTCTCCTAAATCAAGGAGGCGAAGTCTACCCTGTCCAAAACGTAAGTCAAAC
>JBKEFM010000155.1:0-10177 GCA_046709505.1 Paraglaciecola sp. | reverse complement strand
CGTTACTCAAACGCGCCTGATATATCTGCATACGAACATCAAAGAAGACAAAGCAGCACCGAATAGTTAAGTGCGCTGAAGTGCTGCCCCCCCAATCTGGCTCCAATCTATCATTCACTCCATTTGACTGCCTCACAGACTCATTTTAAATGATATTTACCCTTGAGCCCCCTTCTATAAGGCAATACCAATAATGTGATGTGATTATATGTACAGACTACTTAACGTGGGTGTCTAGATAATTCCCTTCTAGATAATTCCCTGACGACGGAGTTTGAAAAGCATTTTTGTTATGCCGCCGGGGCAGAGCAGATGATGAATGCTTTTAAACGCCATACCCATCATCAAAGACTAAGAGGAATGGGCAAGGCCAAAGTGTTACTCAAACGCGCCTGATATATCGGCATACCGACATCAAAGAAGACAAAGCAGCACCGAATAGTTAAGTGCGCTGAAGTGCTGCCCCCAATCTATCATTCACTCCTTTTGACTGCCTCACAGACTCATTTTAAATGAGATTTACCCTTGAGCCCGTTTTTATAAAGCAATGCCAATAATGTGATTATATGGACAAACTATTTAACGTGGGTGTCTAAATAATTCTATCCAGTAACCACAATTGCTGCGGTGATCAGATGTTTCGTTATCAACCATCCCATAATTTTTCTTTCTATTTGCTTGATTTAAAAACCGATTGCCTATCGGTTTTTATTCTGCCACTATAATGGGCATTGTGCTAAGAGAAATATGTCATGCAATTAGGTGAATTGGAAAAACGGGTGCTGCAATACCTGTGGTCAGAAAAAGAGGCTGATGCAAAACAAGTCCATAGTGTGCTTGGTCAGACTAGGGGCAATTCACTTAATACTATCCAAAGTACGTTGGACAGACTGTTTAAAAAAGGGTTGTTAAGTCGAACCAAACAAGGCCATGCCCATTTATATCGCACCAAGGTTAACCGGGAAGCCTTACTCGCCACATTAATCACCAATGTAACCAGCGACTTTGTTGAGCAAGGTGAACATAGTCTGATTGCGGCCTTTAGTTCGGCTTCTGCAAATCTGGATGATGCTCAATTAGACAAGCTGGAACAGCTCATAGAGCAACAACGCAAACTGCGCAGAGGGTAACCATAATCATGTTAGTGGGAAGTTTGGCTATTACTCTGAATCTAATGAGTGTGGCGTTGCTGGCATTTTTTATTGGCGTGGTGCTGCTGTTAATATCGGCTCCCTTGTGTTTCTCAAAACTGAGCCATTTCACTTTTCGTATCCGCAAATTAGCCCTGTGGTTGCTGGCCACTGGACCTTGGTGGATAGGGGCAATTTGTGTTGCAATATTTTGGCCTCGGCTGGAAGGTGGTATGGCTACATCCTGGATTGCAAACTTTGCTCACTGGCATCATGCAGACTTGTTCACGTTTACTAGCTGGCATGGTTTGACATTGTTAGTGTGCAGCTTAATTTTGACTTGGTTGTTGGTTGTTATTGCCGTTCAGAGCCGAAAAAAATCACTTTCCATGGACAATTTGCTTGAGCTTTGTGACACCAATGAAATGCCCAATCATGATAGCCACCAGGTTTATTCCCTCCAGTTAACTATACCGACAGCGTTTACATCTGGGTTACTGTCACCAAAGGTTTACCTAACCACCGCCTTGCAAAAACAAGTGGATCAGCAAGAGCTAGATATTATCATCCAGCACGAACTTGCTCATGTCCGAGTTTATGATCCTTTGTTTAAAGTGATCTTTGCCCTGTTTTGCCGTTTTTACCCAAAGCCCGTCAATAATATTTTAATGCAGCACTATAGCCTTTTAACAGAACAGATGGCTGATCATGCCGTTACACATTTTCATGACAGTCTGGATGTAGCACAAACTTTAATAAACGTGGCTAAGTTGCAGCAAAAACTCCCTATCAATTGCGATGGCATGCAACTCAGTTACTTTGCCAATGAACAAATTAGCCAGCGGGTCTACAGGCTAGTTTCGCCATTAGAAAAAACACCGGTGTTGGCATTGGTTGTTGCGATAGCGGCATTCATTGGTGCGCCACTATTTGCGGTCTCTACCGTCGATAGTTTCCACCATTTTATTGAAACTTTTTTCACCCACTAAATAAGGATAGGGCATGAAGCTATTTTTTCGAATCTGCGCACGTGTAAAACCGATTGCCAGTCGGTTTTACACGTGTTTGCTGAGTCTCTCGCTGGTACTTTCAGCTTCAGCTTCTGCTGACGTTATCCCTGGATCAGGCCCGGTATTAACCTTGTCGCAAGCTGTTTCGTTAACGTTGAGAAAGCACCCTGAACTTAATGCCTTTGTGCCTAGATATCGCGTACAGCAAGGCCAGGTTCAACAAGCCAGTGTGGGTGAACGTCCGCAGGTTGGGCTAATGATAGAAGATGGGCTAGGTAATGGCGATCATAGTGGCTTGAGTCGTATGCAATCGACTTTGACCTTTACTTGGATGCTACAGCAGGAACAGATTGATAGTCGTATTGAAGCAGCAAAATCTCACACTGACCAACTTGAGGTAGAGCAGCGGATAGCCTCTTTGGACTTGGCCTCCCATACCGCCAAAAAATTCATTCAAATACTGATAAAAGATGAGCGTTTAAAGCTCAATAAAATCGCTCTGCAACAAGCTCAGGATGTACACCATGCCATAAGTAAGCGGGTTGACGCGGGTAAAAGCTCCAATGTTGAAAAATTACAAGCCGCAGCGGAACAGGTACGCCGTGAACTTGCCATTGAGGATTTGGAACATGAATTAACAGCCAGTTATTATCAATTGACATCAATGTGGGGGGAGGCTGGTAAAGCCTATCAAGTGAGCGGTAATTTGCTGGCACTGCCCGCTAACCGGTCTGTTGAATCGCAATTAGACAAGCTGAAGAAACAGCCTCTACTGGCCAAGTTTGCGACGCAGCGACGTATTGCTCAGTCGCAAATAGAGCTGGCTCGCATAGAGGCTAAGCCGCAATGGCAATTGTCAGCTGGTGTGCGCCGGTACGAAGCGACGGATGATTTTGGCTTAGTTGCCGGGATCTCAATCCCTTGGGGAAATAACAACCGCAACGCTGGCAAGATTGCCGCATTACAAGCGCAACAAGAAGTATTAGCGGATCAAGCCAGTGCTTTGTTACAAAAGCTTGACGTACAACTTTACGTGCTGCTGCAGGAAATGGAGCATTCACGTCATGTTATCGACTCCATACAACAACGTATTGTACCGCTGTTAGAAAACGCCCTGACAGATGCGTCTAGTGCCTTCGACATCGGCAAGCTCAATTATACCCAGTGGAACAATGTTCGACATCAATTGCTGACGGCCAAGTCACAATTATTAGACGTATATGAAAGTTTGCACCTGCAACATATTGAAATTCAACGCCTGACTGGCTCGTCCATTTCCCAATGAGAAATTTTATGAAGAACAAAAATATCATCTCAGTATTAACAACCACTATTTTGCTGGGGCTGACTTACTTAATATCACCCCTGGTACTTGCGGAATCAGCCTCTGGGGCCTCGCAGGTAGAGCCTGAAAAAGGATCTCACAATGGTCGCATTTTCCGTGACGGTGAGTTTGCCATAGAACTGACTATCTTTGAAACCGGTGTGTCGCCTGAGTTTCGTGTATGGGTAATGGATAAAGGACAACCGATATCACCTGATAACGTTGAGCTTAATATCAAGCTCACCCGACTTGGAGGCGTGGTGGATGAGATCCAATTTATTGAGCAAGACGATTTTCTGCGCGGTGATAGGGTGATTTACGAGCCGCATTCCTTTGTGGTGGCGATAACCGCTAAACATAAGGGTAAACCCCACTACTGGAAATACGACAACTTTGAAGGACGTACCACCATTGAACAGGCAGTTGCTGATGCTATGGAGATTAAAACCGAAGTCGCAAGTCATGTCACGCTTCGCCAAACAATCCCTGTTTATGGCAGATTAATGCTACCACCAGGCGCAAATCGCATCGTTGCAGCGAGGTTTGATGGAGAGATCAAACAAGTGCATGTTAAGCAAGGCGATAACGTTAAAAAGGGGCAATTGTTATTGACCGTCGAAAGTAACGAGAGTTTGAACTCTTTTCAGATCACGGCTGCGGCGGATGGCATCATCACTGCACAACAGGCGGGTGCCGGTGAGCAAACTGCTGGGCGAACGTTGCTAACGATTAGTAACACCTCTACCTACATTGCGCAATTGGCGGTCTACCCCAGTGATTACGCAAAAGTAGCTGTAGGAACACCGGTTGCTTTGAGTATGGACGGGTATGCCAGAGAATTCACTGGCAATGTCGCCTATATCGAATCTTCGGTGCGTGATGATCAAGCCAGATTGGTATGGGTGTATGTTGATGATGAAAAAAGACAATTAACCACTGGCAGTTTTGTGAAGGCGGAAATTGAATTCGCTACCATTAATGTGCCCTTAGCCGTCAAGCGTACCGGCTTACAAGCCTTTCGAGATTTTACCGTAGTGTACGCCAAGGTAGATAAGCAATACGAAGTACGGATGCTGGAATTAGGCCGTCAGGATAAAGTGTGGGTAGAAGTCTTAGGTGGGCTGAAGCCTGGCACCGAGTACGTGAGCGAAAATAGTTACATTCTTAAAGCCGACATTGAAAAGTCTGGCGCATCCCACGACCACTAGGAGCACGTAATGTTAGAGTCGATTCTACGTTTTTCGATAAAACGCAACCTGCTCATTTTTGTAATGGTATTGGGTTTTGCAGGACTGGGGATATGGAATTTCACCAATCTCCCCATAGATGCAGTACCAGATATTACCAATGTGCAGGTAATGATAAACACCGAAGCCCCTGGTTCTACACCCTTGGAAGTAGAGCAACGAGTAACCTACCCGTTGGAAAACGCCTTAGCCGGGTTACCGGGTCTCACCTACACGCGATCGGTGTCCCGTTATGGCCTGTCACAAGTTATTGCCATTTTTGATGATGATACCGATGTGTATTTTGCCCGCCAGTTGGTCAATGAACGCTTGTCTGCTGCTCGCGCCGAACTACCCTCAGGATTAGAGCCACAGCTTGGACCTATAGCAACGGGGTTGGGCGAGATTTTTATGTTTACCGTGGATGCTGAACCAGGTGCCACCAACAAAGATGGGTCGCCAGTCACACCGATGGATTTACGTACCGTTCACGACTGGACCATTCGCCCACAATTAATGCGTGTACCCGGTGTGGTGGAAGTCAATCCTATCGGCGGGTATGAGCGAGAAATATTGGTCGGCTTTAAGCCTGACAAATTGCTGGCTTACGGGCTGTCAGCGGCGGATGTTATCACGGCGATCGAACAAAATAACAACAATCAGGGGGCAGGTTTTGTAGAACAAAATGGCGCTCAATGGCTGTTAAGAATGCCAGGCCAGATAGAAGATTTACAGGCACTGGGCCAAATCCCTTTACGAAGCACAAACAGTGCTGCGGTACTGATTAAAGACGTGGCTGATATCAGTAATGGTAAGGGCCTTAGAAACGGGGCCGCGACACAAAATGGTCGAGAAGTGGTGATGAGCACAGTATTTATGCTCATAGGTGAAAATAGTCGAACCGTCGCCAGTGCGGTGGGTGAAAGACTCATAGAAGTTAATGCCAGCTTACCTGAGGGGATTGTTGCAACGGCCGTGTATGATCGCACCAAACTGGTTGATAAAACGTTACAAACCGTCAGAACCAATCTGTTCGAAGGGGCGCTATTGGTTATTGTTGTATTGTTTTTGCTGCTGGGCAGTTTTAGGGCTGCGTTCCTTACCGCACTAGTCATTCCTTTCGCCATGCTTATGACCATTACCGGTATGGTACACAGTAATGTCAGCGCCAATTTGATGAGCTTGGGGGCACTGGACTTTGGTCTGCTGGTCGATGGCGCCATCATCATTGTTGAAAACTGTATGCGCCGCCTGAGTCAGGCTGGCTCTGCTAATCAAACTTTACCTCTAAAAGAACGACTAGAGTTGGTATTTGAGGCTACACGGGAGGTCATTCGACCTGCGATGTTTGGCGTGTTAATTATAACCGCGGTGTATCTGCCCATTTTTGCCCTGGAAGGTGTCGAAGGTAAAATGTTTCATCCTATGGCAATAACGGTCGTAATCGCATTACTGAGCGCCATGTTTCTGTCCATTACCTTTGTTCCGGCCATGATTGCACTGCTGTTTAAAAAACCGGTAAAAGAAAAACGCAATCCTATCATTCACGGTGCAACAGCTGTTTATCGTCCAGCCCTTGTTTGGGTATTAAAAGGCAGATGGTTAGTAGTGATCGCTGCGAGCTTACTGGTTATCCTGTTTGGTTATCAAGCTACACGCTTAGGCAGCGAGTTTGCGCCGGATCTGGATGAAGGTGACATTGCCATGCATGCTTTACGAATTCCTGGCACGTCCCTTAGTCAGGCTATAGCGCTGCAAGAGGTACTAGAAGAAAAAATCAAACAAATGCCGGAAGTTGAACGGGTTTTTGCCAAAATTGGCACCGCAGATGTGGCAACAGATGCCGTACCACCCAGCGTGGCAGATAACTTTATTATCCTGAAACCTCGCGACCAGTGGCCTGATCCTAACAAGACTAGGGAACAGGTGGTTGAAGAACTGGCCGCTATGGTTGCCCCTGTTCCGGGTAATCGCTACGAATTCCTGCAACCTATCCAGATGCGTTTTAATGAAATCCTCGCCGGGGTTCGGGCAGAGTTGGCCATTAAGGTATTTGGTGATGATTTTGACACGTTGGCTTTGATCGGTGGGGAGATTGAATCGGCTATCAGTAATGTCGCAGGTATTGCCGATTTGCAAGTGGAGCGCACTACCGGACTACCCATGCTGAGTATTGAACCTAAGCTTGAAAAGCTGGCCCAGTATGGGATTAGCAAGGCAGCAGTGCAGTCGCAACTGAGTACTGCAATGGGTGGTACTGTGGCAGGTAAGTTTTATCAAGGGGATATTCGTTCCGATATTGTGGTGCGTCTTGCTGAAGAATTACGCACAGACATAGATGGGCTTGCCTATTTACCCATTCAATTACCTGACGGCCACGCCGTGCCACTACAAGAACTGGCAACGCTAAATTTGGTAGACGGAGCCAGTCAAATAAATCGCGAAAACGGGAAACGTCGCATAGTGGTTACTGCGAACGTCAGAGGACGTGATTTAGGTAGTTTTGTAGCGGATATTCAGCAAGCCATTGGCAACAATGTCAATATTCCCGCTGGGTATTGGATTGAGTACGGCGGTACTTACCAAAAGTTGCAATCGGCCGCCCAGCGCCTCAGTGTGGTTGTGCCAGTTACTCTGCTGATGATCATTGGTTTACTTATATTGGCTCTTGGTTCATTTAAGGATGCCATGATCATCTTTGCTGGTGTGCCCTTGGCTTTAACGGGAGGCATTGCTGCTTTGCTGTTGCGGGATATTCCGTTTTCCATATCGGCTGCGGTAGGTTTTATTGCGCTATCGGGCATTGCCATTTTGAACGCACTGGTAATGGTATCCTTCATTCGCGAACTTCGTAAAGACAATGTCTCGCTGGATGAAGCCATTTTTGAGGGGGCTGTAACCCGTCTTCGCCCGGTATTGACCACTGCTTTGGTTGCCGCCCTGGGATTTGTGCCGATGGCACTTAATACAGGCATCGGGTCTGAGGTTCAGCGTCCGCTGGCAACGGTGGTCATTGGGGGGATTATCTCATCGACCTTGCTAACACTGTTTGTTATACCTGCGTTGTATCGCATTTTACATAAAGAAAAGGAGTCAATCTTGGCCGAGTCTGAGGTGGTGGAGTCTGCCAGTGCCAACTAATCTACTGAAATATAGCCTTGTTGTGATCTTCCTGTGTCTAATGGCACCGAGCCTGGACGCATTTGCCCACGGCGTCGATGATAGCACTCGCGCTTTTTTAGAGCACAATACTGGCGTGCAAATCGTCCCCTTTTTATATATCGGTGCCAAGCACATGATTACCGGCTATGACCATCTGTTGTTTCTGGTGGGCGTGATTTTCTTCCTGTACAAAAGCCGCGACGTACTGCTGTATGTCAGCATGTTCACAGTAGGTCACAGTGTGACCTTATTATTAGGCGTACTGAGCGATATTCAAGTCAACGCTTATCTGATTGACGCCATCATTGGTCTGTCGGTGGTGTACAAGGGTTTTGATAACCTGGGGGGCTTTAAACGCTGTTTTAACTGGCAACCGAATACCAAATTGGCTGTGTTGATTTTCGGATTGTTCCACGGTTTTGGTCTGGCGACGAAGTTACAGGAATTTCAGTTGCCAGAAGATGGGCTGATCATTAACTTGCTCGCGTTTAATCTGGGTGTGGAGCTGGGTCAGTTTGCTGCATTGGTATTTGTTCTCATTGCCATCAATGCTTGGCGAAAACTACCGTCTTTCCAACGATTCGCCACATTAACCAATACGTTATTGATGAGTGGCGGACTCATGCTCATGGGCTACCAGCTCACCGGTTTTGTCATTAACTAATTAGAACGAGAAGAACATGCAACACACTGTAAGTACTAAAACGCTATTAAAAGCCAGCGCATCGGCCACCCTTGTGGCTATAGTCGCTTTGATTACCCTCATTTTACCTGCCGAGTACAACCTCGACCCCACAGGCATTGGTCAGGAATTAGGCTTGACGGTTATTGCGGCGGCCTCTGAAACAGACACGCCAAATGTATCAGACCAAGCAGGATCAGATGAATATCAGGTTATCGAGGTGACTGTACCTGCCGGACAAGGGGTAGAGTATAAGTTTAACATGCAAAAAAGCGACAAAATGACCTATGAATGGCTGACAGATGGCCCTTCGTTGTATTTTGATTTACACGGAGAACCACAAGGGGACACCACGGGATATTTTGAAAGCTATGCTATAGCCACCTTAAACGGCATGAAAGGTAGCTTTACGGCTCCTTTTGCTGGGGCTCATGGGTGGTATTGGAAAAATAAATCAGACCAACCTATCGCTGTGCAGCTCATGGTGAAAGGCCAGTATGAAGTGATTGGCCTTAAACAATAATCAAAGTAACCATAATGGGAGAAAAAAATGAAAAAACTACTATCTGTATTAGCACTGTGTAGCACCATATTCTGTAGCAATGTTGCAGCACATAGTGATCATGGTTTTATTAGCGGTCAGGCCGCTATCAAGATTGTTAGCAAGTCGTTGCCACAAATGACCTTTAAGGAATTTGGTTTTGCAGTGGGGAAACTAGATGCTTCTTGGAAATCGCTGACTTCATCAGATATGTCAGTCGTTAGTGTTGAAGACAGCTTTTATGTTGTCAGCGCCAACAACACTGAAACAGAAGGTACGATCTACTTCCAGATCGCCAATAATGGCCAAGTAATAGATGTTACCCACAAAAACAATTTTTAAACTAAATGAGCCGGAAACCTTAAATATCCTCTGACCATTTTTGAGATTAGTTTATGTCCGGAAATAGGTAAATAAAGCACCCGCCGGCTAAAGTTAGAAGCTTTGTTTTAAGCTATGCAATGGAATATCAATGACTAATAATCGAATGTCCGCTATTTATTCGTTTTAGTTTTTGAATACACGAAGTGGTATATGCCTATTTTTGGCTGCAACTTCCAATTCAAGCTTAATCCTTTGACTGACCGTTGATCGTTCATGGCAGACTGTCAAATTGGGTGTGACTTAGCCCAAAACGAAATTGAGGTTTGAAGTGCTAATGAGGGCAGGGGGCTTAGGTTTACCATGATCTGTTAACCGAATTGTTTAATTTAATCATCACTATCTTGTTTCTGGTTTTAGATGACGCAATCCAGATATACCCGTCTCCCTTGAAGTTGCAGCGTTTTTGGCTGCTCTCACTTACCTCTATCGTCTGAATTACTGAGTACATCTAAGCTTATGTAGCTGAGTTCCTTTGCCGCCTAGCTGCAACTCCAATGGCTGGGGTATAGATCCTCCGATTAGCAAAGCCAAGGGGATTAAAAACCATAGTATTTCATTCATAATTCAGTTCATATTGCTTTGATTTTTGTAGCCTAATTTTGAGTACATCATCGTAAATAACGGATACTTCTGAGTCAGCTCGACTCCAGGTGGGCTACCTGAAACAACCTTACGCAGACGTAATAATTCGGTCTAAGTTTTACCTGTGATACGCATG
>JBKEFM010000154.1:0-10236 GCA_046709505.1 Paraglaciecola sp. | reverse complement strand
TGGTTTATCTGGCAGTCCAATCGGCATCCAAAAAATGGACTATGCCAATAAGAGATTGGAAAGCAGCTTTCAATCGTTTTATGATTGAAATTGAGGAGCAGCTGACTCCTCATATCTAAACTGGGCAGTTACACAGTTTGTTTTACAGCCCCTTCAATTTACTTGGTATTTATGCAAAAAAGACAATTAATCTTTCCTAAAACAGGATTGTTTGCCTTTTTTGTTTGAACTTTTGCCACCCAGCCCCATATACAATTCATTGTACCAGTTTCACTATTTATTATCCGAGAGCAAATATGACCAAAGAGATTGTTAATTACACAGAAATGCCAGTCCTGGCATTACGTGATGTAGTGGTATATCCACACATGGTTATTCCCTTATTTGTCGGTCGTGAAAAATCCATTCGTTGCCTAGACGCGGCCATGGATAAAGACAAACAAATTTTTCTGGTAGCCCAAAAAGACGCCGGGGTCGACGAACCACAAACTGACGATATCTATCAAGTCGGCACCATTGCCACCATATTACAACTGCTCAAATTACCCGATGGTACAGTGAAGGTCTTGGTTGAAGGTAATCATCGGGGGGAAATCACTGAGTTTGTTAGCACGGACGATTTTTTCATCGCTCAAATAACCAGTAAACTAGATATTGAAGCGCCGGAAAATGAACAGGAAGTGTTGATACGCTCGGCCATTTCACAATTCGAAGGTTATGTGAAACTCAATAAAAAAATTCCGCCTGAGGTCCTCACTTCCCTCAGTGGAATAGAGCAAGCTGCACGTTTGGCTGACACCATGGCTGCGCATATGCCACTGAAACTCGCAGAAAAGCAAAAAGTATTAGAGATGGATGGTGTCAATGACCGTCTGGAATACCTGATGGCCTTGATGGAAAGTGAAATTGACTTATTACAAGTTGAGAAAAAAATTCGTTCGCGGGTCAAAAAACAGATGGAAAAAAGTCAGCGCGAGTACTATCTGAATGAGCAAATGAAAGCTATTCAGAAAGAATTGGGTGAGATGGATGATGCACCAGATGAATTCGAAGCGCTGAGTAAAAAAATCGAAAACGCCAAAATGCCAGAAGAGGCCATGAAAAAAGCCACCACTGAATTGGCAAAGTTGAAAATGATGTCTTCGATGTCTGCCGAGGCGACGGTAGTACGCAGTTACATTGAATGGCTTATTAGTGTTCCCTGGTCCAAACGCAGTGTAGTAAAAAAAGATTTGGCCGCTGCAGAAACCCTGCTCAATACCGACCATTATGGTTTAGAAAAAGTAAAAGAACGTATTCTTGAGTATTTAGCCGTGCAACAGCGGGTCAAAAAACTTAAAGGGCCTATATTGTGCCTGGTTGGACCGCCTGGTGTAGGTAAGACATCTTTAGGTCAATCAATTGCCAAGGCGACAGGGCGAAAGTATGTGCGTATGGCCCTTGGGGGCGTAAGAGACGAAGCGGAAATCCGCGGACACCGCAGAACCTATATTGGTTCTATGCCAGGTAAACTGATCCAGAAAATGGCTAAAATAGGCGTGAAAAATCCGTTATTCTTACTCGATGAAATAGATAAAATTTCTTCGGATATGCGTGGCGATCCCGCTTCAGCTTTGTTGGAGGTACTTGATCCAGAGCAAAATAGCACCTTTAGTGACCATTATTTGGAAGTAGACTATGATTTGTCCGACGTGATGTTTGTCGCTACGTCAAACAGCATGGATATTCCGGGCCCCTTACTGGATCGAATGGAAGTCATTCGCTTGTCGGGCTATACCGAAGATGAGAAGCTCAATATTGCTACCGGTCACTTAATTGAGAAGCAAATATCTCGCAATGGACTTAAAGCCAAGGAGCTGGTGATTGAAGAATCGGCCATAATTGGCATAATTCGTTATTACACCCGAGAAGCGGGGGTGCGTAACCTTGAACGAGAAATTTCTAAAATTTGTCGCAAGGCCGTAAAACGTATTTTGCTTGATAAAGGTATCAAGCAAGTACGGGTAAACCAGGATAATTTGGCAGATTATTTAGGTGTGCAGCGTTGTGATTATGGTAAAGCAGATAAGAACAACCAGGTTGGCCAGGTTACAGGGCTAGCATGGACTCAAGTTGGTGGTGACTTACTAACGATTGAAGCCGAATCGGTTGTAGGTAAGGGTAAAACAACCTTTACCGGCTCCTTAGGTGACGTTATGCAAGAGTCTATTCAAACGGCTATGACAGTGGTGCGCAGCCGCGCCGAGAAATTACGCATAAATAGCGACTTTCACGAAAAGCGTGATATTCACGTACATGTACCTGAAGGGGCGACCCCTAAAGATGGGCCCAGTGCCGGTGTCGCCATGTGTACTGCTTTGGTGTCGGCACTTACCGGCAATCCTGTACGCTGTGACGTGGCGATGACAGGGGAAATAACCTTGCGTGGCGAAGTCCTAGCTATTGGTGGTCTGAAAGAAAAACTGCTGGCTGCCCATCGGGGTGGGATCAAGACCGTGATCATTCCCAAGGAGAACGAACGGGATCTGGAAGAAATTCCGGATAACGTAAAACAGGATCTGGACATTCATCCCATGCGCTGGATTGACGAAGTCTTAGCGTTGGCCCTGCAAGAGAATCCTGAAAAGTTTGTTCCTGTGGCGATTAAAGTGGATAAAAAATAGCCATTTAGGCCGGTTTATTTTGTTTTTTTTGGATTTAAGGGCTTCACTGTGTAAACAGTTGTGGTAGCCTTTACTCCAGTTTCGCTTTAGGCCTTGTCACAAAAGGGATTGCGGCGATACCAATAAAGTTAATAATTTGTGAATATATGCTTGAAGTTAAATTTTAAGCTTGATATAACACTTTTCGTATCGCATTATGCGGATAATAGTATAATAACAATTGTAGGGGATCACATTGTGAATAAGTCTCAACTTATCGACACCATCGCTGCTAGCGCAGATATTTCTAAAGCTGCTTCAGGCCGTGCATTAGACGCACTAACAGATGCAGTTACAGCGGCTCTTAAAGAAGGCGACCAGGTTGCCCTTGTTGGTTTCGGTACTTTCTCTGTACGTGAACGTGCTGCCCGTAGTGGTCGCAACCCACAAACTGGCGAAACCATTCAGATTTCTGCGGCTAAAGTGCCGTCTTTCAAAGCTGGTAAAGCGTTAAAAGACGCTTGTAACTAAGCTAAAATTTCTGCTGAAAAGGCGATGATTTATCATCGCCTTTTTTCTATCTGCTGTTAATTAATGACAACTATTAATATATAATCTCCCCTCTTAGCTCGTCAGTAAAATATTCAGCTTATATAAAGCAACTCATTTGGAGTTTTAAACGAACATGTTGGAAAGAATTAGAGAAGGCTCCCAGGGCGTTTGGCCCAAGGTGATCCTAGGATTGGTCGTGTTAAGTTTTGTATTTGCCGGTGTTGGCAGCTACATCAATTCTTCGGCGGAGACATCGGCCGCTAAAGTAAACGATGAAATCATCAGCCAGGCGGCCCTTGAACGTGCCTATCAAAATGAACGGGGGCGTATGGAATCGCAATTTGGCGAAGCTTTTTCTGCATTAGCAGCAGACTCTGCTTATTTGCAACAGTTTAAGCAAGGGATCCTCGATCGGCTGATCGGTGAGAAATTACTTGAACAAACCGCGGATGATCTTGGATTACGTGTCAGTGATGCCCAAATCAAACAAGCCATAGTGACTATGCCTGAGTTTCAACTCGATGGTAAGTTTGATAATGATCGTTATCAGGCCGTTTTGCGTCAGGCCGGGTTTCAGCCTAACCAATTTCGTGATTACATGCGCACTGATATGACTCGCAGACAACTATCCAGTGCGTTATTAGCCACTGAATTTACCTTGCCCAGCGAATCACAACTTGCCTACCTGTTACAAGAACAGACTCGGGATGGGCGTTACCTGCAAATCCCCACCGCTGCTTTTAAATCAGCCATAAAGGTTTCCCAGGACGATATCGAGGCTTATTATCAAGGTAATATCTCCCAGTTTGATACAGAACAGAAAGTCAGTTTGGCCTATGTTGAGTTGAAACTAGCGGATTTGTTGCCAGCCATCAATGTGAGTGCTGAAGATGTACAAACTTATTACCAGCAAAATATGCAAGAATTTACCAGTCAAGAACAGCGCAAGGTCTCGCATATTTTATTTGAATTTGCTGATGATGAGGATGCAGCGGAAGTTCAGGCACAAGATATTCTGGCTAAAGTCAAAGCGGGTGATGATTTCGCCGAGCTAGCCCAAACGCATTCCACCGATACCTTTAGTGCACAAGAGGGTGGAGATCTCGGTTGGATAACCCCGGGAATGATGGATCCTGCTTTCGAAGAAGCTGTGTTTGCGTTAGCCCAAGTAGGTGCCCAGTCAGGGGTTGTTAAAAGTGCCTTCGGTTTTCACATCATCCATTTAACGGATATTAAAAAGGCTCAGACAACACCTTTAAATGACGTAAAGGAAGAAATACTGACTAAACTGAAAACCCGGAAAGCCGAAGAAGAATTTTACGCCTTACAGCAACGTATGGCCGAAGTCGCTTTTGAAGTACCGGATAGCCTGGATGAGGTTGCAGCTATCGCCAATAAGAAAATCCAGACCACTGAACTTTTTTCTCGCAACGCTCCGTTAGAAATCGCAAGTGATGCCCGTGTGTTAAATGCGGCATTTTCTGACGAGTTGCTGCAGGATTATGTCAACAGTGACATTATCGAGCTAGGTGAGAATCATGTGATCGTAGTCAGAGTGGCTAAACAAGAGTCACAACGGACTCAATCCCTGGACGAGGTCAAGGGTGATATTGAACTGGCTTTAGTCGCCGAAAAATCTCAATTGGCAGCCAAGACCTGGGCTAAAGAAGTCGTGGCGAAAATACGAACGGGTGAGGACACCACCCCTCTACTTGCTGAGATGGAGATACAATGGCAACAACAACAAGGCGTGGCGAGAGCTGGTTCGAGTCTTGAGTCGAGTGTAGTAGAAAAGTTGTTCCAGTTGAGCCTTGATACTATGGACAACACTGATGTGGTTGACCTATTTAATGGTGACGTCGCCCTGGTACAATTAACGAGCGTTAATCCAGCTTCCGCCATACCTGATGGAGCAGAGCTTGGTTTGCGTAATCGTTTGTCCTCAACCCGTGCACAGTTTATTTATGGAGAGTTTATCGCATCTCTCAGAGCCCAGGCTGAGGTAAAGATCTACTAGATAAGTATATTTTTACTACATTTCCCATAGAAAAAAGGAGCCTCGGCTCCTTTTTTATTACGCGATATCTCTGGGTTTCACCTAAAGGCCGTCTTGTGGACGTTCAAATAGGCTCCCTGTCTGTTGGTATTAATCATGGTTAATAGTGTTGTGCTGATTGTCAGGTTGCCGTTAACCACATCATCAGGGTATAAAACGCAGTGATGATCACAGAGAAAATTAAGATATAAATAAAGCCTTGCTTCCCCCTGAACAAACTGTAGCCTCTGAGACGTAAATAACAAAACCAGATAAAACAAAGGCCTAATGGCAACAGAAAGAGTAATTTTAGCAAGTGGCTCTCGATGTAAAGTAAGGGGGATTGACTGGATTCAGTCTACGTATTTTTCAGCCATTTATAAATGCCTGGTTCACCGCTATCAGAGTCAATTAGCCGTTGTGACTCCAAGTGAACCTGCACCTGGGTAATTTGTCAATGCAATATTATATAAGAACTGTAAAATATCCGTTAGATTTATTAGGCTTTTCCATGGGAAACCCTTATAATCCGCGCGAATTTTTAATCATCTATTTTGTTATCGGAGACCTCATATGGCCTTAGAACGTACTTTTTCCATTATCAAACCTGACGCAGTTGCCAAAAATGTTATCGGCGCTATCTATAATCGTTTTGAGTCTGCAGGCTTGCGTATAGTCGCCTCTAAAATGTTACATCTTAGCAAAGAGCAGGCTGAAGGTTTTTACGCTGAGCATAGCGAACGTCCTTTTTTTGGTGCCTTGGTTGGGTTTATGACATCTGGTCCAGTGATGGTTCAGGTTTTAGAAGGCGAAAATGCCGTACTTAAAAACCGTGAAATTATGGGTGCGACTAACCCCGCTGATGCATTAGCGGGCACACTTCGAGCGGACTATGCTGCATCAATTGATGAAAATGCATGTCACGGCTCTGATGCACCAGAATCAGCGGCCCGTGAAATTTCTTATTTCTTCTCTGATGAAGAAATTTGTCCACGGACACGGTAATTTACAGCACAGTAATTACAAGGGGAGCCTAGGCTCCCTTTTGTGATCTATTAAACCCAACAAAATAGCAGTTCACGTGCAAAAAATGTACACTATTTTCTTTTATCCGAGGTGCCAAGTTCAATGTCTGTGTCTATTTCAGCCAAATCAACCAAAACTAATTTACTCGATTTAAACCGCAAAGGATTACGTGAGTTTTTTAGTGCCATGGGCGAAAAGCCCTTCCGTGCAGATCAGGTGATGAAATGGATTTATCAGCAGGGGGTTGCGGATTTTGAACAAATGACTAACCTTAATAAAGTACTGCGCAATAAACTGCTTGAGTGCTGTGAAGTAAAAGCACCTGAAATTGCTCATCAACAGAATGCCAGTGATGGCACCATAAAATTTGCCCTACGTCTTGAGGGTGGCCAGGAAGTAGAAACCGTATGGATCCCCGATGGTGACAGAGCCACTTTATGTGTGTCGTCACAGGTTGGCTGCGCTCTGGAATGTACCTTTTGCTCAACGGGCCAACAGGGATTTAACCGCAACTTAAGTGTATCGGAAATTATCGGTCAAGTATGGCGAGTCGCCACGGCCATTGGTTTATCCAATGACTCAGCAAAACGCCCTATTTCAAATGTTGTGATGATGGGTATGGGAGAGCCCCTGCTCAATCTGAAAAATGTGGTGCCAGCGATGGACTTAATGCTGGATGATCTGGCTTTTGGTTTATCCAAGCGTCGCGTAACGTTAAGCACCTCAGGTGTAGTGCCGGCCCTGGATATGTTGGGGGAACAAATTGATGTGGCGCTGGCCATTTCCCTCCACGCGCCTGATAATAAATTGCGCGATATTCTGGTGCCAGTGAATAAAAAGTATCCCATTGAAGAGTTTTTAGCCGGGGTGCGCCGCTATATAGAGAAATCTAAGGCTAATCAGGGTAAGGTGACAGTAGAGTATGTGATGTTAAATGGCATCAATGATAGTACGGATCAAGCCCACGAGCTGGCCAAAGTATTGGCTGACACACCCTGTAAGATTAATCTGATCCCGTTTAACCCCTATCCAGGCTCGCCTTATACCCGCTCGAGTAATTCACGTATCGACCGCTTTGCCAAGGTATTAGGCAGTTACGATTTGATGGTAGTGGTGCGTAAAACCCGTGGAGATGACATTGATGCCGCCTGCGGACAATTGGCTGGTGAGGTGGTAGACAGAACAAAAAGATCGTTAAAAAGGCAGCAGAAGGGCGAATTGATAGCGGTGAAAATGGCTCCATAGTTGAGGAATAACATGACGTTAATGACAGATTTGCGAGTAATTTTGGTGTGTTTACTGCTACTACTTAGCGCCTGTAGCAGCCGGATAGAAACAAGGGAACAGGATTTTGATAAGGTTAAAGCCGCCAAAACTCGTTTGTCTTTAGGCCTCACTTATTTGGAAAATGGCAATTTTAGTCAAGCCAAATTTAATCTGGATAAAGCTCTGGAATTTGCTCCTCAGTCTGCGCAAACCCATTACGGCATGGCTTACTACTATCAAACAGTAGAAGAGTACAATTCTTCTGAAAAATCCTATCAGTTGGCTATGAACTTGGCACCTCGAGATGCGGATATCGCTAACAGTTATGGTGCATTTTTATGTGCACGAGGCAAGTATGCCAAGGCGAAAGAGTATTTTTTAAAAGCCATAAATAGCGATTCTTATATATCCTCTGCGGAGACTTACGAGAATCTGGCGTTGTGCAGTCAACGCCACGGGCAGTTACCAGATGCAATAGAATATTTGGGCAGCGCTTTAAATCATCAGCCTGGACGGGCCAAGAGTCTGTTTTTGCTGGCGGATATGTTATTGGCCAATCAACAACCAGATGCTGCAAGAGTCGCATTGGGACGTTATGATAACGTTAGTGCGGTTTCTGCACAAAGCTTGTGGTTAGCCAGTCGTATAGAGCAGGCCGCGGGCAAGGAACAAGCCGCCAGCGATTATGCCAACATGATTGTCAGTCTTTACCCTAATCATGTTCCGGCGAAAAACTATTTATCTGCGCAACTCGCCCCCCCTCAATCCGCTCCTGGTGTCCGTAAAATAAAGAAGGGAAAATCCAAACAGATTGAACAAAGTCAGCCCGTAGCAGTCGATACTTCCGTGCATGTACCTGAACGGTTAACGCGCTATCATGTAGTGCAAAATAAAGAGAACCTCTATCGTATTTCGCTGCGCTATAATGTGAAGATGAAAAGTTTAATGGAATGGAATGAAATACACGATCCATCAGCTATTTATGTAGGCAAAAAATTAATTGTCTTTGACCCTAAAATTGAAGAGTAGCGCCAGTTAAATGAGTGAAGTACATCAACCCCAAGCACTTGAATCATCAGTACCACAACCTATAGGTCCTGGACAACTATTAAAGAATGCTCGCCTTGCCCGTCATCTAAGTCTTGAACAAATCGCGAGCAGACTCTATCTCAAGGCGAGTTTATTGGCACAGTTGGAGAATGATCATTACGATCAGGGCATCTCTATGACCTTTATTAAGGGGTATTTGAAGCTATATGCTCGTCAGGTAGACGTGACTGAAGCAGAAATTCTCGACGCCCTGGATACGCTTAATATGCACAAAAAAGAGCCCGCCAAACTGCAGAGTTTTTCCCGGCGGGTTGCGCACCAAGCCAACGACGACAAGTTAATGATAGTGACCTATATTATTTTGACGGCCGTCGTTGCATTAGTCGTGATGTGGTGGTTCCAGCAAGACAGTCAAGACTCTGTGGTAGCAGGGCAGCAAATTTCTGCCCAGATCCCAGAACAAAGTACTGCCATTAGTGATACAGGTACACAAAATATAGAAGTCGACACGGCGGCACAACCTGATGAAAAGGGTATTGTTACCGAGCGGTTTGTGCCACAACCTGCCACACCCGCGTCACGTCCAGGTGACGACATTACGCCAACAGACGCTGATGTTGAGGGGCCAGAGCCAGTTGATGAGTCATCACAGTTGCAAGGTTTAAAGCCTATTCCTGGTATGGACAGCACGGCGTCAATTACAGCCCTCCAGGGGCAACAAAAAGTGCAATTGGTCTTTGAGTTCCCGAATGACTGCTGGATGAGCTTAACCGATGCCACAGGTGAGAAAATTGCATATGGCGTAAAAGTAGCCGGGCGGGTGATGACGGTATCCGGGGTGCCGCCTTTTAACGTTATATTAGGCGCCCCCAGCGGGGTGAAAATCAACTACTCAGGCAAGGACCTTGACATGTCAAAGTTCGATATTGGGCATACCGCTGAGTTTTCGTTGCCATTAATTCAGTAAAATCAGCAAAATTAGTTAGGAATGAGTATGTTTGCAGAATCACCTATTAAGCGCAGAGTGTCGACTCGAATCAATGTAGGGAGTGTGCCTATTGGTGGCGGCGCTCCTATTGCGGTGCAGTCAATGACCAATACGCCGACCACTGATGTTGAGGCAACAGTGGCGCAAATTAAACGAATCGTAGCCGTGGGCGGAGAAATCGTCCGGGTGTCGGTGCCAACTATGGACGCTGCAGAAGCCTTCAGGCTGATCAAACAACAAGTTACCGTGCCGTTAATAGCCGATATTCATTTTGATTATCGCATTGCCTTAAAAGTCGCAGAATACGGTGTGGATTGCCTGCGCATTAACCCCGGCAATATCGGCAGTATGGATCGCGTGCGTTCGGTAGTCGATTGCGCCAAAGATATGGGGATCCCTATCCGTATCGGGGTTAACGGTGGTTCCTTAGAAAAAGACCTACAAGAAAAATACGGTGAACCTACACCAGAAGCCCTAGTTGAATCGGCCATGCGCCATGTGGACATTCTGGATAAATTGAATTTCGATCAATTTAAAGTGAGTGTCAAAGCTTCAGATGTCTTTTTAGCCGTGGGAGCCTACCGGTCTCTGGCCACAAAAATTGATCAACCCCTGCATTTAGGCATAACCGAAGCTGGCGGATTCAGAGCCGGTGCGGTTAAAAGTGCTGTCGGCCT
>JBKEFM010000153.1:0-10446 GCA_046709505.1 Paraglaciecola sp. | reverse complement strand
TCAATAAGCCCCTTTAGCGCGCAATCCGTTTTTGCAAGGATGTGGCTTGCCTGTCTCTTGTGGTAAAGCGCGAGCAATTAATTGAGCAAATTGCACCCAAAAAAATCTGGTTATCTTTAGTCGCCCGGTAGTTTACTTATGTTTAGTTAATGGAATAGCATGACATTTATACGCACTATTTTTTTTATAACATCGTTAACCCTGATAATGTTGTGCCCTGGTTTGGCACAATCTAAACGTCATTTATTGCTGGCCGTGGAAGATAGTTGGCCACCCTATTCTGATATAAATGGTAACGGCATATCCAAGGATATCGTTAGCCAGGCACTGAGTAACGCAGGCTATACCGTTGAGTTTATAACCGTGCCCTATGCCCGGGCATTGTTAATGACCGAAAATGGGCAAGTAGACGGCAGTTTTAATGTGACCAGACAACCGGCCACTGAGCGTCGCTTTGACTTTGGTAAAGAAAAATTGCTCAGCGCTACGGCCTCTTATTTCTATCCGAAAAAATCAGCGCTGGCCATACATTCACCTTCACAGATCCCCAAAGGCACAACTATTGCGCTGATAATTGGTTATGAATATGGCCAACAGTATGAGCATATTCGCCAAGACCTGGTGGAAGTAAGGGTATCAAACCAAAAGCAGATCATCGGTTTGCTCAAACGAAATCTGGTTGATATGGCTATTATGTTTGATGACGTTGCCATTTATAATTTAGTACAGATGGGCATGTTACCAAAGGAGCTGAAAAAGGGGCACATCAATCATATCAGTGACATTTATGTCGCTTTTAGTAAAAATAGAGGTGATCTGAGTGAGGTAATAAAGGACTTTGATCAACAGTTAAGGCGGGATACCCCTAAAGAATTGCTGCGAGCAACCTTTATTTCTCCTGATAAATAGCGCGATGTTATTCATTGTGTCCGGTATGTGCCCGGAGCGATAATACCAAGCCAGTGACACCAACCCTAGCTGCCACGTAACCGCGATCAACATCAAAAGATAGAATCCGTCAATATAGCTAATAGGGTCACTTTATTAAAAACAGCCGACAGCGGGTGGAATGCAGCCCGGGACCCCGGTGTATATCCCTGATTTGGGAGGTGTTTTTTATGAATCTGGAACAATACACATTAACCCACCGGCTATTGAAACATTGTCAGCGTCCGAATACAAATTCTTAATATTCGCTGAGGGCTATACTGTTTGCCGTAACAAACTGCTATACTCTTGCCGATTTTTTAAGCAGCTTATACTTTCTAGTTATTGGAGTTACATGTCCGCCACATCTCAATCTGCCTCGTCTGCAGTGAATATTCAGCCAGCCGAGAGGGCCAAAACAGTGCCTAACAGAGCAAAGCCGGTTGCCCGTATGAAAGCCGATCGCGGGCTTTTTTCTTACCCTAAATATTGGGCCGAGTGTTACGGACCCGCGCCATTTTTGCCTATGTCACGCAAAGAGATGGATATTCTTGGTTGGGACAGTTGTGACATCATCATAGTCACCGGTGATGCTTATGTGGATCATCCCAGCTTTGGTATGGCCGTGATTGGCCGGGTACTGGAATCCCAAGGGTTTCGGGTAGGGATCATTTCCCAACCGGACTGGCAAAGCAAGACCGACTTTATGCAACTCGGTGAGCCAAATTTATTTTTTGGGGTTACGGCCGGCAATATGGACTCGATGATCAACCGTTATACGGCGGAGCGCAAGTTACGTCACGATGACGCCTACACCGCGAACAATGAAGGGGGGAAACGCCCAGATCGCGCCGTCACTGTTTACACCCAGCGTTGTAAAGAAGCTTACAAAAAACCGGTTGTTATTGGCGGAATTGAAGCCAGCTTGCGCCGTATTGCCCATTATGATTATTGGTCAGATAAAGTGCGTCGTTCGGTACTTTTTGATTCTAAAGCGGATATGCTGATGTTTGGTAATGCCGAACGCCCGCTGCTGGAGATGGCCCATCGCTTTGCTGCCGGTGAAACCATCGAGCAAATGCAAGATATTCGCGGCACAGCCGTTATTCGTAAAGAGCCGTTACCCGATTGGCAAGGTGTAGACTCAACCCATTTAGATACGATTGGAAAAATTGAACCTGTTATCAGTCCTTATGAAACTATTGCAGACAAATGTGCTGTATCTTCTGAAGCTGAAAGACAAGCCGCAATCGAAGAGCAAAAAGCCCAGCCGGTGGTGGTGCAGCCTTTTACCTCGAAAACTCAAAGACGCAAACCCTGGGATAAAACCTATGTGTTATTGCCCCCTTATGATGTAGTGCGCGCCGAGAAAACTCATTACGCTCACACTTCACGTATCTTGCATAAAGAAACTAACCCGGGTTGTGCCCGTGCCCTTGTTCAGCGCCACGGTGATAGAATAATTTGGATCAACCCACCTGCTTATCCACTTGAAACCGAAGAAATGGATGGGGTGTTCGATTTACCTTACGCACGAGTGCCTCACCCGAGTTACGGCAAAGCCAAAATACCCGCTTATGACATGATCAAAACCTCGGTCAACATCATGCGTGGCTGCTTTGGTGGTTGTACCTTCTGCTCGATTACCGAACACGAAGGACGGGTTATTCAAAGTCGTTCAGAAGAATCGATTATTCGCGAAATAGAACAAATTCGTGACAAAGTACCGGGGTTTACAGGTGTAATCTCGGACTTGGGGGGCCCCACCGCCAATATGTATAAGTTGCGCTGTAAAAGTCCTAAGGCTGAACAAGCTTGTCGGCGTTTGTCTTGTGTGTGGCCAGAAATATGTGGGCACCTGGATACGGATCAAACCCCCACCGTGGAGCTGTACCGTAAGGCCCGTAAGGTGGAAGGGGTGAAAAAAGTCCTCATCGCCTCAGGGGTGCGTTACGATTTAGCTATTGAAGATCCCAATTATGTCCGTGAGTTGGTGACCCATCATGTGGGTGGCTATTTAAAAATCGCCCCGGAGCATACGGAAAAAGCGCCCCTGGATAAAATGATGAAGTCGAGCATGGGCACGTACGACAAATTTAAGGAAATGTTCGACAAGTACACCAAAGAAGCGGGTAAAGACCAGTACCTCATTCCGTATTTTATCTCTGCCCATCCAGGTACAGAAGATGTGGACATGCTGAATTTAGCCATGTGGCTCAAAGAGCGTAATTTTAAACTGGATCAGGTGCAGAATTTTTATCCGTCACCTATGGCCAATGCCACCACTATGTATCATACGGGGAAAAATCCCATACATAAGGTGAACCATAAAAGTGAAGAGGTGACGATCCCCAAAGGTGAAATTCACCGCCGTTTGCATCGGGCATTTTTGCGTTACCACGATCCTGCCAACTGGCCATTACTGCGTAAGACGTTAATTGGTATGGGTAAAGCTCATCTGATCGGTAATAGCGCGAAGTGTTTAGTGCCAGCAGAAGGGCGCAATGAACTTAACGGTCGGGATCATAAGGAATTCGCCAAACGCTCGGCGAATAAGGCCTTGGCTAAAGGCAAGGGTGGCACGTCGGCGACAGCTCACAAAGCCCAACAAGGTTTAACGCGCTTTAGTGACAACCAACCCCACAATAAAGCGGCGGGCACTGAAGCCCCTAACCGCAAAAAAGCCAGGACCAACAGCAAACAGCCACGGTAAACGTGGCTTTTTAATCTGCTACTGGCCAAGACATCGCATTATGTTGTCTCTGGTCGTTTAACAGTGTGCTGATGTTATTCTCTGGGAGGGGATTTACGTAGCTTCATAAAAACCCAGCCGCCAGCAAAGCCAGCCGCACATTGGGCCAGGATGCCAAAGGGTGTTCTGGCGCCGGCAATTAGGGTGATATGCATTATCGGCTGCATCGCTAACAACATCACCAGCATAGCCAATGCCCCGCCCAGAGGATAAACCCAAGGGGTGGTATGGGGGCGATACTTTCTGATTGCGCCCATCACGGCAAATGCCAGTAATAAACCCAACGCAATAGCAGGCCCATAACTTTGCCGTAACCCGAGCAAATCATCGAGGGTCATACTGACACGGCTGGCCATATCGATTTGCACCCCGACTTTGGCCAGCTCAAACAATACAAATTGGCTGTGTGCCAGGCTCGCCAAAATAAAACTGACTAATACCGCCAGTAAAAAATGGCGGGTAAGGTGTAAAAATCTCTTCATTGTACATTCTTGTGGTTGTGATAAATTCTGCTGCACTTTACCCTTGAATCCGTCCGCCAGGCAATCACTGTTGGCTTGCCTGTTATCAAACTGACCCCGTTTACTCAGAGCCCCTATGAAAATTATAAACACCTTTATTGCTTCCCTGATCCTTGTCAGCCTGATGCCTCTGGTCGCTCAGGCTGAGGTGGGATCTGACAAACAGCCCATCCGGGTATTTCCACCTTATACAATAGAGACCCTGGCAACGGGCCTTGATTATCCCTGGTCATTGGCCTTTTTACCTGATGGTGATGTGCTGGTTACCGAGCGGGTGGGACATTTACGGCGGGTGCACAATGGCCAGGTGTCACCGCCCATTAGCGGCTTACCAGAGGATATTTATGTGTTCAGCCAAGGTGGGTTGCTGGATGTTGCCCTGCATCCTGATTACCGTGAAAATCAGTGGCTGTATTTGAGTTATGCCAGCGGTACGGATAAACATAACGCCTTAAAATTGATGCGGGCCAAATTGCAAAATGGCGCATTAACCCAGCAGCAGCTGTTATTTACCCTAAGCCCGGATAAAGATACCCCGGTGCATTTTGGTGGACGTATGACATTTTTACCGGACAATACCCTGTTGCTAACCACAGGCGACGGGTTTGATTATCGGGAACATGCCCAGCGTTTTGATAGCCAGATGGGTAAAATAATTCGCCTCGCTGATGATGGCCAGGCGCCCACAGACAATCCATTTTTCAATTTAGCGGATACGGCTAAAACCCCTAAAGAGCTGACACAATACATCTTCACTTTAGGTCATCGTAATAGCCAGGCCATTCTCTATGATCCGGTTACCGAGATGATTTTTGCTCACGAACATGGCCCCCAAGGAGGGGATGAGGTCAATATTATCCGCCCAGGGGGAAATTATGGCTGGCCGGTGATCACCCAGGGTATAGATTATTCTGGGGCACGCATTAGCCCCTTTACTGCCTATCCCGATATGTTGCAACCCCTAGTCGACTGGACGCCGTCGATCGCACCTTCAGGTATGGCCATGCACGAGGGCGGTATGTTTGGCGCAATAAAGGGAGATTTACTGGTGTCATCATTGAAGTTTAAGCAGGTTTACTGGTTGCAAATGCAGGGCAAACAGGTCGTCGGCCAGGGCGAGCTGTTTGCTGAAATAGGACAACGTTTGCGCGATATTCGTGTGCATAAAGACGGATCTATCTATTTATTAACCGACAGTCCCCGGGGCAGCCTGTTACGCATTCGCCCAGTTTCGGGGAAGAAAGGCGAATAACAGCTATTTTTGTACATTTTAACAAAACGTTAACCACTATTTTTTGTAAGAATAATGGTTATGGTCAAACAATCTAATTTGTAAATTTTAATTTGCGGCCTTAGGCCTTATACTGTGCGGGTTTCATTTCTATACTCCATTACACGCCGTGATTTCGGAGTCAATCAAGAGGTCCTAATTGTGCTAGAAGCTTATCGTAAACATGTTGATGAACGTGCTGTTGAAGGTATTCCGCCCAAAGCCCTAAACGCTGAGCAAGTTGCCGGTTTAGTCGAGTTGTTAAAAGCGCCCCCTGCTGGCGAAGGCGAATTTTTACTTGGGTTGCTATCTGAGCGGGTTCCCCCCGGTGTAGATGAAGCCGCTTATGTTAAAGCTGGCTTTTTGAGCGCCATTATTAATGACGAAGCAACATCACCGCTGATCAGTAAAGATGCCGCTATCCAATTGTTAGGCAACATGCACGGTGGTTATAACATAGTCACTTTGATAGAAGCCTTAGATAACAACGATCTGGCGGAATTAGCTGCTGAAGAGCTTAAACACACTTTGTTGATGTTTGATGCTTTCCATGACGTTGAAGAAAAAGCCCGTGCCGGTAATGCATTTGCCCAAGACGTGCTTGAATCCTGGGCTGATGCCGAATGGTTTACCGCGCGCCCGGATATGCCAGAAAAAATCACCTATTCGGTATTTAAGGTCACCAGCGAAAGCAATACTGATGATATATCCCCGGCGCCTGATGCCTGGTCTCGCCCAGATATTCCGTTACATGCCAAAGCCATGTTCAAGATGACCCGTGATGGTTTAACGCCGCAAAAACACGGTGAAATTGGCCCCCTAGCGCAAATCAAAGAAATTAAAGCCAAGGGTCATCCCGTTGCTTTTGTCGGTGATGTAGTCGGTACTGGCTCATCACGTAAATCAGCCACTAACTCTGTGCTGTGGTTTTTCGGTGAAGACCTGCCAGGCGTACCTAATAAACGTGGCGGCGGTATTTGTATCGGCGGTAACGTGGCCCCTATCTTCTTTAATACTATGGAAGATGCCGGCGCACTGGTATTTGAAGCCAACGTAGATAAATTAAATATGGGCGATGTCATCGACATTTTCCCATTAGCAGGCAAAATTAAGAACGCCGAAACCGGTGAATTGTTGTCTGAATTTGCTTATAAATCTGACGTATTACTGGATGAAGTCAGAGCGGGTGGCAGGATCAACCTGATCATCGGCCGTGGTTTGACTGACAAAGCCAGGGAATCATTGGGTTTAGGTGCGTCGGATTTGTTCCGTATGCCTGTTCAACCTGTGGATACGGGTAAAGGTTATACTCTGGCACAAAAAATGGTTGGTAGAGCTTGTGGTGTGCAGGGGATTCGTCCTGGCACATACTGCGAGCCCAAAATGACCACTGTTGGCTCACAAGATACGACCGGGCCTATGACCCGTGATGAGCTGAAAGATTTAGCCTGTTTAGGCTTTTCTGCTGATTTGACTATGCAGTCTTTCTGTCACACGGCGGCGTATCCTAAGCCTATTGATATCGATACCCAGCATACTCTGCCAGATTTCATCAAGAACCGTGGTGGCGTATCTTTACGCCCTGGAGATGGCATTATCCATTCGTGGTTAAACCGCATGTTGTTGCCTGATACCGTTGGTACTGGTGGCGATTCTCACACCCGTTTCCCCATGGGTATTTCATTCCCGGCCGGTTCTGGTTTGGTCGCCTTTGCTGCCGCCACCGGTGTGATGCCGCTGGATATGCCTGAATCGGTATTGGTGCGCTTTAAAGGTAAGATGCAACCTGGTGTTACCTTACGTGACCTGGTGCATTCCATTCCTTTATATGGCATCAAAGAGGGTCTGTTAACCGTAGCGAAAAAGGGCAAAGTTAACGCTTTCTCTGGTCGCATACTGGAAATCGAAGGGCTGGATGATTTGACCGTTGAACAGGCATTTGAATTATCCGATGCCTCAGCTGAACGTTCAGCAGCCGGTTGTACCATTAAAATGTCACAAAACTCTATCGCTGAATATATTACGTCTAACATTACCATGTTACGTTGGATGATCAATGAAGGTTACGGCGATCCTCGTACTCTTGAGCGCCGCGCACGTAAGATGGAAGAATGGTTGGCCAAGCCCGAGTTGATGGCAGCCGACAAAGACGCCGAATATGTGGAAACGCTGGAAATCGATTTGGCAGACATCAAAGAGCCCATCTTATGTTGCCCTAACGATCCCGACGATGCTAAAACCTTGTCTGATGTGGCGGGGACTAAAATCGATGAAGTATTTATCGGTTCTTGTATGACCAACATTGGCCATTTCCGTGCCGCAGGTAAATTGCTGGAGCAATTTGAAGGAACCTTACCCACGCGTTTATGGATGTCGCCACCGACCAAGATGGATCAAGCCCAGCTGGTGGAAGAAGGCTATTACAATATTTACGACCGTGCTGGCGTACGTACTGAAATGTCAGGCTGTTCATTGTGTATGGGTAACCAGGCGCGGGTAGAGCCGGGGGCAACGGTGTTGTCTACCTCAACCCGTAACTTCCCTAACCGCTTAGGCGATGGTGCTAACGTCTACTTGTGTTCAGCAGAGCTTGCCTCTGTTGGCGCTATAATCGGTCGGATCCCGAAGATGGACGAGTATATGCAATACGCCAGCAAGATAGAGTCTATGCATGGCGATGTCTTCCGTTATTTGAATTTCGATCGTATGGACGAATTTAAAAAAGCCGAAGAAGCCGCTAAAGCTAATATTATCCCGACCTTAAACGTCGCATAATATCTGAGCAGTAAAATAAACCGGGTGAGTCTGTTGGCTTACCCGGTTTTTTTATGTCCCGGTTTTGCTTGTAAAGATCAAATTCATGAGCATTTCTGGCTGTTTTACCTGAAAACGATACACTTGTTTTAGTTTTACTCATTTGGGGAAATAAAATAAGCATAATTGCTTTATGAACTTTGCTGGTTTCAGTTAACACGCCCATAGCTTGTGCAAGTGATTCAGCCAGACAAATAACAGCTCATGAGATAGCAAATGCGGCCGATACTAAAATAGGTTACAACTCAAGCCAGTGTTTTACGGTCGACAGGCGTGTCAAGGTGGGGATTATCAGGAGTGGCAAACCAGCGATGGGGTTGATAGCTGTTTCTGTAAGATATAATAACTAACTTAATTGGATAATGTATGTTTAAACGCCCAACAAAATTACTACTTTTGCTCTTGTTGTTCACTGTGTTATGTAACGCCAGACAAGCCTTAGCCACAGATAGCCTCACCGCCGCCCAGATAAGGGAAACGCCTTTAGTAGGTATTATAATTAACGACAAGACAGTGCAAGTCGAATATGCAGCGACGTTTGCCCAGCGAAGCATGGGCTTGATGCACCGCCAATCGTTGTGTCAGCAATGTGGCATGTTATTTAAATTCTCCAATGCAAAAATGGCCAGTATGTGGATGAAAAACACACTTATTCCATTGGATGTGGCCTTTATACGCAGTGATGGGGTGATAACCGACATCAGAGCGTTACAACCCCATAATTTGACGTCTGTAGGGTCTTCTGAAGAAGTCTTATTTGCGCTGGAAATGAACCAGGGCTGGTTTAAAACCCATGGCATCGCAGTGGGCGATACCGTGCAAATTCAGCCCTGAGTCTGGCCTGACGTAGGGCATAATTCATAGGTGAATTAAGGGTTAATTATTAATCGGAGAGAATTGTGATTTTGAGACTATTTATATACTGCCTTTGTAGTGCTATCTATAGTAGTTGCTGCAGTGCACAGACCATAAAGTTGCAGAGCAATTCAACCGATCAAACCTTGCCTGCAAAAGTGATTCGAGAGGTCATGAATGAATTAGGTATGAGTTATAGCTACCCCTATGAAAATGACTTCGATATTACCCAGAAGCGTTTGAGCAGTGATCTCCAATCTGGTGATATCGATATTATTTGGATCATGACATCCAAAGAGATTGAAACCAGTTTACAAGCTATTTATGTCCCCATTTACCGAGGGACATTGGGCATGCGTCTGGCTATTGTTAAGCGTGAAAATAAAAATATATTTGCCAATGTCCATAGCCTGGATGATTTAAAGCAATTCAGTGCAGGGCAGGGAAAAAGTTGGGCGGATACCTTTATTCTGGAAGCGAACGACTTATCTGTGGCTAAACCCCTCAAATTCTCTAATCTATTTTATATGCTGGAAGGAAACAGATTTGATTATTTCCCCCGTGGGTTCTTTGAACCCTGGAGTGAAGTAGAGCGTTTTAGCACCCTCGATCTGGTGGTTGAACCGCATATATTGCTCCGTTATACCTCACCTATGTATTTTTTTACCCATAAAGACAATGATGCGCTGGTCGCTAAAATACATGCCAAATTACTGGAAAAAATTGCCGATGGAAGTTATCAAAAACTTTTTTTTGCGGATAAGCGGATCAGTGACGGGCTGAGTCAAGGCCAACTGGACAAACGCATTATTATTGATTTGAAAAATCCATTTTTGACGGTTAAGACCCCGCTCAAAAACAAAGTACTTTGGTACGATCCTAGCCGCGGACAATAAAATGAAATCACTTTCCCAGAAAATTATACTGTCATTAGTTGTATCAACATTAGTTGTATTGTGTGTTGTTACACTCAGTAGTTACTTGTTTCAACGCACCAGTGAACTAAATGATTGGGAAAATACAAAACAAGCATTGAGCAGACAGATGCAGGTCATTTTTCAAGAGCCGGTTTACGCCTACGATAAAGTGCTGGTACAGAATATTGTCGATGCTTATTTAAGCGATAAGCAAATTAGCCGAATTCAAGTGTTCGATCAACGAAATCAAACCCTTGGGGAGGGTGGCATGGTCGACGTATCTGATTATGATGAAGATCAAAGCAATATTGTGCTGAACTGGAGCGACAACAAAACGATAGGCAGTGTAAAGGTTAATTTTAGCCGTCAATCCCTTATCAGCCGTTTAAA
>JBKEFM010000152.1:0-10487 GCA_046709505.1 Paraglaciecola sp. | reverse complement strand
TGAGTGAACGCATAAACCAGCTAATATCGATGAAACGTCGACGATATTCGGTAATACACTCATTAACAGTTTTAAGTTCAAACCCATTGAGGTCTTCACCTTTAACAAACTTCTGCGTCAGTAACGTGCCTTTAAAGCCTTTATGCCATTGAATAAGCACTGCTTTATCAGACCAGCTATTCGCTTTATCGGCATTCACTTTAAGGACAATATGCAGGTGATTACTCATGACGGTATAAGCACAGATCTCAATCGCAAAGATAGTCGCAAGTTCTAGAATGCGAGCGTCAACCCATTCCCGGCGATGTTCATAGTTTTCACCTGTCGTGTTATCCATGCCACATAAAAATGCTTTACGCACAACACGTGACAGCAGTGATAATAAGGCGTGTCATCTAAGCTCACTATCGTTTTTCTTGGTCTGGCCATCATTTATTACCAGTAAGTGGATAAAGGTAATTAAAGATTAGACCAGTGCGTAAATATCCGTCAATAATGATGGGTGGCTATGTTATTTCATTCAACCTACTTAAATCAGCGTATAAAAATAATGGCGTGGTGGAGTAATCATATTGGCGATGCGGCAATGGCTCTGATTATAGATGATACATTAGATGACATCGCCAAATCTGTGATTGCCAGCCAAATGACAGGAGCGAAATTTTTTTCGTTCGACTTGAAGTATTTAAATAGGTTGAGTAATTCAGGGGCAGCACATAGACCACAATAGGAATTTCAAATTTATATTAAGACTTTGATGGCGTATTTTCAAGATAGCACGCTTACTGGAGTCGCTAAATAATTAAGCACCGATAGGAAGATTATTAGCAATCGGTTAAAAGAAAATATCGGCGATAACTACAAATCACTCTGAGTATAGAAAAATATTAGTGGCCTCTCGTAAGTTCACCAACAATTTGTTAACTTGTTTATAAATGACATTATGAGAACACTTATGCTTAAAGAAAAGCTTAACTTTAATAATATGATTATTTATGGAATGGCAGATTTAATTCTAGATATCGGAGAGCCAATATTTTTTGATAAGTTGACTTACTTACTAAAATCAGCAGCCAGTTTTGATGATTATGTCATATTAATTTATCACCCAGATAAATCACCTACCGTACTGAGTTCTTCTTTTGCAAATGAGGAGCTAGATGTTTGGGAACGCTACCTTGGGGGGGCTTATTTATTGAGTCCTTTTTATGATTATGGCATTAATCAACAAAAAGAAGGCTTTGTGACACTAGATGAAATTGTGCCAGATGATTTTTATCAAAGTGCTTATTATGAAGATTATTTTCGTCAATCTAAATTAGTTGATGAAACTTGTTTTTGTGTTCAAGGAAAAGATAATAATGTTTATTTGTTGTCGTTAGGAAGAACTAAATCACTTTCTAAATTTAGTGACCGTGTGTTAAGCAACTTAAGAGAATTATATCCAATCTTCAGCTCTACAGTTAAAAAGCATGATCAAACTCAACACCTCCCAGAACGTCGTTCTCACCTGCAAATCAAAGAGTATATTGCTCAGTTTGGTATGGATGTACTAACTCCCAGAGAGCACGAAGTAACTTTACTGCTTATCCGTGGCTATTCAAGTAAAGCGGCGGCTCGGCTGCTAGATATTTCATATGAAACCGAACGCGTGCATCGTAAAAATATTTATAATAAACTCGAAGTTAATTCTCAACAGGCCCTTTTAGCTAGAATATTTGATGACATTGTTAATCTAAAACCAAGCCTATAATTCAATAAAAGTTGTCCATACCACAATTGGGTAATAGTACTGCCAATATGCTACCGCTACTATATTGTTTCAACAATTAGAAAGGTAGCGATAGCATATGGCAATATCTCAAATTAAGACTGACCGTTTGCTCTCTTTTATTAGCGAAATGGCTAAAATTGGAGCAACAAATAATGGAGGTTGTAACCGACAAGCATTGACTGAAGAGGATCGTATTGGGCGTGAATTATTCCTCAATTGGTGCTATGCCATTGAAGGTGTTTCTCGACTGGATACAATGGGTAATCTGTTTGTTAGATTTGAAGGTGAAGATCCAAATCAACTTCCTGTTTTAATGGGATCTCATTTAGACACGCAACCTTCCGGCGGTAAATTTGATGGTGTTTATGGCGTTTTAGCCGCATTGGAGGTGATGTACACCTTAAACGATCAAGGAAAAGTACTTTCTCATCCTGTTGAGATTGTGGTGTGGAGTAATGAAGAAGGTTCTCGTTTTAGTCCGGCAATGTCTGGTTCAGGCGTTTTTTCTGGCAAGCTAAAGCAGTCTGATATTTATAATTCTGCTGATAATAAAGGTATTTCTTATTTTGATGCATTAACAACAAGTCATCAAATTGGCAATCATTCATGCCAAGCATTTCCATTTTGTGCATCGTTAGAACTTCATATTGAACAAGGCCCTATTCTTGAGGCTGAGCAAAAAAGTATTGGCATAGTGACTGGTGTTCAAGGCATGAATTGGTATCAAATCACTTTAAGTGGTGAAACGACTCATGCAGGACCAACGCCAATGTCGATGCGTAAAGATCCTGTTCAAGCATTGATGACGTTATTACCTAAAATGTATGACAAAGTCGCTGAATATGGCGAACAGGCGAGAATCACTATTGGTAAATTAACAACTATTCCTGCTTCACCCAATACCGTTCCTGAGCATGTTATTTTCACATTAGATTTAAGAAATCCCGACCAGCAGAAGTTAAATGCGATGTCAGAAGAGGTCTTAAATCTGTGCGGTGATATCCCATCTATTTTTAATTCAGAAGTCGACGTTTTATGGCAATCACCTGCTGTTGAGTTTGACCCTCGCTGTATTGAGGCGATACGAACAGCTGCAAGCAATTTGAATATGGATATGATGTCAATTGTTTCAGGGGCAGGGCATGACTCGGTTTACCTTTCATCAGTAGGGCCAACAGGAATGATTTTTGTGCCTTGTAAAGATGGTATTTCACATAACGAAAAAGAGCATGTTGAGCCTGAATATCTGGTGTCAGGTACCAATGTATTACTGCACAGCTTAATTTTACTGGCTGAATAAAAGGAATGATAAATATGAATAGCTTATTGAGCCGTCGCCAAAGTAATGGTGGAACAACTGCTTTAACTGACTGGGGGATTTCTTCTGAAACCGGTCGTTTGCAAGAGGTGTTAGTTGGACCGGTTGATCATTTTGAATGGCGATCTGGAAATTCAACATCTCGACGTCATATGGCTGCCGGTGAGCGTTATGACTCAAGCATTGGCAAAGCCCAATACAATGAAATGCTTGACGTTTATCGTGAAGCCGGTGTCAACGTACATTTTTTGAATGCAAAAAAAGATCAACCTTACTCAATCTATGCAAGAGATTCATCGGTAATGACGCCTTGGGGGCCAATTATCAGCCAAATGTTTAGCCCTTGGCGACAAACTGAATGGTTAACTGTTTTAGAGTTTTATGCAAAGCAGAATATTCCTATTTTTGATGTGGTCACGGCAGGCAACTTTGAAGGTGGTGACTTTATGTTAATTGAACCTGGCGTAGTGCTCTGTGGTTATTCTGGCGAGCGAACTAACGAAGCAGGTATGAAGCAAGTTAAAAGTTGGTTTGAAAAAGAAGGGTGGGAGTTTGAAGGGATCAAATTTGATCCGCACTTTCTACATATGGATGTGCAGTGCGTTATGGTTGCAGAGAAATTAGCCGCCGTTTGTACCGCAGTGGCACCAGATAGTCTACTAACTTGGTTAAAAAACAAAGGAATCGATATTATTGATATTCCATACAAAGAGGCAATGGAACTGGGATGTAATATTGTTTCTTTAGGCGATGAACGAGTCTTAATTCCA
Organism: Paraglaciecola sp.; assembly: GCA_046709505.1. GTDB lineage: Bacteria > Pseudomonadota > Gammaproteobacteria > Enterobacterales > Alteromonadaceae > Paraglaciecola. The sequence goes on along the minus strand of JBKEFM010000152.1, from coordinate 6,625 downwards.
TCGGATAGCCTTACTTTGATAGATCAATGTAAGGCACTAGGCTTAACCGTTTTTGATCCTGATATTTCCATGATAACAAAAGGTGGTGGCGGTGTGCATTGCATGTGCCAAGCACTGAAAAGAGATGAGAAATAAGGCGTAGTGTCAAGGTCAAGGAGGATGGAAATGGAGTTAGCATTATACCGTACATTATGGGGAGTCACACAGCCCATCACGCAACTGGCACCTATGCTACGTAGCGCAGGCTTTCAAGGTGTAGAAGGAAGAGTGCCCTTAGATGTTGAATCAAGAACTGCTTTTAAGCAGGCACTTAAAGAAACTGGATTAGATTACATAGGCATTATTTTTACTGGTGGAGATGTTATTCCTGATCAAGGTAAAAGTATCGATGACCACTTACATATTCTGGGTGAGCAACTGTCTTATGCCAAAGAGCTTAATGCCAAGTTTGTTAATGTGCTTGCTGGTAATGATCGTTGGCCGATGGCAAAACAAGTTGAGTTTTTTACTAAAGCAGTCGCTGTTGCAAAACAAGCGGAGATCATTTGTAGTTTTGAAACACACCGAGGTACCTCACTTTACAGCCCATGGGTAACACTTGAATTAATGGAACAAGTGCCAGACATGATGTTTACCATGGATATTAGTCATTGGGTTTTAGTTTGCGAACGTTTACTCGATCGAGTAGAAGATGACTTATCTGCCTTCTTAAAGCGAGTGTTTCACATACAAGCAAGAGTTGGTTATGACCAAGGGGCACAAGTACCTCACCCAGCTGCACCAGAATATCAAGCAGCTTTAAAATATCATCAAAACTTATGGGAACAGGTTTGGTTTAATCATCAATCTCAGGGTCGCAAAGTGACGACTATGACAACTGAGTTTGGTCCTGATGGTTACTTACATCATCTTCCTTTTACTAACGTTCCTGTCGCCGACTTATGGTCATTAAACGATTGGATCGCAGAGGAAGAGCAGTCACATTTTTGCCGATTTAAGCAAAGCCTATAATTAATGAATTTAAAAGGTTTACTATGAGTAATCAAAAAATAGCATTCACTAGTATTCCAGTCGTCGATGTATCGGGACTATTCAGTGAAGATAAGCAACAGCGTCAAGCCGTGGCAGAAAAAATGGGAAAAGCAGCGGCTGAAGTAGGCTTTTTGTATGTTACTGGGCACGGTATTCCTAAGGATAAAATTGCGGGTTTACAACAAGCTGCAAAGCAGTTTTTTAGCCAACCATTAGCCACAAAAATGGAACATTATATTGGAGACTCTAAAACTCATAAAGGCTTTGTTCCTGAGGGCGAAGAAATTTATGGGACAGGCAAACCTGATAATAAAGAGGCTTACGATGTTGGTTTTCCAGCGCCTAAAGATAACCCTTATGTAGTCAGTAAAACCCCATTAATTGGTGAGAACGAATGGCCTGATTTAGCAGAGTTTCGGGATCCTATTCTGGCATATTACAAGATAGTATTTGATTTAGGCCGAAAGCTATTTTCTGGGTTTGCGCTGGCGTTAGGGTTAGATGAAACTTATTTTGACAGCATGGTTACATGCCCACCGGCCAAATTACGTTTAATCCATTATCCATTTGATAAAGAGGTCGTTGACCGTCCTGGTATTGGGGTACATACGGATTACGAATGCTTCACTATGTTATTACCTGATCAACCTGGATTAGAAGTGCTTAATGAGGATGGAGTGTGGATAGACGCTCCTCCCGTTAAGGTGGACGATGAAGAAGCATTTGTTATTAATATTGGCGACATGCTTGAAGTACTAACTGCAGGTAAGTTTGTCGCAACATCGCACCGTGTTAGAAAAGTTGCGCATGAGCGTTATTCATTTCCACTTTTCTTTGCCTGCGATTACGACACCTTAGTTAAACCATTACCTCAATTTGATGATGGTAAAAATGAGTATAAAGAACTCAGTATCGGTGAGCATATGTATAGCCAAGCTTTGCAAACTTATCGATATTTACGTGAAAAAGTCGCTAAAGGGGAGTTGTCACTTCCTGAACGAGCGACAGAGGTTAACACCTTTGGGTATTTCAAAAATAAAAAATAAATACTTAATGAAACAAAATACTTTAATTACATCAGAGGATAATACTTATGGAAAAGGCAACAAAATTACTGACATCAACGCTTATTGCAGCTGCAATGGGTCTGAGTAGTGCAAGTGCGTTAGCAGCAAGCACTTTAACTGAAGGTGAAATAACAGTGGGAATGGAAATCACTTATCCTCCTTTTGAGTCTTATGATGGAGACAGAGTCGTAGGATTCGACCCTGATTTAACGGCATTGTTAGCAAATAAAATGGATGTAGGTTATTCGTTTAGCGATAATAAATTTACAGGTTTGATCCTTGGTTTAGTTTCTAATAAATTTGACGCAGTGATTTCAGGCATGTATATCATTCCAGATCGACTTGAAATAGCGGATGCTATTCCATATGCTCGTACTGGTGCCTCTATTATGGTTCTTAAAGGCAGCGAGATTCAGCCTCAAAAAAGAGAAGACCTTTGTGGTGTGAAAGTAGGCCTTCAACAGGGAACAACTTGGGTTAAAACATTAAACGACCTCTCTAAATCTTACTGTATTGCTAATGGCCTTGAACCGATTAAAGTCCAAGAATTCCCAACTGCACCAGAAGTGACGCAGGCTATGATGTCAAGAAATATACAGGCTCAGATCGAAATTGCAGGCGCTGCTCAAATGCTTGTAGAGCGCACAAAAGGACGAGTTGAAATCACTTCAAAAACATTAGTATTCCCGCAAACGCTTGGTATTTACATCAAGAAAGGTAATAACGAACTAAAAACACAGTTAGAAAAAGCAATGGCTGAGATTAAAGCTGATGGTTCATACTTACAATTGATTACAAAATACGAGTTAGTACCTATCGCTGATTAATATTAAATAGCTATGGTGATTCTGCCATAGCTTATTTTGCAATCTTTTAGAATGTAGTATTACCTGAAAGTTGTCAGCTTTCAGAGGAGTTTTTATGAGTTTAGATTGGGAATACTTTTTTTCATTATTTACTGTGTCAGCTTTTTACGAAGCTTGTGTAATCGTCATTATATTAAGCGTGTTAGCGTGGAGTATTGCTACTGTACTTGGATTTTTTGTGGCATGTGGCAAGCTTTCTGAAAAAAAATGGTTGTCAATACCGACATCAGTTTTTGTCTGGTTTTTCCGAAGTGTCCCTTTGTTAGTAGTGCTCGTTTTTGTTTATAACATGCCGCAATTATTCCCTTCTACAGGCGCTTATCTTGGAGTTCCTTTTTTCGCAGGTTTAGTGAGTTTAGTGGTGACGGAAGCGGCGTATATGGCGGAGATCCATCGTAGTGGGTTACTGTCTGTTGCTAAAGGACAAAAAGAAGCTGGGCATGCGTTAAGCATTGGTTTCTTTGGTGTTCAGCGGGTTATTATTATTCCGCAAGCCATTCGAGTGTCGATGCCAGCAATGATTAATGAATTTGTGACTATTATTAAGCTCAGCTCATTAGTATCTGCTATCTCATTATCGGAACTATTACAGGTTGGTCAACGACTCTATTCTCAAAACTTTCTAGTGCTAGAAACCTTATTAGCCGTCGCGGTCTATTATGTTGTTATTGTGACTATTTTCAGTTCGATTTTGCATTGGGTTGAGAAAAAGATGGATATCCCATCTCGTTCACCGGAAGCGCTATCTGATGAACAATGTGGTGTATTAAGAAAACAATCTAAAGCTGTCAGTAGTACGCCGATTGATCCGACTCAAAAAGGGGTGCCTAATGCACTTTTCCTGCAAAAAATTAAAAAATCATACGGTCGACATGAAGTACTGAAAGGCATCGATCTTAAAGTCAAAGTGGGTGAAGTTTTAAGTATTATTGGGCCGTCAGGCTCAGGTAAAACCACGTTAATTAGAACCATTAATGATCTTGAAAAAATTGATAATGGTGAAATTGTTTTATTTGGTGAAGACTTTATTAAGCCAAAAGAAGAAAGTATTAAGCGCGATGTATATCAAGGTATAAAACGCATTGGCATGGTCTTTCAATCTTTTAATTTATTCCCTCATAAAACCGCTTTACAAAATATTATGATTGCTCCCCATTATCATGATAAAAATAGTTCCAGTGAAGACATACAAGCACAAGCTCTCTTTTTATTAGACCGCGTAGGATTATTGGCTCATGCCTATAAATATCCTCATCAACTGTCTGGAGGGCAGCAGCAGCGTGTTGCTATCGCGCGAGCCTTAGCTATGTCACCTGACATTATGTTATTCGATGAACCAACTTCTGCGTTAGATCCAGAAATGGTTGGAGAAGTTTTAAAAGTTATTCAAGACTTAGCAAAAGAAGGGATGACCATGATCATTGTGACGCATGAAATGGAGTTTGCACTATCTGTATCCGATCGCGTGATTATGATGGAAAATGGCGTAATACAAGTAGATGCGAGTCCAACTGATATTATTGAAAATCCAAACAATATGGAAGGTTTTGAACGTGTTAAAAAATTTATGGGGAAAATAGACTAATGGATGCTCAAGAACAGAAACTACGCTTAGATTTGGCGGCCGCTTATCGTTTAGCTGCCATGTTTGGCTGGGAAGATACACTGTATACACACTTTTCGGTTCGTTTACACGGAGAAGGTGAACCTCGTTTTCTGATCAATCCTTTTGGTCTGATGTTTGATGAAATTACCGCTAGTAGTTTAATTGTGGTTGATGCTGAAGGTGAGGTAGTAAGTGGAGATGCCAAATACAATCCTGCCGGCTTCACTATTCATAGTGCAGTCCATAATGCGCGTGATGATGCACATTGTGTTATCCATACCCATACTATAGCTGGTATGGCAGTCGCAGCCTGTGGAAGTGGATTACTTAATCTTAATCAGATTAGTGCAGAGTTTCATGAGCAACTCGGTTATCACGATTATGAAGGCGTTGCTTTTAACTTAGAAGAGCGTGCCCGTATTCAAGCCTCTTTGGGTGATAATATGGGATTGATTTTAAAAAATCATGGATTATTAAGTGTTGGAGAGACCGTTGCAGATGCCTTTCAAATAATGTTTTATCTGAATAAAGCCTGTGAAATTCAATTAGCAGCAGGGCAGATGTCTGGCCTATCCGCTATTCAGATCATCCCTGATAAGTTAGCTAATTATGTTTCAGGGCAGTTTAAAAAAGTGGCTTATGAGAGGCAAATTGTGTGGGATGCATGGTTAAGGAAACTTGACCGTATTGATCCCTCGTACAAGGAGTAATAATTATGAAGCAAATTGTACTTGCTGCGATGAATGATTTAGAGTTCACTGAAGATATATTGAAATGTGCGAAACAGGTAGCGCCTGAAGTTGAGTGGGTACTTCCTACTCACCCTTTAGCAAAGCAAGCGAAGGTTGCCGCTTGTTGGTATCCGCCTGATTCATTATTAGTGGATTTTCCTAACCTGGAATGTTTGCATTCAGTGGGTGCAGGAGAGGATAACCTTGGCTCGTTATTAGCATCAGGTTTGAGGATTTGCCGAATTGTCGATGACGAACAAAAAGTAGGTATGTTTGAGTATGTGTTATGGGGAGTCTTATATTATCAACGTGATATGGATAAATATCATGAAGATCAAAAATTACATCGTTGGAACCCTCTGCCTCAGCGCTCCGCAAAAAATATTAATATAGGAGTGCTAGGTCTGGGCGAAATTGGCAGTTATGTTGCCTCAAAGCTAGCATCCATGGGATATCACGTGCATGGATGGTCAAGATCTTTGAAAAGTATTGATGGAGTGAAGAGTTATCATGGGGAAGATGCCTTGCCTGATTTACTGGAGGAATTAGATATATTAATCAATTTATTACCATTAAATACAGCAACAACGGGTATCTTAAATAAAGCCTTTTTATCACTTCTTCCCACTACAGCTGCGTTAATAAATTGTGGACGGGGAGATCACTTAGTTGAAGAAGATTTAGAAGAGCTGCTGTCTAATGACTCATTGCGAGGCGTTATACTTGATGTCTTATCAATAGAACCTATTCCTGAAGAAAGTAATTTGAGGACAATGGATAAAGTGCTGATTACTCCTCATATAGCATCTAGTGCTTCTTATGAATCAATTGTGAAGCAAGTATCAAGTACTGCTTTTTATTGGTAAAGTGGATAATGACAAAGCTAATAGCTGGACAGATAAAGACGTACTACTTCAATGGCATAAGGGTTTTAAAGGCACGTTACTGACGCAGAAGTTTGTTAAAGATAAAGACCTTAATAAACTTGAGCTAAAAACCGTTAACGAATGCATTATCGAATATCGTCATCGCTTAATTGAGATTAGCTGGCTTATGCGCTTACTCAGTCAACCTATTGCCAAACAAGCTAATAAAGAAGATAACTGTACTGGTCACTTTTATTCCTTATAAATGAGTGGGAAAGACGTTTTAAGTCCAAAGTATTACTTGATAAAGCGGCCATATTAGCTTGTATGGTGTATGTTGATTTCACCCCCATCCGCGGCAAGCTTACGATAACCCCTGAAACGTCTAATTATAACAACGCCAGCAATGAATTCACTCAGCTATAAAGGTTATCTCAGTCGATGATCAAAGAAGCTC
>JBKEFM010000151.1:0-10506 GCA_046709505.1 Paraglaciecola sp. | reverse complement strand
TTTCGGTGCTTATGCTCGTGGGCTTTGGAACCTGTTATTATCTGAGAATATTCGTCGTTATCAGCACGACAAGACGTTTCTTTTTTACAACGAGATGGCAAGTTTAATTAAGGAGCTAAAAGCATTTGAAGAATTCCCATGGCTAAAATCCTTTCATAGCGCGGCTGCACAACACGTTGCCAGAGATGTAGATACAGCGCAAAAAAACGCCGTATCTACAGGGAGAGTACAGCGATTTCCCAAGCACAAAGTCACGTTTAAGCAAAAAAATCACATAATGATAGCTTTCGCTCCATGAATAATGCCAATTGCATTCGTATTGAAAACGGCACCATCAGTATCCCAAAAATAGGCAAAGTACCTATCGTATAACACCGTAATCTTGTCAGTAAAATCAAGACGGTCACCGTTCAATATTGCCACGGTAAATGGACAGCCAGCGTGGTTCAGGAGGTTGAATGCCAGGCCGTTAAAAAAGTCGTGACAAGCCTTATCGGGTACGACATCAATAGTCAGCACACCGTTGTCAGCTCAAATGGCTGGTACGTTAAGAATCCAAAGTCATTTTAACAATCAAAAGAAAAACTAGCGCATCTCCAGCGTCAATTAGCCAGACGAAAGAAAGGCTCAGGCCGCTGGCATAAAACGAAGCAACGCATTAACACCCTTAACGTAAAAATCTCACGACAGCGCTTAGCGTTTGCCCATGAAGTGTCATGCTCGATAGCCAACAGCAGTGATATCATCGTGTTTGAAGATTTAAACGTTAAGGCGATGCAGCAATTTAACGGCAGTATGGTTAATGACAATGTGATGGGCCTGTACACTGAGCTATCCAAGTATAAAGCTGAATTACGGGGCAAGGTGTATCACAAAATCGGACGATTCGAAAAATCGACAGGTATCTGTACTTCTTGCAATCATCATCATAAATGGTCGTTAAGTCAGCGCACCTTTGCCTGTCATCAGTGCTGGGCGATACAGTGTCGAGACTGGTCAGCCGCCATATAGGTCGCTAACTCGGGTGAAGCAGGATTAATAGCGGCTGGGATAGTCGCCAGGGTTAAGCCCAATGCTCAGCACAAAGCCGCGAATAAAACGAAAGTCTTTGAGCAATCAAAGTTTACTGTTGGATCTGAGAAAAAAGAAGTAGCCTAGTCTAAAACTAGACTGTAGAAGCCCCGTGATCAGCGCGAAGCGATGTCGCGGGGTAATTCACAATACCGTGTATTCGGCTCGTGATGCTCACGCTTTGTAACATGCTATGTTGCCCGGTGCTCAATTCATTGCAATAAAATAAATGATTGGTATCAATAGGTAGATCGGGATTGATCAGTAATGCACGCAATTGACTTTGCCATGCAAATCCATAAGCCAGGGCTATTGACCAGTGGATCACGGGATAATAATTACGGATGTTGTCTTTGCTTATGTACCGAGATACAAAAAGGGATGCTCAATGGGTCTTCTATCCTGTTGATGGCATGACGGGTAATGTTGGGCTCCATCTGCCGGGCTTTTTAAAGGTGGGATAATTGTGCACCCAACAGGTTGCCAGTATCACAGGAGTGGCTTCCCGAGAAGACAGAACCCGTCATTAACATGGGTTTGGCTCATCACCAAAGCCCAAAGCAACAGGTAAGAGCGACTTGGTTGCCACTCTTACCGCTGTTTTGGTAAATAAAGGTTGAAAATATTAATCGTGATTAACCGAACCGATGCGATGGATACTTAAGTCTGCGCCGTTATATTCATCTTCTTCACTCATGCGTAAGCCCATTACCTTATTCACCAGGCCATAAACGATTGCACCGCCTATCAGCGCCACGGCAATACCTGCTAGTGTGCCGATAAGCTGGGCAGTGAACGACACGCCGCCCAAGCCGCCCAGTGCTTCACTGCCAAATATACCTGCGGCTATGCCGCCCCATGCGCCGCACAATCCATGTAAAGGCCATACACCCAGTACGTCATCTACTTTCCTGCTTTGTTGGATCAAGGTGAAGAGTTTGACAAATAACCAGCCAGCGATAATGCCGACTACCAATGAGCCAATAGGGTGCATCACATCTGAGCCTGCGCATACAGCGACTAAGCCTGCCAGGGGGCCATTGTGGATAAAACCTGGATCATTTTTACCAAACCACAGGGCTGCAATAATACCGCCTACCATGGCCATTAAGGAGTTCATCGCTACTAAGCCACTGATGCCATCCATGCTTTGTGCAGACATAACATTAAAGCCAAACCAGCCAATACATAAAATCCATGTACCTAACGCGAGAAAAGGAATATTGGAGGGTGCAAAGGAGATCAGCTTATTGTCTTTGATCCGTCCGTTTCGTCGTCCTAAGAAATACACGGCTACTAAAGCCAACCAGCCACCCAAACCATGCACCACTACCGAACCGGCAAAGTCATGAAACTGGGCACCGGTCGTTTGCTCTAACCAAGCCTGCAGACCATAGTTACCATTCCATACGATACCTTCAAAAAAGGGATATACCACAGCGACGATCAGAGCGGATGCGAGCAAAAAGGGATAAAATTTGGCGCGTTCAGCGATCCCGCCAGAAATAATAGCCGGTATGGCTGCAGCAAAGGTCATTAGAAAGAAAAACTTGACCAGGTCATAACCATTGTTGGCGGCTAATTCGCTGGCGCTGGCAAAAAAGGTCGTGTCATAAGCTATCCAGTAACCAATAAAAAAGTAGGCAAGACAGGAAACAGCAAAATCTGTGATTATTTTTACCAGGGCATTGACCTGGTTTTTGCTGCGTACGGTGCCTACTTCGAGAAAGGCAAAGCCGGCATGCATGGCAAATACCATGATCGCGCCAATTAACAGGAAATAGGTGTTTGAACTTTGCACCAGTGTTTCTATAGCGCTATTTACATCTTGCATAGTGTTATCTCAGTTGAATATTTATAAGGTGCAAACTAGATGGCGTCATCATTCTCTTCGCCGGTTCTAATGCGGATAGCGCGTTCAACGTCAGAAATAAATATTTTTCCATCGCCGATTTTACCTGTAGCGGCGTTGTTCATAATTGTTTCAATACAGCGCTCCAACTGGTCTTCTGTTACGACAATTTCAAGTTTTACTTTAGGAATAAAAGCCACCGTATACTCGGCGCCACGGTAAGTTTCTATGTGCCCCTTTTGACGGCCATAACCCTTAACTTCGGTAACAGTTAAGCCTCTTATACCCGCTTCACTGAGTGCTTCACGCACATCATCTAGTTTGAAGGGCTTAATGATTGCTTCCACTTTTTTCATGAACTATTCCAATGCGTTAAGACGGTTAATTTTTTTAGGATAAACATAATTATACAACGATAGCCCCTACATTGGTGCACCAGAGATATACTTAAAAGTGATAATAAATTACACATTTAACTTTTTGCTAACATTACTTACCTTGTAACGTATTCTCATCAGGTTATCGAAGGTTAAAAGGCCGATGTTATTTTTGTCAATTTTAAATGGGGTTTCGGGGTTTGTGATTTTTTGAATATCGGATTAATAGCGACCCTCAGTGAAAATTTAAAGCGATAAATAGTATGTTAGCACTCAGATTGTACATGGCTGGTGGTGAGTCATAAGCGAGCATTTTCACGAGAGACAATCCACTTCCAGTTTGGCCAAGATGACAGTAAGGTTCGCTGTAAATACACGCTATGACGAAGACGCGACAGTGTAAATTACAATGAACCAATTTGGTATCTGCGAAACCTCAGTCACCAAAAACGAGTTTTATTCCCTATGTTGTTTGCAAAGTGAACTTTTGGATGGATTATCCACCAGAGTAGTCTGTTTTGTAACCAATTATACTGAAGCGACATTTGATGAAATCAGGGTGCCGATTGCTATTAAGGGTGATAATTTTTATCTGTATATGAATTTTGATGTAACAATTCCCAGCAACCGTTTTAATGATTTAGTGTGCAATATCACCGTTCCACGAGACGATATTGTTAATGCCGACTATGTGCTACTGCTGGGTATCTGACTTGCACCTTTACTCCTAGTTATTCCATTTCCAGAAAAATGTGTTTCAAGGGGGGGGGCGCTTTGATTTTTAAGTTGCGCCTTTGATTTTTTGTTTGCATGATAACAACGATCATCTGAGTGGTTTGCTACGACTAATATTGTCCTTGAGGTTAGACAAGATGTCGTGCTTTGTGGGGCGAAAATTAAATTTATGGCAAATCTTATCATTACCAGAGGTACATACTCAGAGTACTTTGGATACCTGCGCTTAATGACGGATACCGTTACGTCTTTTACCTTGTGTTGGGATTAGCTCTGGAACCAAACAAAACGTGAAGTGGCTTTAGGCAGGTTTAATTTCAGGTACAACCCCTGAATTTTACACAACCAAAAACCGCTGTTATGGCTCCAGTGAAAAAGGCGTATTTAACTGTTGTTGAGCCCAAAGAGCATTAAAGATTTAAGAATAGACGTTATTGCCGGGTTAAACCTGACTATGGGGCAGGGCACCCAGTGCTCGACAGACCGGCAGGTAATTATAAAATCATCACTAAAATAGCTAAAAGCCTATAAGCAGGGTGATTGACTAATTGGTATAATTTAGCTGCTCTGAGTCACGTATTATGCAATGATATGGAGGCGTCGCATAAGTTAAAAGAATTTTTTTATAATTACTTCCACTGACTTTTATACTCGTCGCCATTGAAGCTGCAATGTTGGTGACGGCTCTCACTCACCACTTTCGCCAACCGCGTTGCACTTAGTAAAGCTAAGCTCATGGGGCGGAACTCCTTTGCCGCCTAGCCGCCACTCCAATGGCTTTGGGTATATACCGTTGACTTATCCTGATAAGGGGTACTTAATCTTAGGATCATATTAGTTAAGTGTTTAAATATATTAAACGACATAAATCCGCGATACTTTCGGGCTTATTTATAAGCGCCTTAATTGTTTTTATTCAATTTTCCCAACAAACAGACATTCAACAGTTACTCGCTCGCTTTGATGGTATTTTTTACGATATACGCCTGAAAGCTAGCTTAGATGAACGTCAAAAAACTGACCAGCAAATATTAATTATTGATATTGATCAAAAAAGTTTAGCCGCAGAAGGGCGCTGGCCTTGGTCACGGATTAAAATTGCCAAAATGGTCAATAAACTTGCTGAACATGGGGTTGCGGTTGTCGCATTCGATGTGCTTTTTGCCGAGCCTGAGCGTAATCCTGTTACTGCGATTGCCAATTATTATCAAGTTAATCAACTCCCTTTACCTAAAGAATTCATTGATATTGAGCAAACTTTGGATGCCGACAGTATTTTTTCTGAAAGTTTAACGGAAATTGATGTGGTATTAGGTTTGTTGTTTCAAACACAAGATAAAACTAATCGAGGAGAGTTACCCCCTAGTGTCATCAATAGTGACAATATTGTTAATCTGAATAAAATGATGAGTATTACTTATCCAAAATATGAAAGTAATATTGAGGTATTGCAGGAAAAAGCACTGGGTAGTGGTTTTATTAATGCCACTGTAGATCCAGATGGTTATATCAGACGAGCAGCGCTGGTTATTAAACATCAAGGTCAATTTTACCCATCCTTAGCATTAGAAGCGGCCCGTCTCTTAACCTTTACTGAAAAAGTCAGTATAGAAACGGTTGATATAGGAAATGGTCAGCAGCAAATTTCCGGTATTCGCTGGGGCAATGATCTTATTCGTACTGACGCAGTGGGTCAGGTATTAATACCTTATCGCGGTAAACGCAAAAGCTTTCCGTATGTATCAGCAACCGACGTGTTAAATGATAATGTACCCCTTGGACTACTAGAAGGGGCGGTTGTTTTTGTGGGCACCAGTGCAGTTGGTATAGGAGATTTAAAGTCGACACCAGTTGAAGTAAGTTTTCCGGGTGTAGAAATACACGCTAATGTGCTTGAAGGTATCTTGCATCCTGAAATAATGTCATATCAGCCCGATTGGTGGGAAGCGGCGTTAGCGCTGACGATATTCTTTTTAGCAACGCTGTGTACCTTTTGGTTTCCTGCCATAGGGCCACTGGCCTTAACTATTACGATTGTTATAGTAATGACAGTCACCACCTGGTTTAACTTTTGGTTATGGCAACAGCACCATATCAGTTTAATGTTACCAATCAATTTATTGCTTATTTTTTTAATTGGTATTGTGAATTTAGGTCTTGGGTTTTTTAAAGAAAATAGCCAAAAGAAAATGATTAAAGGCATTTTTGATCAATACGTACCACCAGCACATATTGATAAAATTTTGGCTGATCCTAAAGCGGTTAATCTTGATGGAGAACGTAAGGAGATGACCGTACTTTTTTCTGATATTCGTAGTTTTACGAATATTTCAGAAAAATTAACCGCTTCTGAACTAAAAAAGTTGTTAAATAATTATTTTAATCCTATTACTAAAAGCATATTCGAACATCAAGGCACCATTGATAAATATGTTGGCGATATGGTGATGGCTTTTTGGGGCGCGCCACTTAACGATGCCCAACATGCTCAACATGCACTTGATACGGCATTAGATATGTTATCCATTACTGAAAAATTACGGGTGGAATTTAAAATTCAGGGCTTACCTGAAATTTATGTTGGTATTGGGTTGAATACCGGTGATATGAGTGTGGGTGATATGGGCTCTGAATATCGCCGTGCTTATACGGTTTTAGGTGATGCGGTTAACTTAGGTGCTCGTTTAGAAAGCTTGACTAAATTTTACGGTGTTGAATGTTTAGTTAGCCAAGCGACTAAAGATCAATGCCCTGAGCACTACTTCCGTTTTATTGATTGTGTGCAGGTGAAAGGTAAAAGTGAGGCAGTTAAAATATATGAACCGTTTGATGCTAAAGGTAATGATATAAGCGTATTTATCGCGGAGAATCAAGATTATCAACAGGCATATAACTGCTATTTAACACAAAGTTGGTCCGAAGCAATGGAATTATTTATGCGTCTGACGGAAAACCACCCGGGTAGAAAAATTTATCAAATTTATATAGAGAGAATTACTGAGTTAAGTCAGCAAACCCTAGAGATGGATTGGAACGGCGTCTTTACTCATACGTCTAAATAAACTAAGCAGACGTAAAGTATGTTATCAAATATGTCGAGAAAACTCCGTGATCCGAGCGCAGCGAAAGTCCCCGGGAAGTTCAAATATGGAATACTCCTTAGATATTCAAGTGAAAAAATAGGACTAGCTGTCAATTATAGGTAGGATATTAAGGAATAACTATTTGATAAATAGGCTTCTTGTTTAGCTAAAATATTGCTTATAACTGACCTGTAATGTAGTCCATTCGCAGCACGCCATCTGTATTGTTGTTAATGCTACTATCAAATCCTTCTCAATTTATAAGTGTTTGAGGTATGTTGCGCTGGAAAAAAAGACTTAGTATGGATCTACCGTTGAGCAGATTGTGCCGATGGAAAGTGTTCTAATCCGGCATGCAAGTTGGCATTTGGCGGGTTGGAACAGCAGCGTTTACTGATCATTTATCGTAAGTATGGAATATTCATCAAGCAAGTAGTCATGACTATTAGCAGGGCTTCCATACCCGTCAACCTTGAAGCTGCAGCGTTTTTGTCACTCACCTCTATCGCCAACCGCGTTGCACTTAGTCGATCTAAGTTCATGGGGCTGAGCTTCTTTGCCTCCTAGCTGCAACTTCAATGATTTTGGGTATATACGTTCTGTTTTTTGAGGTGAAGTGCCAACATTAAAAAATATGAAATACGTGGATGGGGAAGGTCTTAGTATTATTGTTTCTGCTTTACGGCAATATCTGGTCGCCAGGAAAAGATAATTCCAGGTGCCAGTCTAATGTTCACAACATCAGTTTCTGTTCGGTGTTCTAATCTAACTTAAAGGTGCCTTTAACCCGGGTGTCTGTATCGTCTATTTCAAACAATTCAAAACTGTTGAATAGCCCATCAATGCCATTGATAAAGGTTGAATCAACTTGGCCTGTGGCCAAATTGTTACCGTGAGAGGCAAAGTTCACCCCCAGTTCTAACGCGGATTCATTGATTGCTCCGCTGAACGCGGCAAACCACTCACCAGAATCATCGTCAAATGACAAGTTTCCGCTGGGAATACTGGCAGTATCAAAGTCTATGGTGATACTCGCTTCAAAGTTGCTACCGCTACCTTCGCTAAACAACACGTCGCTTACGCTGCTGTAGGTCAATGTGCCGGTTCTGTCCGCCACCAGACTGGTAATTTCTTCTTCTGGGGTAAGTTGTCCGAGTGCTTCTTCCACGGAATCTTCAGCAAGGAAGTCGGTTTCTTCTCCAATAGGCGTGTCTATTATGACGACTTCATCTTCTTGCTGTTGTTGCTCTAATTCAGATAAATCTTCTTCAACGATTGCTACTGCTTCGCCCTCTTTATTTTGCTGACCCTGAGCCCCTTCGGCGTTATCATCGCCGCCGCTATTTTGCCCTTGTTCTGTGTCAGGGTCAGAACTGTGGCCTTCGTTAAAGTTCTCTGGTGGTTCTAACAGTTCGGTTACTTCACCTGATTCGTCAATTTTGGCATAAGCAAAATCTTCTCCTTCACCTAAGGACGTCTCTTGTTGTTTACCGCTGATATCTATAGAAACATCAACCGCACCATCCCATACGGCAATAAACACTTCGTCTTGAATAATTTCAATTTCATAATGCGTCCCTCTAATACCGATACTACCGATGGGAGTTTTTAACTGATAATTACCTTTATCTGATTTTATTGCACCCGTGACTGAGCGTAACCCACCTTTGAACAGCTCCATCACCACTGAGCCTGTTTGATCATCTGCATTAAAGTCGTAGCTAGAGATTAATAGTTCACTGTTCTCTTTTAATGCGATCATGCCACCATCTGTCATCCTTAACTGGGCTTTACTTTGGGCATCGGTTTTGACTGAATCAGCAGTATATATTGGCGATCGTCTTTTTAAGGTTCGCTCTGTTGAGCTTGTGGTTTCAGTCGCTCTCACATCACCTTTGGTCATCATGGTTTTCCCTGCCATTTCTTCGGCGGCAAGGGGATTTAAAAGTGAAATCAGTGCAACGCTGAGCAACAAGGTGATAGCGAGTTTATTCATCCTATTAGGAAGCTTATTATTCATTACTTATTCATCTTCAGATCATCTTAAAATTGCATGGTGATGCCAATACTAAGCTCATCACGTGTATAGGCATAAATGGATTGATCGGTTTGTATGGTCGAAATATTCTGTTTGCTGTTTTTATCACTATAACGGTAGTGTAATTGCCACATCATCCAGTCATTTGCGATATAGCGCCAGCCTATAGTGCTGCGCAAAAAAGATTCATCTCTGACAAAGCCAAAAGATGGGTCTATCACGTCATAATTGAATTTTTGATATTGTATATCGAACATCAATTGATGTTTTGCGGTAAGTATGTAGCGTGTTTGATAATCAAATTTAAAAAATTGATGACTACGATGTTTGCTGCTGGGCTCTACGGCACTGACATCGGTATGATTAGCCATTAATGCATGTTGCCAGCTACCAGCTCGATATTTAAGACTGATTGAGGCATAAACATCGGTTAAATCTAAAGCACTATTTTGCCGGTTATCGACGCTACCAAATCCGACTTGCCCACCGGTACTCCAATGGGCACTGATGGGTAATGTCCAGTTGCTTAAAGCACCATATTGATTCCGATAATGGTGACCGTCTAAAATCATTGGGCGAAAAAACATGCCAACCTGATAGGTGAGACTGCCCAATACATCTTGATAATTGACGGTGATATCAGCCAGGGTCCGTTCAAACTGTGGGGTGTTAGCGTAATCCGTATGATACAAACCCAGTTGGCCAATAATCGCACTATTTTGGGTTAATGCTTTTTGGTACTGTGCCTGATAGCTGATATTAAATGGGGTATCTTTCGTTTCTTTACTGGCTTGAGACAAGGGTATCTCGGTGCCTAGTTGAGGTAAGTAAACCTCATTAAGGGCCGTGCCGCTGTTGATATTGCTGTCGAAACCTGTACTAAAAGAGGCAATTTGTTTGAATGAGCGTTTTTTGTCAATAATGGCTTTATCGACTTGTTCAATAAAGCGGGTAATGACAACACCAAAATCGGTATTGGTTGACTCTTTTTTTAACTTAAGTAATTCATTTTTAGCGGCGGCTAAATTGTTTATATAATAATAAGAACGGGCTAATTCAATTCGCGCTTGCTCCCATTCAGGTTTGATAATAACGACTCTTTCAAAAGCAAAAACGGCATCTTCATAGGCTTTGGTTTTAAGTGAGGCCATGCCCATTAAAAAATCAAATTTGGGCTCTCCGCCGTAAGCCATAATATTTTGATTGGCCAGGGTATAAGCTTGCTGGTAACGTTTGGCATTGATCAATTCGTTAAGCTGATTGAGTGTTTCTACTTCGCTTGCCTGTACTGACGGGGTTATTACCAGCATGAAAGCCGTGGCCATCAACCCCATTTTTGTCAACAATATG
>JBKEFM010000150.1:0-10834 GCA_046709505.1 Paraglaciecola sp. | reverse complement strand
CAATAAAGCCGTTTGATAATGTATCGGCTTCCTGCGGTGTACATCCGTTACATCAAGATGAAGCCTGTAGTTACGATGAGTTGTTGGCCATGGCAAGTTCGGACAATATCGTCGCTATTGGTGAAACGGGTCTGGATTATTTCTACAGTGAAGAAACAAAAGATGTGCAACTCACCTCTTTTGTCGATCATATAAAAGTGGCCAACAAACTCAATAAACCCTTGATAATCCATACTCGGGACGCCCGTAAGGACACCATCGAGTTATTAAAAACCCATAAACTGGCCACCACCCGAGGTGTATTGCATTGCTTTACTGAAGACTGGGCAATGGCACAGGCTGCTATAGAATTGGGGCTGTTTATTTCAATATCCGGTATAGT
Organism: Paraglaciecola sp.; assembly: GCA_046709505.1. Taxonomy (GTDB): domain Bacteria; phylum Pseudomonadota; class Gammaproteobacteria; order Enterobacterales; family Alteromonadaceae; genus Paraglaciecola. The sequence continues at coordinate 10,452 of JBKEFM010000150.1, read as the reverse complement.
GACCTTTAAAACGGCTACCGAATTACAAGAAGTCGTTAAGAAAATCCCCTTAGAAAATCTACTAATAGAGACCGATTCACCCTGGTTAGCGCCCGTACCTTATCGTGGCAAACCTAACCAGCCCGGCTATGTCCGTGAAGTAGGGGAGTTTATTGCCAATTTGAAGGGCATTACTGTTGATGAACTGGCCAAGGTGACCACTGAGAATTTTTATAATTTGTTTAATATTATCCCCGCCAATTCAGATTAATAAGCCCCAGGCTAATACAGTAAACCATGGTATTTAGGCGCCAACCGCCATTTCTCAACACAGAGTACACAGAGGGGATAATTTAAAAATAAAATGATTTTTTTCTCAGTGCTCTCGGTGGTAATATTTTTTGGTTTACATAAGCAACACAGTCTCATGAGCTTAGATTGGCGATATCTGCGAGTGATAGCAACCTAAGGGCTGCAGCTTCAAGATAGACGGGTATGGCAAAAGGCTCCCCCCGATAATGGACATCAGGGATGCGTCTATACCCTATAAAATAGTGCTTTTACGCAAGGATCCAACAGTCAACTTTACTCTACGATTAAGTATTACGAGGATAAACTCTGAATGTCTGCTTTAAACAGCACTATTTTAGGCGATGCGTTTGTTGAAAATGAGCTCACACTTATGTGTTTTGAGTGCACAGAACAATGAATAAACCAATGAAAACACTCAAAACCAGCCGTAAATTTCATAAATGGCTAATGCTGTTTGTTGGCCTGCAATTTGTGATCTGGTCAGTCACCGGGGCTTATATGGTCTTTTTTGACATTGATTACATTCATGGTGACAGTCTGGTGATTAACCACCAAACGAAAATAACGCCAAACGACATAGGATTTTCATTAAAGGCTTTACACAATAAATACCCACAAGCTCAGAACATGAGTGTTGGCACCTTTATCAATGCTAACGTCTATCGATTTACGGTTAACGGAAAAGGCTTTCTTGTCGCTGCAGCCGATGGCCGTCTGTTGTCACCGTTGAATAAATCAACGGCACAAGCCGCCGCTAAGCACTATTATAGCGGCGATGGCATGATCCAGGAAGTTGAACTACTGATAGACAACCCTCCCTTTGAGTTAAGCCCCAGACACCTCCCTGCCTGGCGAGTCAATTTTGATAATTTCGGCTCACCGTCGATTTACATTTCCGCTGACAGTGGGAAATTAGTCGGGAAGCGTCATGAATTTTGGCGGTTATTTGACTGGATGTTTCGCTTTCATATTATGGACTATGGAGAGGCAGAGGAAATCGATAATATATTGCTGTTTTGTATCACACTGATCGCCCTTTTTGGCTGTATCTTTGGCCTTATACTGACCTACTTTAGAGTCTTTAAAAAAGAGTCTAAAGCATTAGATCCATCGATTGAGACTATAAAACCGAGCGTACCTAATAGAGGCGATAAAGCATGATGCCTTGGGTAAGAAAAATACATAAATGGGCATCAGTTATAGTTGGCATACAATTTTTGTTGTGGTTGACCAGCGGAATTTATTTTAATTTGATGGATCATGATAAAGCCGCTGGCCGCACTTATCGGACTTATTCAAAGCCAATAGTAAATATTGATCCCCATAGATTGAGCGAACCAAAACAGATTTTGGCAAAATTCCAGCCTAGTATAGGATTAACGTCGACAACCTTATTAACTAAGCCCTATTACCTGCTGACACACAAAAAAGGCTTATATCAGCACTTAGAAAATAACTACACACTGGTTAATGCCTATACTGGTAGGCAAGTTATTATAGATAATGTGATGGCTAATGCGTTGGCACAACAGTCATATAATGGCCCAGGGCGGATCCGCTCGACTCACTTACTTAATGCTTCAGTCAGTGATTTCCCCAGACAACGAAATCCCACCTGGCAGGTGAATTTTGATGACAACATAGACACCAGTGTCTATGTTGAAGCAGGGTCAGGCCGTATCGTTGGACACAGTGATAGTGATAAGCGATTAGCCGATATCTTTTTTATGCTGCATTTTATGGATTACGGCAGTGTAGGTAACTTTAATACTATACAAATGATCCTCTTTGCATTTGTATCTCTGTGGTTATCTTTTACCGGCTTAATTTGGACCGTTGATTTGGGCCTTCGCGGACAGTATAAAATCAAAATATTTGCTAAAAAACGCAAAGTAAAGCTGTTCGATGAGAAGGGTAAAAGCATGGGCGTTGTTAATTTTTCAACCCACACTAATTTACTCGATGGTCTGGTTGAACACGATATTATTTTACCCTCGACCTGCGGGGGAGGGGGCACCTGTGGTCGCTGCAAAGTTTTGATTAACTCATCGGTAAACGCCACATCGGCAGATCAACTGCATTTTAACCAAGATGAATTAGCACAAGGTTATCGCTTGGCTTGCCAGCATTTTAGTGACGATATCAGTCATATGACATTAATGGATGTGACTGATGCCCAAAAGCATACCCTTAAATTGATCCACAGTCGTTTTGTAAGCCCTTTTATCAAAGAATTACGCTTTGCAGTAAAAGATGGTTATCCCATCACCTATAAAGCTGGGGCTTTTATGCGCTTCTTTATCCCTGCGGCCAAGAGTAGTTCGATTCCTGTGACATTACCTGACAGTCTCAAGTCTCACTGGCAACATATCCACAATATTGAATTTGGGCATGCCCCTTGTACAAGGAGTTATTCTTGCGCTGTATCGGCTATGGCTACGCAAGAGCTTGTGTTTACGATTAAAATTCAGTCCGCTGCCCATAATAGTGTGCCTCCCGGAGTGGCATCTCATTACCTTGCTGATCTTAAAGTCGGTAAAACGGTAGAAACTATGGGTCCTTTTGAAGAGTTCGGGCTCAAAGCATCCAGTGAGAAAAATATAGTACTAATCGGAGCGGGATCAGGCATAGCCCCCTTAAAGTCGTTAATTGAAGAGCAAATGGCCATCCAACATCAGGGCCACAGTACTCAGCCTGTTCGTCAAATTCACTTTTTCTATGGTGCACGTAGTAAGCTAGATTTATTGTATGGGGACGATTTTTATCGACTTGCCGAGCATAACGAGTATTTTCATTACTACCCAATCCTTTCAAGACCAGACGAAAAATGGCCAGGAGCAACGGGTTATGCACAACATGTATTGGCCTTGGAGCTAAATAACCTGGGAGATATTCATAGTTTGGAATTTTACCTGTGTGGCCCCCAGGGCATGATGGACGATGTTATTGCATTACTTGGCAGTAAAGGTGTTAAAGATGACGATATTAGATTCGATTTGTTTAAATAATCGAGACTGTCGTTGGTTTTATATAACTGCCATCATAACTTACGTTTAATTGAGGAGTAGAATAGGCAGATAAGTGAACTAGCCAGCGACTAAAAATAGACTGACCCGGTGCTAAAGTTCTCGGCTCACCGTAGCCGCAACCTGTTGCGGCAAATCTGCACTAATATAACCCGCCCCAATTCGCGCGCTGCATAAAACTCTATTTTAGCTTCGGTTATAAAGACCAGACCTTGGTGGCTCTGACATTAAATTTGCCGATGTTGCCGGAGAAAACCACTATTTTGATGATGATCTATATGGTCGAGATCTTCACCACAGGTATGTTGAGGACAAAGGTTGATCTAGATCATTTATATTTTTGCACCGAGTATTATCATCATTTTATAGTTTAATTGGATGAACAGTCGAGCATTGTTAAAGATTGTTTTGCTGTTGATGTATGACAATCAATGGATATGCAGAGTGGTGTATCGGTTGACGATCCCTGCCAACGCTGTGAATGTGAGAAGTGTGTCTGCTCTCAAGGGCAATCTCAATCAAGCAGCTTGGTGTTGCATGTCGATCATTCCCACCCGTTAGATATTGCGCCTGTCCGCCATCTTACTCAGCATATTTATGTTGTGCTATCTCGAATTGTCACTCCCTATTTTCGTCCACCGATCATCTGGTAAAACAGGATAGATCCGTGTGTGGGTTATATAACCAATAAAAATACGCTCGATAGTAAAACTGTTTTACATAACGGGTTGGCGTATAGCAACAGGGCGTCCGGTGAGAAAAGTTACATTCGGTTAAATATAAATATAACGTGGATCAGTTTCAAATTGCACATGCTATTGGTACTAATCGGTTCAGTAAGCTGATGTGCCAATGCCTGTTTTATCAAACATATATCATCAGTGGTTAGGTCGTTAACCTGGATGGCAACGACCTGATGGGGTGTTTAGCCAACACTAGCGAGTCATGATGCCTATTTTAAAATGTTGGCATAAGGTATGGCCATGATGGAAAAAAATGATGCCCCAGGTGATGGGGCATACCGTTGAAAAGTGTAAAAAAGACATGAACACAAAAACCAAGCCAATGTTATAAACACTTAACGAGTATTTAACGCACAGGTTTAAAATTTGGCATGCCTGAAAAAATTTAATTTAATAACCGCGCAATCTGGCGCATAAAAAGAAGGAATTGATTATGAAAACAATTGTAACGCTAGCGATAGCTTCATTTTTGCTCATTGCACCGGTAACAACCGTTAATGCACAACAACATGGTGACAAAAAGTCCATGGATATGATGAATGAAGCGAAAATGGAAAAAATGCAGAAGCATATGACTAAAATGAACACCATACTCGAAGAGGTTAGGAGCGAAACTGACACCGATAAGCGTCAAGAATTACTGCACAAGCATGGCCAAAGCATGGGAGATATGATGACAATCATGCATGGCAATAACGAAGGTATGGGGCACTCCATGGGTAAACAAAATATGGACATGATGAAAAATTCAGATGTTATGCCATCTGAACAGACTATGGAAATGATGGAAAAACGCTTAATGATGATGGAGCAAATGATGGAGCAAGTCATGAGGCATACGGCAGAGGAAAGTAAAATGTTGCACGAACACAAACAATGAGTTAACTATTTTGTGGAGAAATATGTTTAAGAGCCGTGCACCTATGTGACTATGTCAGTTGCACGCCAGCGTCTGACCTCCTCAAAGGAAACAAATAAATGATTTGTCATCCGATTGAATCATTTTCTTACAGCCCGACAAAGGGGTATAACCCGTGAAGGAGTCAACAGTATTAAAAGATGTTGTATGTGGGATGGACGTCAGTGATGCCAGTGAGCATCACTGTCAGCTCAAAAAAATAGACTATTATTTTTGTAGTCAGCGCTGTAAAACTAAATTTGATACCGCGCCTAAAGATTATGTTGAACAACAATGTTGTGGCCACTGTGACAAGACAGAAAGTGACCAGACAAAAGGGGAGCATAAGTTAAAATCGGCAGATTCTAAGAGTGAACATCAGCCTAGTGGAACTCACCATAACGACCAGCACGTTGCGCCAGCTACTCAAGGAGAAAATCTCGCCAAAGATGCAATTTACACCTGTCCTATGCATTTGGAAATCGAACAAGTAGGGCCGGGTACTTGCTCAAAATGCGATATGGCACTAGAGCCCAAAGAACTATCCCTTAGTGCGACTAAAACCCAATATACCTGCCCGATGCATCCACAAATATTGCAGGATGAGCCTGGCAACTGTCCCATTTGTGGTATGGCCCTGGAAGCGACGACTGTGACGCTTGAGGACGATAATCCTGAATTGCAGGATATGAGTCGACGGTTCAAATGGAGTTCGCTAATGGCAATACCAGTATTTCTCCTGGCAATGATCGCCGATCTTGTCCCCAACTGGTTACCCTCTGAACTCGCCATGAACACAGTGCAGTGGATCCAATTTTTGCTGGCCAGCCCCGTCATTATATGGGGGGGATGGCCCTTTTACGTACGGGCCATTAGTTCGCTAAAAACTTGGAATCTCAATATGTTCACCCTGATAGGGTTGGGTGTATCGGTGGCCTATGTTTACAGCGTGACAGCATTATTGATGCCGGGGCTATTCCCAAGCGCCATACAAACTAGTGAGGGTTTAGTGCACGTGTATTTTGAAGCCGCCGCTGTGATCACCGCCTTAGTGTTACTGGGACAGGTACTGGAATTACGCGCTCGCTCACAAACCAATGCCGCGATAAAACTACTGCTGGGACTGTCCCCTAAAACAGCGCGGGTGATCCACGACAATGGGGACGAGCAGGATATTCCCCTGGAGCAGGTGCAAGTCGGTGATAGCTTAAGAATTCGACCCGGCGAAAAAATCCCCGTTGATGGTGTAGTACTTGAAGGTAATAGCAGCGTGGATGAGTCGATGGTCACAGGTGAACCCATTCCAGTAACCAAATCACAAACACAACGACTCATAGGCGCTACCGTAAACGGTACCGGTACTATGGTGATGCAGGCAGATAAAGTGGGTAGTGACACCCTGCTGGCTCAAATTGTCAAGTTAGTTGCTGACGCCCAGCGCACTCGTGCCCCAATCCAGAAAGTGGCCGATACAGTGGCGGGTTATTTTGTCCCTGTGGTAGTGGCTATTGCCTCGATTTCTTTTGCTGTGTGGTTTATTTGGGGGCCAGAGCCTGCATTCTCTTACGCTCTAATCAATTTTGTCGCGGTACTGATCATTGCCTGTCCCTGTGCGTTGGGGTTAGCCACACCGATTTCAATTATGGTGGGAACAGGCCGTGGCGCGCTGGAAGGGGTATTGATCAAAAATGCCGAGTCACTGGAAATACTGGAGAAAGTAGACACGCTAGTGATAGATAAAACCGGCACCCTGACTGAAGGAAAACCCAAACTCGTCAGTGTCACCATCAATTCAGACCATAGTCAGACGTTTGATGAGGCGCAGGTATTGGGTTGGATAGCTGGACTGGAAAAACACAGCGAACATCCCCTTGCAGCAGCCATAATGCAAGGTGCTAAGGATAGAGACATTGCCACCATTGAAGTAAGTGATTTTGAGTCGGTAACAGGCATGGGGGTCACCGGTAATATAGCCGGTCAGTCACTGGCCTTTGGCAACCTGAAATTGATGCAACGGCAGGATATTAGTGAAGCCCATACCGACAGTGCTGATCACTTTTTCAACCAGGCCGATGCGCTACGCACTGAAGGACAAACGGTGATGTTGTTTGCCGTTGATGGTGAAATCGCGGCTTTAATCGGTGTGGCCGATCCGATAAAAGCCTCAACCGCAGATGCTATCGCCCAGTTACACAAGCAAGGGATCACTGTGGTGATGTTAACCGGTGACAATGCGACCACTGCGCACGCAGTGGCCGTCAAGCTTGATATTGATCGGGTGGAAGCCGATGTATTGCCAGAGCAAAAAGCCAAAATAGTCAAAGAGTTGCAGGCTTCAGGGAAAATAGTCGCCATGGCAGGTGATGGCATCAATGATGCGCCGGCATTGGCTCAGGCGCAGGTGGGGGTTGCTATGGGTACCGGTACCGACGTGGCGATGGAAAGTGCTGGTGTCACCTTAGTCAAAGGTGATTTGCGCGGTATTGTCAAAGCCATAATATTAAGCCGTGCCACCATGCGTAATATTCGGCAAAACTTGTTTTTCGCCTTTATTTATAACGCCTTAGGTGTGCCGGTTGCGGCAGGGGTGCTATATCCATTTTTCGGTATTTTACTCTCGCCTATCATTGCCGCCGCCGCCATGAGTTTTAGTTCGGTATCGGTCATTGTGAATGCTCTGCGGCTTAGAAAGCAAAAACTTAGTTAATTCAATTTGCCGGATCAGAAAAGGAATTACTTTATGAAAAATTACAAAGTTAATGCATTTGTACCTGATCAGACCTTAGTAAAAGTTGAGACGCCGCTACGGTGAACACATGAACTTCTTCTCGTCAGATTGGTCGGGAATTCACGGGCGTATCGAAATATTTTGTAAACAAGATCAGGTGGATAGCTTTTGCAAAACCATGGGAAAGCGGTGGGAACTGTCGGGTCCCCAAACAGTGTTATTACCCTATTGCCGGTCGAAAAAATGTCTTCATTATCAACAATTAGTGAGCAGTAGTGCTCGAAATTTCAGGAGGTGATCTGTGGACTGCGTCATTTTATTTTTATTCTTTGCGGCTTTTTTCTACCTAATGATGCGTTTTGGTTGTGGATCACATATGGCTTACGGTCATCATGGCCATGCTAAATCAGCTAAATCAGCTAAATCAGCTAAATCAGCTAAATCAGCTAAATCAGCTAAATCAGCTAAATCAGCTAAATCAGCTAAATCAGCTAAATCAGATAAATCAGGACCCATCATTGATCCCGTTTGTTTAAAGGTAGTAGGGGCAGAAACAGGGCTACGGTAAATTACACCAGGGCGTCCTTTATCGATTTTGCAGCAAAAGCTGACTCGACACATTCAACCTGGATCCGGAAAAATACATAACCAAAACAAATGACAAGAAATCTTTAGTTGCCTTTGGTCACGCAACCAGCCTTTTCATTAGCATTAGTTTTGTGCTGTGTGTGACCTTTGACCTGTTATTTTCGCAGCATGCCATGTATCAAGTGTGGCTAAAGTTATTGCCCGGTTTTGAGTGGTTAAGTTTAAAAAGTTTCTTTTTAGGATTGTTCGAAAGTTATATGTATGGCTGGTTTATCACCCTGACTTGGGTGCCGTTGTACAATTTTTCGGCAGTAAAGCGTCTTAACTACATTTACTATTTTTAATCATTCACTTAAGGAGATTAACCCATGAACGAACCTATTGCACATTCAGGAATATGGATCATGGCGCTTATCATGATCGTGCTCGTCTCGTGGTATCTGTATAAATATTTAGCCCCAAAATCCTGGCATGAATGGGCCGGAGCAGGGATGGTACAGGCTTTCATCATTGCCCTATACGCCGAAATGTATGGGTTTCCCTTAACCGTTTACCTGTTGGCCCGTTTCGGGGGACTGGATCGCACTGAACTAAATGCCAATTTATGGTCGTCACTGCTGGGAATGGGCGAAACCGGCATGATGATTTCGATGGTGCTGGGCTACCTTCTACTGTTTGTAGGCATAGGGCTGTTTTTTCAAGGCTGGCGTCAGGTATATAAAGCACAACAACAGCATGTTTTGGTCACTGATGGGTTGTACGCCCTAGCAAGGCATCCGCAATACACCGGTTTGTTTATTGCTTTATTTGGTGAGGGCATAGTGCATTGGCCGACTTTGTTTTCCGTCGCATTGTTTCCGGTAATTGTATTTATTTATTACCGTTTATCTCTACGAGAAGAAAGAAAGGTCCTCGCCGAGTTTGGTGATGAATATAGTGCCTACAAAAAACACGTCCCGATGTTTATTCCGCGCCGTGACCAATGGAAATCTTTCGTCAAGCAAGCAAAAATTTAATGAAGAATTCAAAAATAAAAAAATTTAAAACCAACATTTTCAGCCATATTTAAGGAGTGATAACATGAGTGATTTACATCATCGTATGGGAGTCAAAGAAGTCAATTTGGTAGTCAGGCATTTAAAACTCGAAGGGGTGAATGAGACAAATCGTGACGCCATTGTTGAAGCCATTGATAAAACCTATGGCATTGACAGTGTGCAATATGATGACAAAACGGCCACTTTACACCTGGCCTATGATGCCACACACTGCCAACTAGAAGGTCTGGAGGAAATGTTGATACAACTTGACGCAGATGTATCCCATGATTGGTGGACACATTTTAAAGAAGGCTATTACCAGTTTGTGGATGAAAATGTTCGCGACAATGCGACACATGTCCCTGGTCGTGACACAAAGTACTGCCTGGGGTAGGGCGTAAACGTTGATGTCCCATAAGCTTTATATAATGATATCCAGATTCAAATTGTCACGAATTTTGAGAATAGCATAAGCCAATCGTAGCTCACACCCGACATTTGTTGTGCGAGATACTTGCCGCTGCCCTGTTTTTAGAAGTATCAAGGCTTATTAACTGCAGCTGTGTCTCAATTAATGTCAACTAATAGCATCGAATGGATGCGAATTTTTTTAAATAAAGGTGAAATAAATGACAATCACATTCATAGTTATCCTGGTTCTGGTTGCACTACTATTTTTTTATGTGATTGGGATATTTAATAAACTGGTTACGCTGAAAAACCGCTACAAAAATGCCTTTGCACAGATCGAGGTTCAATTAAAACGTCGATATGACCTGATCCCCAACCTTGTTGAGACCGCTAAAGGGTATATCAAACATGAACGGGAAACCCTGGAAGCCGTGGTTAAAGCTCGCAATACGGCGCAGAATATGTTGTCAAAGGCGGCGGCCGATCCAGGCAACTCCGATGCCATAAGAGGCCTCAGTGGTGCCGAGGGGAAATTGGGAGGCGCCATGATGAATTTTAACATGGTGATGGAGGCCTATCCGGATCTTAAGGCTAATCAGAATATGCTGCAGTTAAGTGAGGAACTTATCTCCACGGAAAATAAGGTCTCTTTTTCCAGGCAGGCTTTTAACGATCAGGTGATGGCTTATAATACCTACAAGCAGACCTTTCCTCCTGTTTTTTTTGC
>JBKEFM010000149.1:0-10958 GCA_046709505.1 Paraglaciecola sp. | reverse complement strand
GTACCTGGACAACAACGCAACATCCTAATTTCTCAGATTGGCGGATAAGTTAACTTTTTGGCGACCTGAAACGTCAAGACATCCAAACTGCTAAATATTCATACCACAATTCGTATTTGTGAATATTTAACATACAGCAAAAATCAACAGCCCCTAATACTCAGGTCCCCTGACACATCGGACACACGACCATTGCAAAACATCAAACAAAGAATATGTCAGTTCCTGATCCATTTTTTTACACCTAAACTATAAAAGACACAATCTCAGGCAGTTACTCGAATAACATTGACTATAAGCGAATGAATATGACCCACCGGATCGCCACAATTAAGGGCTTTATCTTCGATTTAGACGGCACTCTGCTAACCTCCACACTGAATTTTCGGCTGTTACGGGAAATGTTAAATTGTCCCCTGGGTAGTGACATACTCAGCTTTATCAGTACCTTGACCAAAGAGCAACAAGTTAATGCCAGTCAACTCATCTATCAACATGAAATCCAGGACGCCCAAAGTGCAAGGTGGATTGAGGGCGCTGAGCAACTGGTTGAACTACTGGTTAATAAACAGCTGCCCCTGGCCATAGTCACCCGCAACTGCCGGGCTGCAGCCCAGCTAAAAATTCAACGCAATCAACTGAATATATCAACCATACTGACCAGAGAAGATGCCCCGGCAAAACCGGATCCCAGTGCCTTACTACGCATTGCCAAACAATGGCAGCTTGATCCTCAGGATTTAGCTTATGTGGGTGATTATGAATATGATGTACAAGCGGCCAATCGTTCGGGCATGATGTCTTGCCTCTACACTGCACAACATATGCCTGTTCCAGCCTATGCCCACCAAGCCGATTGGGTATTTAGCCACTTTAGCCAATTTTGTGCGGCCATAGATGATTAACATTTTTGCTGCAGGCCAACTCGCCCATAGCGGGTTGGCCTATAAGTTAGCTAATTGAGCATTTAACAGCCGTAAAGTAACTCGGCTACTTGCTCGGCTTATTCAGTGGTGTTGTAAATATGAAACAACAATCTCAGGGTATTTCCCCAGCGATCGAACAAGCAGTTTGCTTGGCGCATCTGTTGCACCACTCTGACCCTGCGGGCGTTCTTGTCATGGGGTAACTGATGGGTTCCAACTATCTGCTGGAGATATTAGCCCGTGATATTGATGCCTTCGCCCCGCTTTTAATGAGTCGGTTGCCCGAGGTAAAACCTTGTAATACCGCCATTTCTAGCCCTGTGCTCAAAAGTGACGAGCCTTACTGCTTGATGATTGCGTAAAGCTTGATGGATCAGTCAGACCGGGCTGATCCCCTGGCCAAAACACTCGATAAAAGCATCAGCAAAATACTGGGCTGCGTTTTAATCCATATTAAAATACAGCGAAGGTTCAATAAGTTCAATAAGTTCAATGTCCATCACGGCAAATTCAGCGCCACAACGCAGCAAATCGATACGGGCATCATCGGCATAGCCGCCATAGTGTGCCTGGCCTGAGTCAGCATTTCCTCAGTAGGCTGCACAGAGGTCAATTGCCCGCCATGTTCTTCCTGTACACGAAAATCATCAGCTTTGGGTTGTTTTAGAATGCAGTGGCTATAATGGCCGTTAAAATAACGAATATTCCCCTTCCTCAACCACGGCGGGTAAAAACGGCTGCACCATAAAAGGCCGCTGCTTAAAAATCGATTTTAGCGCCAGTCCCTGAGCAAGTAACTGGTCCCGGTTCAGGCGATAGGTATGATCGGCGTTAGCACTCACAGTGGGTTTCAACACTATCTCCTGGACCCCAAAGTGAGCAAAGGATTGGGCTACATCAGCTAAGTCAAAGTCTCAAATCATGTAGGACTAAACTTCTAAAATATAATTTCAGTGGGTATAATTCAGATCGGGAAAATGGTTAAATCATATCACTACACGTTGTATATTAAGGATAATAGAAAATGAAAAGCCTACTTTGTCTTGGCCTAATCTTGCTAACGAACTTAGCCTACAGTGAAGATATTCCGTTAAAAGATTTTGTCCGCCATGGTGATTATCTCGATATGAAAATATCACCTGACGGTAAGCACTTACTTGCGCGAGCTCAATCTGAAGGAAAGGTAGGTTTATTCTTTTTAGATGTTCAGACAATGAAAATAGTGGGTGGTGTACGCCCCAAAGATAACGATGCCATTCACTCTGCGCAATGGATAAACAATGAACGAGTGGTTTTCCAATATGCTGAAAAACATAGCTATCTGGACAAACCTATTGCTACTAGAGAATTATATGCTACCAATATCGACGGTAGCAAATCAGACATATTGTTTGGTTACCACGCAGGGCAAAAAAACAGAGGTTCACGCATAAAAAAGCGCGAAGATACACAGGCAACTCCTTATATTATTAGTCCGTTAGAAGGGGATGATGAGCATATTCTAATCATTGAACACCCTTGGACTATACAGAATAATAAATGGTACGATTTAAGATTAAAAATGCCGATCATCAGCAAATTAAATATTTATACCGGTCGCAAGCGAAAAGTTGAAACCCTTGGGTATCCGGGTGCAACAGTACTGGCGACGACACAAGGTAACATTAATTTTATGACCTGGCATGATGATCAGCATCAGGTATTTTCTGCTTATCGCAAAGATGCTGACTCTGCCTGGGTAGATTTTAAAACCGCTTTTGGTACTGACCAAACGTTAATACCCTTAGCTATTAATCAAACATCCGATAAAGTCTATTTAAAAGGACAAAGTGGAGCAAAAGCGCTCGCTAATATCTATGAATTAGATTTAGCGACTGGAAAATTGACTGAAGTTTTCACTGATATGGAAACGGATCTTATTTCTTGGTCATTTGACCCGGATAATCATCAACCGATCATAGCCTACTCTCAACCAGGAAAAACCAAATATCACTATGCAAAATCCGGTGGTTCAACCGTTAAATTACATAAAATGTTGGTGCAAGCCTTTGCTAATCAAACGGTGATGATTAGCAGTCAAAGTGACAATGGTGAATTACTACTGGTACATGTAAGCAGTGATATCAATCCAGGCGAATTCTATATATTTAATACTAAGACAATGGACGCCAGGTTCCTGTGGGCTAATCGTTCCTGGCTTGATCCAAGAGAAATGCACCCTACACAACCCTTCAAATTTATCAGCTCTGATAATGTTGAAATACGTGGTTACCTGACTCTAGCTGAGACTAACAATAGCAATCAAAAACCACCTATGGTGGTGATGATCCACGGCGGTCCCCATGGCCCTTTTGATCAGTGGGTATTTAATTCAGAAGTACAACTACTCGCCAGTCGAGGCTATGCAGTCCTGCAGGTTAACTTTCGCGGCAGTGGCGGTTACGGTAAAGTATTCGAAGAAAAAGGTTACCGTGAATGGGGCGGCAAGATGATTGCTGACATTAATGAGGCGACCCAGTTGACCATTGATGCGGGCAAAGTGGATGCCAATCGTGTCTGTGCTTATGGCGCCAGTTACGGAGGCTACGCAGCCCTGATGACGGTGGTGCGCGCGCCTGATTTATATCAATGCACCATAGGATATGTGGGGATTTATAATCTGCATTATGTTTATTCACAAAGTGATACGATGAAGTATATGGGAGGAAAAGCCCTAATTGAAAAATATATTGGCAGAGATAACGAACAACTAAATGAATTTTCGCCGATTAATCATGTGAATGAGATCAAAGCTCAGGTGATGCTAATACACGGTGACAAAGACACCAGAGTGCCGGTTATCAATGCGAACAAAATGCACATTGCCCTGCAAGCTCAAGGCAATAAAGTACCCTATCTGAATTTTGCTAATAGCGGACATGGCGTTTACGACGCGAAAGGCCGCAGGCAACTCTACCTTGGCCTTTTAGATTTTCTGGATAACAACATCGGTAGTAACACGATCCACTAGTTAAACCCGGGCTGATTAATAATAAAACATGCCTATGCAGATTATTCATGGCTGGGGCTATACACTCTATGGTGTGACAAAAAATAGTTTACTTGCGAGATCATGGTAATCCCAGAGTAAAAGATGTAAAGAATTGTTTTCATGCCAAATTATTCTCTTTTTACTCTGAGTGGTCACCCAATCGTACTGATTGCCACTAGCCCTGCCTGGTTCAAATGCAAAGGCATGTAATAAAAAGGATAAGACTTATTAAATGAGCAAGGGTTAAATTTCATTCTCTTACACTAATCTATTTTACATGACCTAGACATTTATACCCAAAGCCATTGACGTTGCAGTTTCAAAAGAGAAAGGAGATGGGTATAGATGCAGGCTGTGAAACCAAGGTTCTAGGCTTTTTTCTTACATCGATATGATGTTAAAGCTATTAATGATAATACAAAAATAGCCATTGCCGGTGGGACTGAAAGAATAACAGTGGTGTCGTTTCTGCTGGATACTAACAGCCAAGAAATAGGTTCATTCAATTGACTATGGTACTGCGAATCTCCCCGATCACTCCAACTATTGTTAATTCTAACATTTCCAACGTACGTATTTATATGTCCAACCTCACTACCGCCGTCTGTAATATAGGCTAGAAAGAATGCAAACGAGTAATTCGTATCGAAATTGTCGCCGAATACGTATTAACTTACCCCGTCCATATTATGCACTACCGTCCCGTTCGTTGTGCTTGTGTCAATCCCTGTCGCATAGGTAATAAACACCTCGGTTTGGCTTTAAACCGCTATATGGTACCCATAGTAAAGGCCGCCATCGCTTGTTGCTTCTAACGTTTGTCCGTAGTTATATGAAGCAATTTCACCCCAGCCTACATAACTCAATCCGTTACTGTTGGTGATGATATGGGGCCCGCTATCATCATAGCTCAAGTTCCCGGTGATAATCGCTGCATTACCCGCAAACCAAATAAGGGCTGACATGCTTATTGCTAATATTTTTTTAATATAAACATCACCATTTACCTTTTAATTCCCTCACATGTTTATACGTTTAGGCAACACCTAAAAGTGATACCACACCACTTTTTTACATCTCTAGATTGCCCATATTTAACGATATAATCTCTTATACTTTAACTATATAAACGGAATAAACACTTCTCAGAGTGAGTATTAGTGCTGTAAATAAAAGGTTAGATGGGCATAAATATAAAAACAGAAGTCGATGAACAACATGATTTTTTAATGCTAGAAACATCCGCCTGCAAGCGGGTTTATTCCCTTACATTGCGGGGCGTGAAACACTCAGAGATACTGGTTCTTTGTCTACCCAAGTGACTTCAACACGCCGTTTCAGCGTTTAGACAGAAAGTCAGGGCAAAGGTAGGTCAGTTGACTACTCATTAGAGCTCTATTTAAGGATAAATGAGTATAAATCACCCGTCAGATACACCAGAAGGCGTTATCCGTATCAAGTATTAGCAATATCAACTAATCAGCCCCACATCATAGCGATCAGCCTACCTGGAGTAAGGCGGCAATTTGCGCGGGGATCTTTTTGGGGTGCAACACCTGCAGGGTTTTATGGCGATTTAAGTCGCCTTTTATAAGGCTGACACTGGATTTGGCCACGGAGAATTGTTTGGCGATAAACTTGATTAAGTGCACATTAGCTTTGCCGTCCACTGGCGGGGCGGTAATGCTGATTTTTATTTCATCCCCATGCAAACCAATGATCACGTCTTTAGTAGCCTTGGGCTGTAAATAAATGCGTAAACGCAGGCCATTTTCAATCTCTGTGACGGGTGTAGACCCTGGGTTGCATGCCACTAAAACGGATTCAGGCTATAGCCTTCTCTAGCTAATACGGCATGGGCCGTCATGGCCGACAGGGCCATTTGCACGCCTTTCACTACATCCACATTTTGCACCTGTTGGTAAGCAGCAGACTGGCCACAAAGCAGTATGCGTACCTTGTGTTTAAGCAAGGCTTGTAGCAGGTCATGGTTTGGATTGTCTACCCCATATTTTTTTTGATAGGCAAGGTTGTTGAGTACATCAAAGCTCGCCTTACCGTGTATCACCAGGGCCAGTTGAATATGCTCAGGGGCGATGCCATTGGCCACGTGCATATTGAGGAATCGTGCCAGGGTATCAAAGCGTTTGTTGAGCGTTTTAGGTTCGCCCGTACTGCCCACATCAAACACCACCTTGAACACCATGTCTTTGTCCAGCAACAAATCTTGCTGCACGGTGGCATGTTTACCAAAACCGGAAATTAACGGGCCATCGGTAAAGGGTTCACTGGCCCCCCAGCAATTAAAAACGCTAAGCAGGCCAAACAATAATATTACTCTCATATTTAATACCTTAAATTTTGAATACTGAGCCAAGTTCAATCACATACCTGGAATTGACCCGTCGGCCAGATCACGCTCACGGGATTTTTTAAAGTCAGACTCAGCTGTCCACTTAGGCCAGTCCCGTGAATTGGCCAACACAGCAGCCATATCCACTATTAACTCGATATCTTGTTTAACGCCGCCAAGGGACCAGTCGGCAGAGTAGTCGTCGGCGGCTTTATGGTATTTGTTGGCAATATAATCCGGATCTGTATCCCCTAGGCTCATAAACAACAAACTGGGCACGCCTTGTTTGGCCAGGGAAAAGTGATCAGAGCGAAAAAACAGACCGTTTTGCGGTCGGGGATCCAACTTCACCCGGCGGTTTTGTCTGGCAGCTGCACGCGCCAGGTAATCTTCCATTTCGGATAATTTGTTGCCGTACTGCAGAATATAATCCACTCCATTTTGTACATTCATACCATCGATGTTTAACAGGGCCACCATTTCTTTGGTAGGGATCACCTCACCTTCGGCAAACATCTGCGAGCCGATCAATCCCGTTTCTTCAGCGGTGAAATTGATAAACATGATGGAACGCTCAAAAGGTTGGTCTTGATGACGTGCTTGCAATAGTCTGGCAATCTCCAAGGTACCTGCCGTACCCGATGCGTTATCAACCGCACCGTTGTAAATAATCTTTCCCTGGGGCGTCTGTTTGCTGCCAAAATGATCCCAATGGGCACCTATCAGTACATATTCATCCGGATACTTAGCACCGACTATTTTTGCCAGCACATTATGGGATTCAGCCTGGGAAACAGTATTCACCAGGGTTAAATTGGCCCCTGACGTTAACTCCACCGCTTTAAAATCATCAGCTAGGGCTTGGTGCTTAAGTGTTTGATAATCCAAACCTGCCTGGGCAAAAATCTGCTTACTGGCGGCCAACTGCAGCCAGCCCATGATCGGCAACGTGCTATTATTGTTGTATTCATCCACCAGTGTGTATTTACTGCCCGTATTTGAGCTTTGCACCACACTCCATGGATAAGCGGCAGGGGCGGTTTCATGTACAATAAATACGGCTTTAGCGCCCTGGCGCGCCGCTTCTTCATATTTATAAGTCCAGCGACCATAATAGGTCATAGCATTGCCGGTAAATAAATCGTCATTTTGGGTAGCAAAACCCGGATCATTAACCAGTACTATAACTGTTTTACCTGTTACATCTATATCTTGATAATCATTCCACTGGTACTCCGGGGCGTGTATACCATAACCAACAAATACCACTGGGGAGTGCTCAAGTTTAATCTGCGTTAGCAACTTTTCTGTGCGGGCAGTAAAGTCTTCTGCCACATTAAACTTAAGTTTACCAATACTCAGTACCATTTCTTGCTGGGGTGTGATTTTAGCCATAGACACGGCTTGAAAATAGCTGTCCTGATTACCCGCCCTAAGACCCATATCTCGGTATTGGTCCCGTAAATAATCGATGGTGAGCTTTTCACCCTGCGTTAACGGTCCCCGTCCGGCAAATTTGTCCGAAGCCAGGGTTTGGATATCCATCGCGACCCGTTGCAGGTCAGCCTGACTTGACTCAGCCAGCACTGATAGTGCGGTGCAGCTTATGATGGTACTTAAGCACAAACATCTCAGGATAGACCTTATTTTTACTGGCATAACTTCACTCCATGGTTGAACTGATGTAACGGAACTTAAGCCGTTATCATTTTAATTTATAAAAGATAAAGTACTCGGAATTGTCTAATAAATAAATTAACCAATTGAACTTGAGCATGGAAGAATAGGTTATTCATCGATACAATCACATCTCTTTACAAATAGACACATAAGCTTTTGCTTAAGTCGATTACTATAGACACAGAATAATAACTACATACATATATAAGGCTGTATCTTCCCATGAAAAACAAATGGATGAAAATAGGTTTACCTATCTTGGCACTCGGTTTAGGGATAGGTGGCATGTTGGCGATCAACGCAAGTGCCACCGAAGAAAAAGAAAAAGCACCACTGGATACCCGCCCCACCGTCAAGGTTGAAAAGGCGTTAGCACAAGATTATCAAGTGCAGATAACCGGCTATGGCGAAGTCAAACCCCTGGAGAAAACCACCCTTTCATCCCAGGTATCCGGTGAAGTAGTGAGCTGGCATGTCAACTTTGTAGCCGGTGGATTGGTGCTCAAAGGCAGCACTTTGTTCAGCATCGAAAAAGACACTTACCAGGCGGCTTTCTTACAGGCACAAGCCAATGTGAGTCTGGCTCAGGCCCAACTGATTGAAGAGCAGGCCAGGGCTGATGTGGCCAAAGAGGAAGCAAAGAGCCTGCTCAATAGCAATGTCTCAGATTTATACCTGCGTAAACCACAACTGATGAGTGCTCAGGCAAACTTGAAATCTGCCCAGGCGGGATTACAAATTGCCCAACGTGATTTAAAAAATTGTACTGTTACCGCACCCTATGATGCCCTAGTGGTCAGTCGTGAATTAGGAGTAGGCCAGTTTGTCAGTAGGGGTGACCGTGTCGGCGAATTATACAATGTGGAAGCGGCGGAAATTATCTTTCCCATCGCCGGGTTTGACCGCGAGTTTTTACCCGCTGATCTGGCATTCAAAGACGCTATAGTCAGTACCAACGGCTACGGTGCTATCACTCGTCAGGGCATCATTACCCGGGATTTAGGTTTGGTAGATCAAGGCACCCGCATGAATCAACTGGTCGTACAGGTAAACGATCCTTACGGTCTCAAAAGCAATAAAGCAGCATTGAAATTTGGCAGCTATGTGCAAGTCAGTTTTGCCGGTCTTACCTTGAATAATATTTATCGCCTGCCACAGGACTTGGTCAACAACAGGGTAGTATGGGTGGTCGATAATGAGCAAAAATTGCGCTCGCAAAAAGTACAAATATTACGAGAAGAAGATGAATACTTCCTCATCAATCAGGGTATAAATGACGAAGACCAGGTCGTTATTACCTTGCCTGAATATCCCCAATCCGGGATGGAAGTCAAAATCGCCGCCAAAGAAGAACTTTCTCCCTCGCAAACTGACGAGGGCTAAGCATGTCAACTGAAGATCTTATTCCCCCAACTAAAGAGTCAAAACAAACCGGAATCATCGCTTTTTTTGCCAATAACTCGGTGGCCGCCAACTTGATGATGGTTTTTATTATTATCATGGGCTTATTCAGTTATTTCACTATTCAGCGCCAAATGTTTCCCAACATTGAAATTAATTACATCAATATTGAGGCTATATATCGTGGCGCCTCCCCCCAGGAGATTGAGGAGAGTATTTTAATTAAGGTTGAAGAGGCATTAAAAGACGTCACTGAAATTAAGAAAGCCACCTCAAGAGCGTTTCGCGGTAACGGCCGCGTTTCATTGGAAATAAAAAAAGACCAGGTACTGAATGATGTGCTGGATAAAGTTAAAGCCCGGGTTGACAGTATTGCCACCTTTCCCGCAGACATGGAGCCGCCAAAAATATCACAAGTTGAGTTCCAACAGGACGTGATTGAAATGTCGCTGGTGGGCGACTTACCCATCTCAGACCTAAAACCTATCGCCAAAAAAATTGAAGATGAGTTGTTACAACTGGCCAATGTTTCGCTGGTTTCAGTGGATGCGCCTGAAGACGAAATTGCCATTGAAATCAAACCACAGGTATTGCGTAAATATAATCTCACCCTCGCTGACGTCATCCAGGCGATCAACAACTATTCAGCCAATATCTCAGCCGGGCAGTTGCGCACAGATTCCGGCATAGTGGCGGTAAGGGTAGAGAACCAGTTGTACACTGGCAACGAATTTCGCCGCATCCCCGTTAAAATAAGCGACAGCGGGGCCAAAGTGTTGCTCGAAGATGTGGCCACCATTGAAGATGGTTTTGTAGAAGGGGAGCGTTATTTCAAGTATTCAGGGGTGAATGCCATCTACATGTCGGTCAAGGCAACCAAGGATCAAAGCACCATACCCGTGTCAAAATCGGTCAAAGATTATATAGAAATACGTAATAAAACCCTACCCCAGGGTCTGGAGCTTAAAGTATTGGTCGATATGACCTACTACCTTAATGCGCGTCTGGACATGATGTTAAAAAATCTGGTGCAAGGGGCTTTTCTGGTCGCCTTGATGCTGACTATTTTTTTGCGATTCAGGTTGGCGTTTTGGGTGATGCTGGGTTTGCCTGTATGTTTCCTGGGCGCCATCATGCTCATGCCAGTATTGGGTGTCACCATTAATATTCTGTCGTTATTTGCCTTTATCATGGTGCTAGGGATAGTGGTGGATGATGCCATTGTTATAGGCGAGAGCGCCTACAGTGAAATAGAAGAAAAAGGCGGCGGGGTTGAAAGCGTAGTCCGCGGTGCCAAGCGCGTCGCCACGCCCGCCACATTCGGGGTGCTGACCACTATAGCGGTCTTTGCACCTTCGCTGTTTTCCACCGGTCCTGAAGGGGCATTCTTTTATAATATAGCGGCAGTTGTGATCTTGTGTCTGGTGTTTAGCTTGATTGAATCCAAACTGATTTTACCTGCTCACCTGGCTCACATGAAGTTCACACCGGTTAAACCAACCAGCTGGCGCGACCGCTTTAACAAACGCTTTTTCGGTTTTATTAACGGCCCCTATAAACGTCTGGT
>JBKEFM010000148.1:0-11140 GCA_046709505.1 Paraglaciecola sp. | reverse complement strand
CTGGTAAGAACATTGTTACGCAAGTCAGTATGATAATCTGTCTTGCGAAAATCGACGTCCTGAGCTTTGCATTCAATAATGTCAATACCGGCGATATTCAACGCAAAAAAAGACGATGAATTTAAAATAGATTGTTTGAAACTCAGACCGGCTCCGGACATTAAGCCTTGCCAACAGGCATTTGCCCAATTTATCCCCATTAGCTTACTGGCGCTAAAAATTACGTTTACAAATTGGCTACCGTTAAGCTTGGCGAAACTCAAGTTACACGACTTGAACTGGCAATCAGTGAAAATATAGTTTTCTATTAACAGGTCTGTAAATTCACAATCCTCAAAGCGCAGAACAGCGTTCCTGCATATACAATATCGTTAAACCGCTGGCCATAAGTGTTCGTTTGAATGATGTGTTTAGAGGGCATAAGTAAACCTTTACAGGTTAACTGTTAACATCAAACAGCAGTACGTATCCGCAATTTTTGCCTCTGCCATGGTCTCAAAATCCAGCATGACTGGGAGTATAACGCTTGTGCTATGATGGTAATGAATTTTCTTACTGACAGAGATTTGGAATATGGACATAAAATGGGTGTTAGCGTTGTTATTTATCACCCTACCAAGCCATGCAACCGATAATTTAATCCTCTTTTATGAAAATCCCAAAATCAACCGACAGCAGCTAGCCTACTATACTGAATTGTTAACAACAGCGATAGACGAAACCCGATTCGATTACCCCAACACTCGCTTGCAGCCTGTGACCATACCCATGTCACAAAGTCGACTGATAAAGAGCCTGCAGGCAGGTGAAATATTAGATGTGACATGGCTTATGACATCAAAAGCCCGTGAACAAAATTTATTGCCCATCTCCATCCCCTTACTCAAAGGCTTAATGGGCTACCGTCTGCTGTTGATCAATAAAGGTCATCAATATAAATTTTCTAATATATCAACACTGGCCCAGCAAGCACTTTGCACAAAATGCTGCTGGCAAATCGATTTGATTATTTTCCCCGAGGGATAAGTGAGATTTGGCGAGAAGAGGAACTATTTGACACTTTGGTGATTGAAAAAAAGTTATTACTTCATTACCCAGCGGTTGAGTATTTTTTTGTACAAGCAGGCAATATAGGACTCGCGCAACAGATTGAACTGGGCTTAAGGCGGGCTAAGAAAAATGGTCGTTTTGAGGCGATATTTCAACGTCATAGCTTATTTAACCGCAGTATCGAAAAAGCTAACTTGGCCCAGCGTACTATTATTGAATTGAAAAATCCCGCACTGAGCTTGGCAACACAGAAAGAATTAGCGAATACTGGTTTGGTTTTATCGCCAAAATGACCCAAAAAATGCTTATCCAGCCAGATATTCAGTGAGTTCACCCAAAATCTATACCGGTCGCCCTTGAATATCCAGGTTTGTTGGCTGCTTTCACTCCCCGCTGTCTCAACCTAAAGCTCTTGGCAAACCTAAGCGAATGGAGAATCGCTCCTTTGACGCCTAGCTGAAACGCCATATCGTTATTTGAGCGAATTTATTGCCCTTTAACAGCTCTTTACACCTAGCATAATTAACTTGACCTGATCGGTGGTCACGGCTGAGGGGCATACACCTTTGTTAACCAGTTCAATCCGGATTTTTTCTGCATCACTTATGACCAGTGATGGGTTGTTACGCTGAATGTATCGCGCTAATTGCTGTTGAAGTTTTCGAGTTAAACAAGACATCTGTAGATCTTAACCAGTTGTAAGTGAAAAAAACACCGTAAATTATTATCGGCATCCGATACGATATATTAAGTGAAAATACCGCATTATCTTTAGTGATGAGACGAAGTATAATGCAAGCCAATAAATTAAATTACTTTAAAAACAAGGTTTTATATTTATCAAGTAAAGGTTTAAATATTGGTTAGCCAAAAATACTGACATCTCTTATTTCTTAATTTGACCATTAAACTAGCGCGGCAAACTAGCAAGCGCGCATACTAGACTACTAATGGAGATATAAAAACCGTTTCGTTAGTAATATTGCTGATTATATATTCAGATAGGTTGTTAAAAGTGCGGGTTATTTGCTTAAAGCAATACTGCCGGAGCGTAAACTGATTGCTTATTTTTTTTAGGTTGATTGATTTTAAATGAAAAAGCCCTGTTTTATGATCGCTAAACAGGGCTCAAAAGTTGATGCAAGAATGACCAGAGCTTATTCTATATTCGCGATCTGCTCGCGCATTTGTTCAATAAGTACTTTGAGTTCGACTGCCGATTGGGTGATGTCAGAGTTGATAGATTTTGAGCCCAGGGTGTTTGATTCACGGTTGAATTCTTGCATCATAAAATCAAGACGTCGTCCTACCGGACCCCCTTTGTTAAGGATATTACGCGTTTCTCCCAGGTGCGAGACCAGGCGGTCAAGTTCTTCTGCGACATCTACCTTTTGTGCCAGCATGATCATTTCCTGCTCTAGCCGGGTTTCATCTAACTCAATTTTAGCTTCTTCAAAGCGGGCCAGTATTTTTTCACGTTGCCACTTAATCACATCAGGCATGTGTTGCTTAACTTTTTCTACTTCGATATAGATGGCATCGAGACGCTGTTCGAGCAATATTTTTAACGTGTTGCCTTCTGTGCCTCTGGCACTGATAAAGTCGTTTAGGGTTGTATCAAACTCTTGTAAGACTTCAGCCTGAATTCCTTCCATATCTGTTTCTTCGGCGGCGATCACCCCTGGCCAGCGCAATACATCCAGGGGGTTCACACCTGTCGATTGACCATGGGATTGTACCCAGTCGGCGGCATTCATAACCTGTTTGGCCAGCGCTTCATTAAGGCTAAGTTTGCCTACGGCTGCATCGTTGGCCACAAAACGCAATGAACATTCAACCTTACCGCGCTGCAGATGTTTACGAAAACGTTCTCGTAAAATGGGTTCCAGACTTTTAAATTGCTCAGGTAGGCGAAAGTAGG
Source organism: Paraglaciecola sp. (assembly GCA_046709505.1). GTDB lineage: Bacteria > Pseudomonadota > Gammaproteobacteria > Enterobacterales > Alteromonadaceae > Paraglaciecola. Next base: position 8,169 of record JBKEFM010000148.1, on the reverse strand, counting down.
TTTCCAAAAAACGTTGGTTAACAGAACGGATTTCCCATACGGCTGTGCCCCACTGCGCTTTGAGTTCGCGACGGGCAAATGCGGTCATACTGTAAATCATAGGGTCACTTCCTTAATCAAATCAGTGCGTATTATAACCTTGTTCTTGGGATGCGCGACAGCAATCGTGTACTCAAGTTGTTTACCTGGTAGATAAGTGATGGCGGGTGGCCAATTTGTAAAGAACCGGGCCGGGCATTACGGTATAATTTTGCGAGATATTATTTTAAGGAGTTAACTATGCGCCCGAGCGACAGAACCGCCAATCAGATCAGACCCGTTACTATTACCCGTCACTTTACCTGTCACGCTGAAGGCTCAGTGTTGATTGAGTTTGGCAACACCAAAGTACTGTGTAATGCATCGGTAAGTGAAGGTGTGCCCAGATTTATGAAGGGTAAGGGTAAAGGCTGGGTGACAGCCGAATATAGCATGTTGCCAAGGGCCACCCATACCCGTTCTGATCGCGAAGCGGCCCGTGGTAAACAAGGCGGACGTACCCTTGAAATACAGCGTTTAATAGCACGGTCTTTGCGTGCGGCACTGGATTTAAAACTGCTGGGCGAAAACACTATAGTGGTGGATTGTGACGTTATACAGGCCGATGGCGGCACTCGGACTGCTGCTATTACCGGCGCCTGTGTGGCGTTAGTTGATGCCTTAAGCTGGATGCGTAGCAAAGGCATAATCAAGACCAATCCCATGAAACATATGATTGCTGCCTTGTCTGTAGGGATTTACAAAGGTAACGCTATTGCTGATCTGGAATATATTGAAGATTCTGCGGCTGAGACAGATATGAATGTGGTGATGACCGATACGGGTAAGCTGATCGAAGTGCAAGGCACAGCCGAGGGCGAACCTTTCAGTATGGAAGAAATGCAAGAAATGCTGGAGCTGGCTAAACACGGTATTCGTGAATTATTTGACGAACAAAAAAGCGCACTGAATTAAGTTAGGAGATATTGTTTATGCTGGATTATCAACGGGAATTTATTGAATTCGCCTTAAGCCGCGGTGTGCTTAAATTTGGTCAATTCACTTTGAAATCAGGGCGTATCAGCCCGTATTTTTTCAATGCGGGTTTGTTCAATACCGGCCGCGACTTGGCAAAGTTAGGCCAGTATTACGCTCAGGCTCTACAAGTCGCCAACATCCCCTACGATCTGTTGTTTGGCCCGGCATATAAAGGCATTCCCATCGCCACTACTACGGCGGTGGCTTTGGCGGACAAACATGATGTAGACAAACCCTATTGCTTCAACCGCAAAGAAGCCAAGGCTCATGGCGAAGGGGGCAGTCTGGTGGGTAGTCCTCTGACGGGCAAAGTGATGTTGGTGGATGACGTGATTACAGCGGGTACCGCCATTCGTGAGTCTATGTTGTTAATTAAGGCTCACAATGCTGAGCTAGCCGGGGTGTTGATCGCTTTAGACAGGCAAGAAAAGGGTCAGGGCGAATTATCCGCAATTCAGGAAGTTGAACGGGATTTTTCCACCCGGGTTATATCCATAATCACCCTCGGAGATTTAGTGGAATACCTGCAAGACATACAACAACAAAAGCCGGAGTTAGCGCAGCATTTAGCCAATATAGAACAATACCGTAGTGACTATGGTATCTAAGGTAGACGCAATCTCAGGGTACAGTCAGGCCGGCTATAGCCTGGATACCCTGGGGTTGCGTTGCCCTGAGCCTGTGATGATGGTGCGCTTGCGCATAAGGCAGATGCAGGTAGGTGAAACCTTGCTCATTACCGCTGATGATCACTCTACCACCCGGGATATCCCAAGCTTTTGCCGTTTTATGGGGCATACTTTGCTGGCATCAGAGATTGCTGATAAACCCTATCGTTATTTGATCCGTAAAGATTAACGTTGCTGCAGGTATCTTTGATACATTGATGGCAGAGCATCTATTAACAATATGGCCCTTGCTCTGGATAAAACAGGCCATATTCCGGCCTTTATTCGGTGTGCTTGGGTGGCTGGGGGAATACTACTGAGTCATTTACTATGGTTGTCAGTAGTTTTTTTCTTTTGTTGCGACTAAGACTTTTCTTTTTAGTTTAGCCGCAACAAGGTAATTAAATGATTTTTTTTACCTTGCTTCTAGTCGGGTTTACGAAATTTTATAGTCCAGCGATCGGTGTTGCCGGTTACTGTCTTAGCACCCACTTCATAGCGTAGTTCGTCGTCTTGTCGATAATGTAAGTTACTGTAATCGACAAACTCGAACCCGGCTTGTTGTATTTCATGGATGGCTAATACCGGATCAACCCGACGCCGATTGGAGCTGTTAGGCGATTCCATGTGACGGGCGGTGTGATCCACTACGGCATAAATACCGCCGGGCTTTAAGGCTGAAAATGCGGCCTCGTTCATTTTTCGTCTTCCTGGCTCATTGAAGTTATGGTAATTACGGAAGGTTAATACCATATCTGCATCATCAATTTGCAAATTATCCAGCGCCAGTGAGTAGAAGTCATCCCCCGCTTCGCGCCATAATTTGGCCTCTTTGGCGAGAATTTTGACCTTATCGAAATCGGGTTTATCAAGCAGATTTTTTTCTAATCTGGCGGTACCCAGAGCAGCGAAATATTGGCCTTTGTCACGCATGACGGGCGCTAATATTTTGCTGTACCAACCCCCACCGGGGATCAGCTCAATAATACGCATATCGTCTCGTAAGCCAAAAAATTCGAGCGTTTCAAGCGGTTTGCGGTTTTCATCTCGGGAGATGTCGGCGGCGGTGCGCCCATCAGCTTGCATAGCAGCGGTAATTTTATCTTTAGTGACACTAAAATCTGCGGCAAACAAGGCACTACTGGTGCCTAGAGTCAGAAGTAATAGGGATAAAGCAAATTTCATAAGTGGCCTCGTTTGTTCATTATTTTATCAGGTGGTTCACCTGGTCAGGAGTCTTACCAACAGAACGCCTTGGCGCTGATTTAATTTCGTAATATAACCAACTGTTTTTTATTGCTGCTTATAAACAATCCCATCTTTCATCACAAACTGCACCTGTTGCAGAAGTGTAATGTCGGTTAGCGGGTCGCCTTTTACTGCTATCAAATCGGCTAGCTTTCCGGCTTCTATCGTACCCAGAGTATCCTCTATGGCTAATAGCTTAGCCCCGTGAAAGGTCGCACTACGTATAGCTTCTATTGCTGGCATACCTGCTGCGACCATTAAGGCAAATTCCTGGCCGTTGTCACCATGGGCGGAAACACCAGAATCGGTGCCAAATGCGATTTTCACCCCAGCCTGGTAGGCATTGGCAAACGTTTGTTGGATCAGCGGCCCTATCTGCCTGGCCTTGGGGCGCACCAGTTCAGGGAAGAACCCGTCTATTTCAGCTTTTTGTGCCACCCATTCACCCGCCATAACTGTGGGTACATAGTAGGTACCATATTCCTTCATTAGCTTGAAGGTGTCCTTATCCATGTAAGTGCCATGTTCGATAGAGGTGACACCGGCTTTTATCGCCCGGTGTATGCCTTCTTTACCATGGGCATGCACCGCTATTGTCATGCCATAATCTTTGGCAGTTGCGACTATCGCTTGCAATTCATCATCCATAAATTGTGGATTTTGACCACTTTTGGCGACACTTAATACGCCACCTGTAGCCGTGATTTTAATCAAATCTGCGCCATCTTTATAACGCTGGCGCACGGCGTGACGAGCTTGTGCTACGCCATTTATTACCCCCTCAGCAGGTCCAGGATCGCCCATCAAATGGGCGGCACGGCCATTGGTAGGATCTGCGTGGCCACCTGTTGTGGCAATAGATTTTGCAGCCGTATATATCCGTGGGCCTTGGGTGAGGTTTTTATTGATGGCATTGCGCAAAGCGACGGTTTCGTTGTAGCTATCGCCCAAATTTCGAATGGTGGTAAAGCCTGCCTGTAAGGTTTTTTGGGCGTAATAAGCTCCCTTTAAAGCGTAATCTGCCTCATTAAGGGTAAAGCGCTCCATGTAAGAAGCCTGACCATTATGCTGGGATGAAATATGGGTATGCATATCCATTAAACCCGGCAGCAAGGTATACTCGCGTAAGTCTATAACGGTGTCGTCAGCCGTGCCTTTGCTGTAACCAGACTGGATTGATTTAATTTTATTGCCGGCTACCACCACTGTCATGGCATGTTGAACACGCTCTGTGTCGGCACTGATCAGATGACCAGCCTGAATGTAGGTATCAGCAGATGCAGAAGCCGCTGCCAAAGAAGTTAATATGTATAATATTTTACTAAGGGTTTGCATATTATTTATCCGTTGTTGGCCCTTGGTATATACCCGTCTCCCTTGAAGTTGCCGCCTAACTGCAACGCCAATGGCTTTGGGTATATAGGAATTAGAGTTTGCCTAAACTAAAATTATAGTTCCCACTTTGCACTATTAACTGCTGGCAGCCATCCTTTTGTTGCTCTCTACCAAGCTCGGTAAGCTGGTAAAAGACGTTTTGGTGTAAACGAGCCCATAAGTTTGCGCGCACCAGAGCGTAGGGGAGTGTTTCACCGGTGGCAATATCGATTTTTAATTCCACCGGATTATCTGTGCTGACCACAAAGACATCTTCGGTTTTGGTGGTAAATATTAGTTGTTCATCTTGCTGTTGCCACTGGGTAATAATGAAAGGTGAGTCCACTACGCGGATGCCAACCTTTTCCACGGGTGTCACCAGAAAATAATCGTCACCTTCGCGTTTTATAACGCTGGCAAAGAGTTTGACTAATGCCTGACGGCCAATGGGGGTGCCCATATAGTGCCAACTGCCGTCATGTTTGATTTCAAGATCGATATCACCGCAGAATTTAGGATCCCATTTATCGACAGGGGGCAACTTGCCTTGCTGACTGACAAGTTGCTTTTGCAGTTCGGCCAGGTCCATCTATTGTGCTTCGAGTATTTGCTTGATTTCCCGCAATTTGGCCTTGATGCGGCGCATATTTTCCGGGCCTGTGCGCAGAAGTTGCTTTTGTGGGGCGGCCAAGGACTCTAAATTCTTGTCCTTAAATTTGTACATCACACTATCTGTGTATACCTCAACAGGTACGGGCACCTCAGGGGTATCGAGTAGCAAATCTATGGCGTCTGTTAATTTTTCACCGAAATCGTCCCTGGGGCCGCTGATTTCGGCAAAAATTTTGTTTATTGCAGGCTTATATTGTGCGTAAAGTTGATGTAAAGAGGCTGTATCCAGCGATTCAAGCACGTCCACATAAGAGGTGTAACGTTTGTAGCTAGCGGGATCTATCCACTCTTTATCTGCCTGAACAAAAGTACGAAAAGGTTGCTCTGGCGGAATCAAAACTTGATGGTTGGCAGCTAAATTCTCATTTGCCAGATTATTGGTCATGATCACAAAACGTTGCAACAGATCATTATTAACCAATAGTTTAGCCAGGGTATCGTAGTCAGTTAAGTTTAGAAGTTCAGTTTTTACCCCACTGTCACTGATATCCACAGGTTCAGGTTCAGGCAGGGGCTCTGGCTCAGGTATCACTTCCTCTTCGGGTTCAATTACCTCTTCTATGAGCTCGGGCTCAGGCTCAGGTACGGGATCAGGAACGATCAAGGGAGTTGGTGCTTCCATGGGAGGCATGTCAACATCATCATTAGGCCATAAAAAATAGGTTGCCAGTATGGCAATCAACGCCACCGCAATCGTAAAGTGGGGGACAAGAGATTTGGTTGTAGAGTCTTTTTCACTCATAAATACTCCTCAATGCGCAGGTATACGGCTTGGTTAATTTATCTGTGTTAGCAGTAGGTTGCTGAATTAAAAATAAAATTAATTAACACCTACCAATTTATAGTGTTGTGACAAAAGATCAATCGATCAAGGTTAATTTAACGATATGAATCGATTTAGATTTTTCACCTAAGGCTTGCCAAAATGTAGATAGGCTTGGTTATTTAGGTAAACTGGTGAATAATAATTTTTTAATAAAATGTAATTATTTTTTCATTCCAATTGGATATTGGTTCGGGTTTCCATTATAGCCTGTCCGAGATGTTAGTTGGTGAAAGCTATGTTAATAATGTTTATATCCGTCATTCTTTAAGCTGCTTTATTGGCTGCTATCACTGACCCCAATCACTTAGTATGGCTAAGCTCACGTGACTGAGTTTTTTTGCCGCCTGACTGCAACGTCAATGGTTTTGGGTATAGAATGTTCATTTATTTAGCGTTTTCAGCCGCATTTCCCCAGGAGGGGCGTGATGAGTTATATTATTTATGCTATCCCTTTTTTCTTTTTGTTGATAGGTTTCGAACTTATCGCAGAAAAAGTCAGAAAGACTGATTACTATCGTGTCAATGATGCAATCAATAGCTTAACAGCAGGTGTGCTTAGTCGCATGATCGACATAGTAAAAGCCATGGTGCCCTTTACTGTCTATGTGATGCTCTACGACAACTTCGCACTGCTGATCCTCCCGCAAGTGATGTGGGTATGGATAGGAGCCTTCATTATGTATGACTTTTGTTACTACTGGAAACACCGTCTTGGTCATGAAATGAACATCCTGTGGGCGGCACATGTGGTGCATCATTCCAGTGAAGAATATAACCTCACCACCGCGTTGCGACAAAGCAGCAGTAGTATTTTCAGTTGGATATTCTATTTACCGATGGCCTTATTGGGGGTGGATCCGCTATTGCTGCTTAGTGTCGGTTCCCTAAATCTAATTTATCAGTTTTGGGTGCATACGCGGCATATCCCTAAACTCGGCTGGTTTGAATGGGTGTTTGTGTCACCGTCTAATCATCGTGCTCATCATGGCCAGAACCACATTTATATTGATTGTAATTACGGCGGAGTATTTATTATTTGGGACAGGCTGTTTGGTACCTTTCAGGAAGAATTGGCTAACGAGCCTCCTATTTATGGTATTCGCAAAGCGTTGCATAGCTGGAACCCCTTATATGCCAATGTGCATGTTTATCAGCAATTGCTGAAAGACAGTTGGCGCACTAAACGCTGGCGGGACAAGTGGGCAGTATGGTTTGGCCGTACAGGCTGGCGACCGGTGGACGTAGAACGAGATCATCCTCTGCCCAGAGTGGATTTAAAGCAGTTTAAAAAATTCGATATTGCTCTTAGTGCCAAACGCAAGGTGTATCTGGTAGTGCAGCATGTACTCACTACTGGAGTCGCTTTAGCGTTTTTATTAAACCTGGCCAATCTGGATTTCTGGCAGCAGCTTATGATCATCGCTGTGGGATTTTATGCCAGTTTTTCAGTGGGGGTATTGATGGAAAATCGCGTATGCGGATTATGGCTTGAATGGGGCAAACATGGGGCGGCATTGGTGGCTGTTGCCTTCTTTGGTCTGAGTACTTGGCTAAGCGCGGTATTGGTCATCACAGCCTTGTTCAGTATATGTATGCTGGTGTGGCTTAAACCCGAATTCGACTTAATTAAAGATAAGGAGCAGCAATTGGCTCTGCCAAACTGATTGCTGCAAGGTTTCTTGCAGCTAAAAACACATCCTGCCCCCTAACAAGTTGTCTGTGTCCACCGTAATGTAGTTATTGTTTTGTGCATAGGCACCCTAAACTGCTATAGGTCGGTTGTTGTTTAACCGTTCAGCAAATTATTCACTATTATCCCCCTAACTAAACACTATGAGGCTATCGGCCCGTTTTGGAATCGTAATAATGATTCAACAGTTGCTGGTGTGAACCTTTATGTGCCCCGAGGAGCACGTCATAGCCATATTCATTCAGTTCATCGGCAATTGCTCCCAAAATGCTCAAGATAAAAGGGTTAGACACGGATTGATCTGCCTTGGAACTGATTAACAGCACCACAGCTATAGTGTTGGACTTTTGTAAATGCAAGTTAGGTGCTGTGGTGTTGATCTTAAAATCATTGTCAGCGGCAATTTGCTGGATTTTTATTTTCGCTGATCAAGGTGTTGTTGCTCAAAGCTCTGGACACTGTCGAGTCAGACACACCGGCTATCTTGGCGATATCAGACAATGTCCTCAATTTTTTTGTATTTAACTGGGCTCCAGTAGAATTGTATTGACGGAAAATATTACAGCCAGGGCCAAGGGTACTGTATTGATCCCCATGGTCGGCAATTGTGTTACGAACATTGACCGTTAATAAAA
>JBKEFM010000147.1:0-11221 GCA_046709505.1 Paraglaciecola sp. | reverse complement strand
AATTCATACCGCAGATTTTGAGCGTCTAAGAATATAAAAGAGAAGTAAATATGGTAGATATGAGGCAAGGTGCAGTTTTATTTTACCTGTACGCGCATATTCTTAACAAGAATCCGAGACTAACACCAAATAGAGATAGACAATATGAAACGAATAGATTCGAACCCTCACTGCTCAGCCTTATTAACAGGACGGAACCACAGGCTGTGGCGTGGGCTCGTCGGCTTGGTCATGGCTGTAATGGCCACCGCCTTCACGGGGTCGGTCAGTGCAGCTCTGATCCTTCACCTCGATACCACTGCGAAAACCGTGACCGCGACCGGTAGTGACTCTGGAATTACCGGTAATTTTGGGGATTCTGGAGTCGCTTGGGAAGTGACGGGTACGGCAGTCACTTATAGCTATACAGATCTGTCCGGATTGTTTGATGTCGCCCCCGGCGAGCCTGCCCTCGTCAGCACTCAGGCGAATAACTTTAATAATCCCGAGTCGTTTGTACTTTGGTTTAGCATAGATTCTTCGTATGGGCAGCAGCCGCTGACGATAATGGGGTCTGGCTTGGCAATTTCCTACGCTGGTAATATCGATGCTGAAATGACGCTTGAAAGCTTGATAGGATCAGCGATGCCATATTCTCCCGCTAATGGCGGCAGTGGTTTTAGTGACATTCAAGTTGTGGTGCCAGAGCCGTCAATTGCGCTTTTGCTTGCCTTTGGTTGCTTGATGGTATGGCGCGTAAAAAGCGAGAAAGGGGTCACCATTTAGCGTTAAACTTACCAAGACAGTCATGATGAATTGATTGTTTTTTAAACTGAAGTGCACTTATTTGGTGTTTTGCATTTAGTCGACAGGTGGGTTATGCCCCAGCCACGAAAAAGCCAAGTCAGCTTAATTAATACGCCTTTTTTTATGAATAACATCCCTGTTATTCACTTCTTCGAAGCCAGCTGAAGCTGTTTAACTTTATTCCCTAAAAATGTGTCACTGCGTTTCCCGCGGTGTTCGTCGCTCATTCCTGTGCGTTACGGCAGCCGTGGTAAGGATAAATACTCAGGGCAAAGTTACGAGCATCGTCGAGGCTGGGTAGAAGACTGCTTACTGTTTCTATCCTCTGTTTTTGCCATCGACATTTATTCAAGACATCCTTGTCTCTCACCTTTGAGGCCGTCCTTCGAACGTTCAAAAATTGCTCCTGCATTTTTGTGTACCTACGCGGTAATGAGCAACCAGCAAAATACCGGGAGCATTTTAAAACGAAATTATCAAGACCCCACGTTAATAGAACTGCACCCGCAGGACAGGTTTTATAAGGGCTTTGCCAAAATAAATATGGATTTTCAGCGGTAAAGTACACGAAAAAATTAACATGGCTGTCCTGTTAATTTGTTAGCCATTACTATTCAACGGTTGTGATGAAGCTTTACTTGCCCGTCGCGTTCCATTCAGTTGTATGACTGGAATTCACAGCTTAATCAAATCAGTCAGCTGTTTGGCTGGTCGGTGCTATAAGCGGTCATAGCGGTAGCTTGATATAATTGGTTTTGATAGTTGTGTGAGCCACCTTTTCTTTATGGCTGCGTCACAACAGACTTCGCTCAAGTTTCATCATGCGACTTAGCTTATGCGCTACCTCGACATCAATTTATGCATTATGCAATTCACCCACTTTTGCCAAACATGCCGCGTATAGCCGGAAGAGCCTTTACAGTACAATGTGGGCGAGGTGATAACCACATGCTACACGCAGCAATTTATGCTGCTGAACCCGGTGATATTTTAGTGGTGCAAGCCAATGTTCAGTATGCTGTGAGCGGCGGTAATGTTTGTGCTATTGCCAAAGAGCATGGTATTAACGGCTTTGTGGTTGATGGTGTTATTCGTGATATTGATAAAGTAGTTGATATGAAGTTTCAGGTTCATGGGCTTGGTACCTGTCCAAAACCCGGCGCTAAAAAAGTCTACATACCGCTCAATAATCCTGTGGTGTGCGGCAGTGTTAACGTACATACTAACGATATTATTGTTGCTGCTAATGACGGTGTAGCCGTTATTCCAAATGACCAAGCGCGAGAGTCCTTAGCGATAGCTATTAGGCGGCGTGATGCTGACGCTCAGCAAACGCTGGCGCAATGGCAAGTCAAGGCAAGCACGAGCAAAATGTGAAAGATATTTTGCACAAATTGTCTCAATGATCCTTAGGCATAGCTTAAGAATAATTCACGCAAGGTTAATTAGCGCAAAATTTTAAAATTATAGAAAGGAGTAAGTAAACATGTTTGCCCCATCGACACTAAAAGATAAAGTGGTTTTTATTGCTGGCGGCACCAGCGGTATCAATCTAGGTATAGCCAAAGGTATGGCGGCAGTAGGTGCAAAGGTAGCAGTACTTGGCCGAAATTCTGATAAAGCAGTCGCAGCAGCTCAAGAGATTACTGACAGTGTTAAAAATGATAGCGGATACAGCGCAATTGCTCTGACTGCTGACGTAAGGGATCCCGAGCAGGTGGATAGCGCTTTAAAATCTTGTGTTGCTGAATTCGGTAAGATTGATTGTTTGATTTCTGGTGCGGCAGGTAACTTTCCAGCACCGGCTTTAGGCATTTCACCGAAAGGTTTTAAGACCGTGGTCGATATTGATTTAATCGGCACATATAATGTATTTTCATTGGGCTTTCAGCATCTTAACAAAGGCGCTTCATTAATTGCGATTACGGCGCCGCAAGCGGTTTCTGTAATGCCATTTCAGGTACACGTTTGCGCAGCTAAAGCAGGCATCAATATGATGATTAAATGCTTGGCTATTGAGTGGGGTGCCGCCGGCATTACGGTCAACGGTATTTCACCTGGACCAATCAACGGTACAGAGGGCGCCGAGCGCTTAGCGCCGACTCCCGACGCGAAAGCAGCAATGGCTGATAAAATTGCTAGTAAACGATTCGGCGAAACCAAAGATATTGCCGATGCCGCGATTTATCTCGCTAGCGATCTGGGTCGCTATATAAACGGAACGATTTTGACAGTAGATGGTGGCACCGAACTCGGCGATGCAAGCGCAGATTGTCTGAGCATTCCGCCTCGTTGACATGCCGCTTAGCTCTTTAAGGATTTGGTAAGGCGGCTTTATCACCAGGGTGATATTTACGCTCTGTATTTTTGTCAATATCGTCTTGATAGAAATAGACATTGCGTAATTTGCCAGCTGCATAAAGCGGTGCTTGATCGTTAAAGTGCGGGTTAGCTGGGTCGCCACTTTGTCCACCCGCGGTAATCGCTTTAGCTTTTACTTTATCACCAAATTCAACCACGGCGACAAAACTGTTACCGCGGGTCCCATATATACGTTTTGTATCATTGAATGTGCGTTGGCCATATGCCGCTAGTGATCCCCATCGAGCAGAAGTAAAGCCAACAGGAATACTAGGTGCGGCATCATCAAAAGGTTGTTTGATGTCGCCTGTTAGGCGCTGAAATCTATTTATTTCCCCCCAGGGCGTTTCTGCACTACCAAAATCAGCGATCAGCTTTGCCTTGGCTTCAGCTAAGGTTGCTACACCGATTTGAGCCGTATACTCAGCGACATATTCACTAAAGCTTAGGCCGCGCTTGGTGGCGTCAGTTCGTGCTGCTTGATTATCTGCAGCTTTGCGCCGGAGATCTTGACCCCAAAATACGGCAAGTGAAGTTGCTGTGGAGCTAACGCTAGAGCGATGGTCCCATGCTTTGAGGAGAGTAATCTGGTCAGCCAGTTCAGCAACAGGCGCCGCGGCATAAGCCTTGTATAAAACAGGCAGCAGAACGTCAAAGGCGGTTAAACGACTGCTATAGGCCGCAGCGATCAAACTATCAATAGTGAAGTCTTTTTTGCCGTCTAGTACCTCAATCGCGTGGATGCCGCGATAGTTCTCAGGGTAATTCTCCATATAAGAAGGGTAGTCCTCTGGTTTTGGGCTGTGTTTTGGCCCCGCCATCATCCAGGGCCAGTTGTTTGTGTTGTTTAGGTAGCCGCTTTTTGGGTTATGTCCACCAACGGTTTCATTTAGTGTATGCAATCCCTGCCAGTCTGTTGCTGGATTGCTGCCATCTACGGGTTTCTTCCAGTCAAAAGATGGGTCTCGCCGGGGAATGAAATTACTATGAAAATACGCGATATTGCCATCGGCATCAGCAAACAGCGTGTTGTTTGAAGAGTTGGTATGCAGTTGCATATTCTCTTGGTAGTCTGGGTAATTTGTAGTCTTTGTGCGTCCATAAGACTGTTTTAGTGCGTCAATTGGATTCTGCATTAAGGCCACGCTTACCCATTTGCCATCTAGCTCCCGCACGATTGGGCCGCGGTGGCTGTAATATACGGTGACCGTTTTTGATTGTTGCCCCATTGCAGTTTTATAGGGCAAATTGATCTGCCTTTCGCGCAGTTTTTTCCATGCATCACCGTATTTGTAATAATGGCCATCCTCACGCTTTTCAATAGTTTCGAGGTATTCGTCAATGAAATCTGCGCCACTAGAAGTATGCATCCAGCCTGTTTTTTCGTTGAAACCCTGATAGATGAAAAATTGGCCCCAAGTGACAGCACCATAAGCGTTCAATCCTTCATCACTGCGCATGTGAACCTCGGCGCGGAAATAAAATGAGGTATGGGGATTAATGAGCAGCAGCGCATTACCGTTTTTGGTGTTTTGGGGGGCGATAGCAAAGCCATTAGACCCTTGCGGCTCTGTGTTAGGATCTTGGGTTAATTGAGCAACAGTAGGGTCTGTTTTAGCTGTTCCGTAAAAGCTCTCAAGGCGCTTTATGTTGATACTTTCAATGTCACCACCAATGCTACCTTCAGTGAAGGTCAATGCCATCCAGGGCTCAAACTTTTTGATTACCTTCGGGGTAACATCAGGATGAGTATACAGATAATAATTTAAACCATCCGCCCACGCGTTCATTAATTTTTGTAGGTAGTCAGGACTTTCGCTATATTTTTGTTTTATGTCAGCAGGGTCGATATAGAGTTTCATGCGTAGGTCACGGTATAGCTCGCTTTCCCCTTCTGCTTCAGCCAAGCGACCCATGGCATTTAGGTAGTTTAATTCGACACGTTGGAAATCGTCTTCCGCCTGCGCGTAAATCATTCCAAACACGGCGTCGGCGTCAGTTTTGCCATATACATGAGGAATACCCCATGTATCACGCGTGATAGTGACTTGTTCAGCCTGTTCTTGCCAACGCGCTAAATCGCTGGGACTCGCGATAGTAAAAGAGCTCGAAAATACACAGGCTACTATAAGAAGAAACGATTTCATTGGGGCTCATTCTTTTTAGGATAGAAGTAACTATATCTGCAGCCACGATGCCTGTAAAGGGCTCTCATGGGTGCTCATGATCTTAGCCTTTTTTAATCGCAGACAGGGGATAACAAAGAGAATTACCAAGACAGTCATGATGAATTGATTGTTTTTTGAACTAAATTACACTTATTTGGTGTTTTACATTTAGTCGACAGGTGGGTTATGCCCCAGCCACGAAAAATCCAAGTCAGCTTAATTAATACGCCTTTTTTTATGAATAACATCCCTGTTATTCACTTCTTCGAAGCCAGCTGAAGCTGTTTAACTTTATTCCCTAAAAATGTGTCACTGCGTTTCCCGCGGTGTTCGTCGCTCATTCCTGTGCGTTACGGCAGCCGTGGTAAGGATAAATACTCAGGGCAAAGTTACGAGCATCGTCGAGGCTGGGTAGAAGACTGCTTACTGTTTCTATCCTCTGTTTTTGCCATCGACATTTATTCAAGACATCCTTGTCTCTCACCTTTGAGGCCGTCCTTCGAACGTTCAAAAATTGCTCCTGCATTTTTGTGTACCTACGCGGTAATGAGCAACCAGCAAAATACCGGGAGCATTTTAAAACGAAATCATCAAGACATATATGTTAATAGAACTGTCCCCGCAGAACAGGTGTTATAAGGGCTTTGCCAAAATAAACATGGATTTTCAGCGGTAAAGTACACGAAAAAATTAACATGGCTGTCCTGTTAATTCCTGCCGGGACCATTTTAAAACGAAATCATCAAGACATATATGTTAATAGAACTGCCCCCGCAGAATAGGTGTTATAAGGGCTTTGCCAAAATAAACATGGATTTTCAGCGGTAAAGTACACGAAAAAATTAACATGGCTGTCCTGTTAATTCCTCTGTTAATTCTAAGCTCGATTGCGTAATGAAAAACGAAATATATTTCCTTCAAATTTAGCACCCGTTAAGGGTCTTGACTTAGATCAAAGCGCCAAAAAGTACCTATACTAGTCTTTCCTCTCAACCCAAGCGATGGAGTGAACGGTTATGACTGCAATGATGAAAGCTGCTGTGTTTGTTGAGCCTGGACGAATTATCCTCGATGACAAACCGATACCGGACGTTGGTCCCAATGATGCATTGATAAGGATAACTACCACTACTCTTTGTGGTACAGACATTCATATACTCAAGGGTGAATACCCAGTGGCGAAGGGCTTGACCATAGGACATGAACCTGTGGGTGTCATAGAAAAAATCGGGGCAAATGTTACTGGATATGAAGAAGGTCAGCGTGTTATCGCTGGTGCTATTTGCCCAAGTGGCTATTCTTACGCTTGCCTGGATGGACTCCATTCACAAGATGGCGGGAGTTGTAGGCATGGTATCAAAGCCCTCGGAGGTTGGCGCTTTGGCAATACTATTGACGGTGCACAAGCCGAATTTCTGTTGGTTCCAGATGCAATGGCAAACCTCGCTCCCGTGCCAGATGAACTGAGCGATGTGCAAGTACTCATGTGCCCGGATATCATGTCTACCGGTTTTGCAGGGGCGGAGTCGGCTAACATAAAGATCGGCGACACCGTGGCAATTTTCGCTCAAGGACCCATAGGCCTATGTGCGACCGCAGGCGCTAAACTGCGTGGTGCAACAACCATTATTACAGTAGAGACGGTCCCAGAGCGTATGAAAATGTCCCGACAGTTAGGTGCAAATTTTGTTATTGATTACCATAAAACTGACCCCGTTGAAGAAATAATGCGCATTACCCAAGGCCGTGGTGTTGACGTTGCCATTGAAGCGCTAGGGCTACAATCTACTTTTGCGAACTGCCTCAGAGTCCTCAAGCCAGGTGGCACATTATCCAGTCTTGGCGTTTATTCTACTGATCTCACCATCCCCCTTGATGCTTTCCATGCAGGGCTAGGCGATCAAAAAATCATTACCTCTTTATGCCCTGGAGGAAAGGAGCGGATGCGCAGACTGATGAATGTGGTTGCAGCCGAGCGCGTTGATCTCAAACCCTTAATTACCCATCATTATTCACTTGATAAAATTGAAGACGCTTATGAGCTTTTTGCCAATCAAAGAGACGGTGTACTTAAGGTTGCTATATTGCCTGGTTGACCAAGAAGGACTTAAATCTTTTTCTCGCGGATAAAGCACAAAATATCTACAAAAGTTGAAACTTTACGTCAGCCAAGTGTTGCAGTTGATATATATAAAATTTATAGAGGTGTGGGATTATGAGTGAATTAAATCATAAGACTAATATTGCGCTTTTATATAATTATAACCGCCACAAATAGCAGCAACTTGCGTCAAAATACAATTTTCGCTGTCCATTTCAGTACTGTTGTTATAAACCTCGGTAGTGCTGGTAAACGGGGTAATTACAAAGACAGCTGTGTCAAAAGCACTACCCTGGAGACTAAGTATTATAAGGGCTTTGCCAAAATAAATATGGATTTTTCAGCGGTAAAGTACACGAAAAAATTAACATGGTTGTCCTGTTAATTCCATTTAGACCGAAATTAACATGGCTGTTCTGTTAATTCCAAAGTAAAACCATTTGTTGACGCTCATTACAGGCAACAAATTAATGCGCTGTCTAAGCTTCAATTTTTTGATAAAACCGACATTATAAAAATGATGGAAGGGTGTAATGCTGATGATCAAGCTCACAGAGACGAAGCGCTTAATGGGATAAATAGCGGACCCAGTTTAGTGATGCGTGTTTGGGGTAAACTCGTTTGAATTGGTTCACATTGTGCTGTGATGGTAGCCAAATTACGGTAAAGGTAATTGATGGGAAAGTCTCAAAGAAACCGGTAATTGGGAGACTGCCGTCATTTATGCGAGTCATTCTTGTCTCTCACCTTTGAGGCTGTCCTTCAAATATTTCTCGCAGCATTTTTGTGTGACTACGGAGGGATTGATCGACCATTGGTGGATAAAAAATTCACCATGAATTTGTCAGGACACCTGAAAGTTTATCTAGACATCTATCGTAAGGCGCTGTTAATTTCACTCGAAGGATCAATAGGTAGGTAGCAAGGGGGGAAGGTTATTAATTTAACTTATTTTACAATGGGCTACTTACCAGCTCTCCAGTGAGTGAGTACCGTTGCCGGTCTACCCACCTGTTGTTCGCACTGTTATTTTTAACATGTGCAGCTTATTAATTCAGTCAATTATCTACAGCTAGATATCTCTGGTACAAACACCCAAAAAACCGGTAAACCATAGCCTACCACCCCATTTAACATACCATTTTACAACTGTATGAACTACTGTATATAATAATGAAATTGTTATACCGTAGTGTATCCCATGCCCAAGCTTTCAAAAGCATTACCAGAAAAATACTACCTCGATCATTTTAACGAGTTTGTTAATTTCATCATTCAGCAATGCACACATTTGTTGGACGACGAACATCAAAAATTTTTGAGATGTTATCAACAGTTAGGGCATGACACTCAATGTATGTTTGTCAGAGTAATCAATCGCCAAGGTTGTTTTATTACCTTAAACAAGATGACCTATCAAGAGATTAACGACTGCCCCAGTCAATTGAGCGCATTGGAAAGGGTGGGGGTATTAACAAGGTTAAATTCAGACCATATCCAAGGTTGGTTGCAACAATTAACTAAAATACAGTTGCTGGATATTTTAAACCAATATGCTGTCGGTGATATAAAAAAAAGTGCCTCAAAACAGGTTTTATTGGATCAAGTTATTCATTGCTGTACGAATAGCGAATGCCTCACATCAGAGCTTGCTCAACAGTTCTTAGCCAAAAGTTTTGAGCCTTGTTTGGCCTACTTGTTATTCCTGTTTTTCGGTGATACCAACAGTGGTTTTGATAAGTTTTCTATGCGTGATCTCGGCGTATTAAAAACGCGAAATCATAGATCACAGCCTAGTGCTAGATTTGTTAATTTTGAACAGGCGCAGGTTGTTTACTACTACAGTTTTAAACTCACACAACTACAACGTAATGAATTGAATATTCAGGAATATGCATTAAAAAATATAGGCGTAGCAGAGCAACCAAATGCAATTATCAATTGTGCTCAAAGCAAACAACTCAAAGATGAGTATTTTTATTTGTTAGGTAAACAATTATTGTTTGAGAACTCATTGTTGGCTTTGGCATACCTGAGTGCTTCGTCTCACCCTAAAGCGCAGGAAAAATGGTTGCGAGAGTTGTATAAATATGGTGAAAAAGACCAAGTAAAAGAAGAGTTAGAGCAAATCATGAACAACTCTTTAGATGATGTATTACTACTGTTTGCTGAAGATTTTTATCAACGTAAATTTAATCAAGTGAAAGTCAGTAAGCTAACTCAAAAGTTGCGCGATGACAGTTATAACTTGGCTATTGATCAAATACATAAAGAGCAAGTAGAAAAAGGGGTTAAACAGCATTTTCAGCGTTTAGGGGCTACCGTGTTTAGAACCGAAAACCGTTTGTTTAATGCATTATTTGGCCTGACATTTTGGCAAGAGTTGTTCAATCATCATGCTAATTCAATAACAACTGAGTTTGATCGCAAACCAAAAGTAGTCAAAGAAAATACGATTTACCAAGAGTTAGAAGAGGTTATCGAACAACGTTTATTGATGTTTTCTGATCCTAAAATAACGCTCGCTTATTTAACCAAAATAGCCGTTCAGTATTACGGTCAGCCTAATGGCATGTTCCGTTGGCACCCACAAATGATGCAGATTATTTCAATTTTTTTGACTGGAGTAGCAGCAGAGGTTGTTGTTAGCCATTTGAGAGCGATGGCGCAAAATTACCATGGGTTGAATGATGGTTATCCAGATTTGATGATCATAGAAAATGGACAACTGCGATTCGAGGAGGTAAAGGCGCCCGGAGATTCAATTCGCCCCAACCAGTTTGTTAGCATGAACGCCTTACAAAAAGCTGGATTTGATGTGCGAGTTTGTAAGGTCAAGTGGTTTGTCGACCCTATGCAGGCCTATGTGGTTGTCGATGTTGAAACGACTGGCGGCAAACAGCCACAGCATCGTATTACTGAAATTGGTGCAGTGAAAATGATCAATGGCGAGATAGTGCAAAGGTGGAGCAGCTTGATTAACCCTCAAAGGCATATTTCCAGGTTCATCACCAAACTCACTGGTATCAGCAATGATATGGTCAAGGATGCGCCTTTATTCAGTGAAGTCGCAGATAGTCTTGGTCAATTCATGCAAAACTGTGTATTTGTGGCGCATAACGTTAATTTTGACTACGGTTTTTTTAAACAAGAGTATCAACGTCTCGAGCGCAGTTTTATTATGCCGAAATTATGCACGGTAAAAGAAATGAGGAAGCATTACCCCGGACTTAGGTCGTATTCTTTAGGCAATCTGTGTGAAACTTTTGACATATCTTTAGAGAACCATCACCGAGCGTTGTGCGACGCAGAGGCGGCAGCGGCGCTTTTAAAAATGATCCATCAACAAAAAATTGATATAAGTCAATAGTTACAAATCAATCGTCACTGAATTTACATAATTATAAAGACATATATGGTCGGTCTCCTTATGGCACATGGCCGCCTGTCAGCTTGATCTGTGGAATTAACAAGACACCCATGTTAAAAGTAATTCCTCCACAGAGCTGGAAACATAAGCCCTTGAACAAAATACCCTTGGATTTAACGCCGGTAAAATGGCACACCATCAAGCCAAATTAGAAGTATTTTACGATGGGTGTCTTTATAATTTACCGAGAAACAAAATCATTCGATCTTAAACATTCTTCCCTCTGTGTACTCCGTGAACTCTGTGGTGAGGAATTGTTTTTGCTGCAAGGCCGTGAGAACAGTTAATCAACACTTTAATCAATTAAAAATCGAGCAAGCGCCGGATAAGACATTTATCGGTAAAATCAGTCGGGGCTGGGAATTTCTCGGTTAC
>JBKEFM010000146.1:0-11237 GCA_046709505.1 Paraglaciecola sp. | reverse complement strand
CTCCTCACTGACCTTTAGGTTCAGGACTTCACCGTGTCCTATCAAATCCGCCAACGAAAAATGGAAGACCATCAATTTGAACGTAAACTAAGTGATCTAACATTAGCGTGGATGTCTCGTTAAATCGCGTGGATGTCTCGTTAAATCGATAGACGACAGTTTGCTGGCAGGGGGGACATTAATGATATAAAAGAGGTGTTAATATGAAATAATAACACTCTATTTTAACTATACACATACGCCTATTATAATTTCGATAATTATAATAAAAAAGAGAAAAAATGCATCTAGTTAACACTTTGAAAAAAACATTACCCGTGTTGTTACTCGCCGCCGCTCCCGCTTCGGCTGTGCAAATAAACCTGATTGATATTGGTGGTGTTAACGGAAGTGCAGCAGAGCAGGGTTTTCAAATAGCAGCCAACTACTGGGAAAGTGTACTTACCAACGATGCGGTATTAAATTTCAATGTTGGTTATGCTTCGTTAGGTGCTGATATTCTTGGTAGTACCAAAAGTAACTCATTTAAAGATGTTGATATTGGTAGCTATTACTCCCTATTAAACGCGACTCAGTCAAGTGCTTTAGACGCGCAGGCAGTAGCTAACCTGTCACCACTGACGCCTAATGGAAGTGTTGATGTTACTGTGCCTGAATATTTTGACCCTAATACATTAAGTGGTGTAGCTGAAGTTGGCTCACGCACTGCTCCTGATAACACCCCTATCAGTGGCACGATGGCCATATCATCAGCAAACATAAAAGCGTTAGTTGGTGGGTTTGAAGATGTCGTTGATGGTGAAATTAATTTCTCAAGTGATTTCGCTTTCGATTTTGATCCTACAGATGGTATTTCTGGCGGTATGTATGATTTTATTGGTGTAGCAATTCATGAAATGGCCCATGCACTTGGTTTCCTAAGTAGCGCTCAAGATTTTGACTATAATACAGGTACTGACTTTCCTGTTGATGATTATTGGTGGGGATACAGCTCAGACATGTTCCGTTATAGTGCTCCAGGCGTTTTGGACTGGACATTTGACACCGATAGTTACTTCTCTTTAGACGCTGGCGCAACAGCTTATATGGATGGTTATTTTTCTACTGGCGCTGTTAATGGTGATGGTTCACAAGCATCTCATTGGAAGAAAAATTATACATGTACAGATTTTCTGGGCATCATGAACCCCTACACTTGTGACGGTTTTGGTACCAATGTGTCTGCACTTGACCTTGCATTGCTTGACGCAATTGGTTGGGATACCAATGTTGACATAACGTCTAATCCTAATTATTTGAAATCATCCGCTAATATTTATTTTGACGCTGTGCCGGAGCCTTCCGTTTTGGCTTTGATGTTCGCTGGTTTAATTGGACTTTTTGGTGTATCACGTCGTCGTCAAAGCTAAAAAATTAACAACACACTCATTGTAATGAGCAGCCAACAAAAGTTCGATTTGTTACAAGGGTGTTTTTATAATTCGTGCCATTAATAAAATACCTGTCCCCGCTTATTTTTTGACCCCACCGTTTCTTTTGGGTGCTGGACACGCCAATATATAGTGTCTATTCTCGTTAATTATCTGTAGATAAATTAACCGCATTCAACCTGGCTGATGCATTAGGGATACCCCATAAAAGTGTACAACACTCTGATTAAGCAGAAAAATTCACTCTATAAACAGCTTTGGAAAACGGAACTTGCCACGCTTTCCCCGGGCAGGCGTTACCTGATCCAAATCGTTCGACTATTCTACGTTGTAATACGTGAGTTGAGTACCGGTCAGCTCACACTGCACGCTATGAGTCTTGTCTACACGACGCTTATATCATTGGTACCACTATTGGCGGTCAGCTTTTCGGTACTCAAGGCTTTTAAAGTGCAAGATCAGGTTGAGCCATTCCTAATTGAATTTCTCGCACCACTAGGCGCGAAGGGCTTAGAAGTCAGCACCACTATCATAGGTTTTATCGATAATATGAACGTTGGTGTACTGGGCGGTGTTGGGCTTAGCGTGCTTTTCTATACCGTTGTGTCCCTTATTCAAAAAATTGAGCAAACCTTCAACCATATCTGGCATATTGGTTCCACAAGAGGCTTCTTGCGACGTGCTGCTGATTACTTAAGTGTGCTGATGATTGGCCCCGTTATGGTTGTCAGCGTATTAGCATTGACTGCCTCAATGGTCAGTTCTACCTTCGTTCAATATATTATGGCCATAGACACTTTTGGCACGTTGTTATATTACGCTGGCCTAACAATCCCTTATCTGATGATCATCGCCTTTTTCACTTTCATGTATATGTTTATTCCAAATACTCGGGTGAATATAGGTGCGGCTCTGTTCGGTGCAACCCTATCGGGCATTCTCTGGAAAACGGCGGGAATGCTATTCGCTTCATTTACCGCAGGTTCGACCCAGTATGATGCGATATACTCCGGCTTTGCGATCCTGATCATGTTCATGATCTGGCTTTATCTAAGCTGGCTGATCTTCTTGCTTGGTTCACAAATTGCTTTTTACTGCCAACACCCAGAGTATGTCAGCCCCGCGTGTGGTGACATTAAACTAAGTATTCGTCAAAAAGAAAAATTGACGTTAATGAGTATCTACCTGATAGGCAAACAATTTTATCTGGGTGGCGCTGATTGGACTATAGACTCACTATGCGCAAGGTTGGCAGTGCCTTCAAATCTGTTGGCTAATGTGCTGGCAATACTGCAACAAAACGGGCTTATCGTTGCAACAGCGAAATCACCCTGCACCTTTATTCCAGCCAAAGACCTAGACAGTATCTTGCTCTGTGAATTACTTCATATCATCCGTAACGCTGATGATGGTGATGTAGTTTTGGGAAACGGAGCATTTATGCAACCCGAAATCGAAGATGTACTTTCAAGAGTGGATAAGGCTTACACAGCGGAATTAGGTAATACCACGGTTCGGGAATGGATCAATAAATAGTAACATTTTACCTGGCACTACCAATTAACAAGATACCCATTATAACGAGCAGCCCAAAAATATAGTTTTGCAATTTATTATAATAGGTATCTTTGTACATTAGGCAATGGGCATGTTTTTTCAAGCTGCGTTGGGGATAAGCGGCGCACAGAACGTCTGATTGATGTGGCGCATAGAGCAGCAAAAAAACTGCTGCAGAATAAAAAAAGCACCTAATTAGAAGTAAGGTGCTTTTTGCGATTATCAGTGGCTTGGATGCCAAAGCCGGTGCTCACCTTCTACTGTGAAATAACGCGCTTAAGCCTGTTTGTTAAAGCGACGGACACCTAAACCCATCAGCCCTAATGCGAAAGTAACCAGTGCCGATGGCTCAGGTACATCTATACTCTGGGATGCCAGATTATTACCATTAAATGCTGCAAACTCGGAGAAATCAACAGCATGTACCAACTTAAAACCAGTATGTGCAATACCGCTATTGTATCCCAGTTCATCAATTGTCTGGTTACTAGTTTGCCAAAACCAGGCTACAGCATCTTCTGTTAGTCCAAAGAGTGAATCGAAGCTCCCAAGCGCTGTTGTTAAAACGTCTTCTCCTAAATAACTAAAAACCTCGCCCGTGTCCCATTCACTTTTTGTTAAGTATATAGCTGACCAATTTAATTTTTCCTGTGCTGCGCTGTAAGTACTATCTACGACATTAGTCACCCCAAAAGCGGTAAGAGTTAAGTTTGTATCCATTATGCTTACTTCATACTCGACGCCATCAGATACTCCAATTTCATCAATAACAACCGCACCGTTGCTACCGGTGAGCTTGACTGAAATAGTTGCCGCTTGTGCCGACAAAGAGACAATCAACATTATCACCGTCGCGCTGGCAAGGGTTTTCAATTTTTCCAATAAATTCATTTGTAGTTCCTTTTTTTTACTAATTAAAGCGTATCCGTGTTCATACCCATCTATGCCCGTTATGGTAACAACGGTATATTCAAAATATGTTGTCATTTCTTATAAAATGAAAATATAATTTACCTTGTTTTTTCTACATTTACATCTTTTTTATATTCTTGAGAAAGTGAAAATTGACGATTACTCAACAGTTTTAAAAAAAGTGAAAACAAGTGTTTTTCGCTATTGTGTAAATTAGCTATGAAGACTTTTCTTTTTATGATGATGAAATCATATTTATTCAAACAGACTTATCGCTAGATCCCAGCAATAAGTGACACACGCTTTCCCGTTATAAATTCATAGGGGCTGAGATAGTTTAATGTTTTTCTCGGCCTTGAAAATTAAATTAGCTGATTGCGCATCACTATGTGCAACTTTTTTTATTATCAAAGGCTTAGGTATTAAGTTATCTTATGTGAGTCTTCAATTGACTTGTCAGATGATGAATGGGTATAAGTATGGGGTATTCACTTGGCATATTCTCAAGAGAAAGGTAGATCGGCACACTGACTCAAGATGAAGTCAGCGACCAACTGAGGAACACTAATCTTGGTGCTTGACAATACTATGGTTACCCTATATCGCCAGGACTGACAATGGATAAAAGGCACGGCAAGAGCGTGAGTGTTTGTTTTGTGAACATTCGGATTAAACAGTGAACTGCAATATTTACGAGCGGATATAAACGATAGCTCCTTGTACAAGCTTGACTTGTTTAATAACCAGTTTCCGCTCAAAAAGTGTTCGTGATCTTGCCGTGGGATAAAAGGGCTATTCATTTAGCTCCACCGACTACTATATGTTGTGTTTACTAGATTTAACCTTGTCGATCTCTTGTGGTATCCGGCGGCCGTTTGCCAATGCCAATATATGGATGAATATCATCACCCGGCAGCTCAATTTTCCAGGCGAAATCAATTTAGTCTAATGCATGCTTTGCGACCATATGGTTATTCGAGGATGTGGTTGAGATTAAAGCGAGCATTGACAAATCAGCAGAGAAGCCGGTTTGCACAGCGAATGCTGTCCCCTAGGGGCTAGACACAAGGATGTGTTTAATGAACATCCATTAGTGATCCAAAAGATACTCAGTCACCTGAATACAAAATATGACGAAGTGTCGAATTAATACCCTCACAAAGTAGATCGCCACCTCAGATAAGTCGGTTTGAATAAAAGCAGTTCATCATCATAAAAAAAGTAATATTTAAAACTGGTTTGCACAACTGCGGGAGCGTTTTTTTTAATTCTGAATTATGTTAGATCTGTTGATTAATAGACGAAAACAGGTGAATTTCACTCCCTCAAGGATATAAAATAAAGGGAAATATGGCAAAGTTAGAAATCATATATTTTCATTTTTTGAAAAATGACATTTTATTCTATTTATACATAAACTGCCCCTTATTTCTTTGCAAACACTTTAGCAGTAACACCATCTTCATAAGCTTTGAGTAAAGTCATAAGGTTAAGCTCAGCAGGGTATCTTTGATAATTTTTACTTTTTGTCATCAAACACCTCCGGTTGTATCCGTTCGACGATTATTGTGTATCCACGAAAATGAGATAAGAATACTGAGCTCCAAAGATTAATTCGTCAAATTTATAGTACATAATCTTTGATTTTCTCAATTTAAAACTTTAAGCGATTTTTACAAAGCCATAAGTAGGATAAATCGAGGATTGTAAGACGTTTCAGTTTTAAATATTGATACATTCTCATAAGTATCCTGAGTTCAGGTTATTTGCACCGGTATCAACTTTTCTTTAAACATGTAATAGTATTAAGTACAACCTACGAACATTTATTTGGATTCAATTTTTGCTAAGACTTAAAAAATGCGTAATTGATAAAAACCTAGTGGGAAAGATTAAGATGAAGTACTTCTTTTTCATCGCAGCGTTTGGTGTACTTCTAACTGCCGGCTGTGGAGACAACGCTGATAAAAGCACATCAGACGCTTCTCAAGATAATGGCGTGCAAACCCAAGAGCGCCCTCCACACCAAGTAGGCGTGGTGACAATAAAAGAGCAAGCAATAGCTTTAAATCATGAGTTGCCTGGCCGCGTAAAAGCATTTAAGACGGCTGAAATTCGTCCTCAAGTGAGTGGCATCATTCAATCGCGTTTTTCTGAAGAAGGTAGCTTTGTTGAAGAAGGTCAGCAACTCTACCAGATTGATCCGGCAAAATATGAGGCCGATTATCAAAGTGCAAATGCAAATTTGAAAAATACTAAAGCTGAACTTGAGCTTGCCCTGGCATTCCAAAGCCGCTATCAAAGTCTGATAAAAACCAACACAGTAAGCGAACAAAAGTTTGATAGCGCGAAAGCAAGTGTGGCAAAAGCCGAAGCCGCTGTCGCTCTCTCGCGGGCTGAGGTGAAAAAAGCAAAAATCAACCTTGACTACACAAAGGTATATGCCCCCATTTCAGGATATATTAGCCCATCGACGGTGACGAAAGGCGCCCTTGTTACTGCGCAACAACAAGCGGCTTTAGCAACAATCAGACAACTTGATCCAGTTTATGTCGACTTGTCTCAGTTGGCGGCAGATGCAAAGACTTTGCAGCAAAGTTTGATGACCAGTCGTGTGACCAAAGGCGAAGATGCAAAGTTTGAGGTAACGCTTTCACTTGGTAATAACGATCTTGTCTATCCCCAAAAAGGTAGCCTGTATGCTACTGATTTAGCCGTAGATGAGAACACGGGTACGATCCGATTGAGGTCTGTTTTTCCAAACCCAAATGGGGCTTTATTACCAGGCATGTTCGTGCGTGGAACCATTGAGGAAATGGAAATTCAAGAAACAATTATAGTGCCGCAAAAAGCCGTCAGTATAGAGGCCGATGGCTCAAAGGCGGTTTGGGTTGTCGATGCTGAAAATATGGCAAGCAAGCGTGCAGTGGTCACCAACAGCACTTACAAAAATAATTGGGTAATCAAAAACGGTCTTAAAACGGGTGATACCGTTATTGTCGTGGGGGCAATGATGTTGCAGCCGGGCTCCAAAGTTGCTCCTAAAAACATTAAATCGAAGGATTCAAATAATACGTCCTCTGGAGTAACGAAATCTGATGACAGTGCTACAGCCGCTGCTGAAAATAACAAAAAAAGCTCAAATTAATGATCTCTAAATTTTTTATCGACAGACCCATTTTTGCGTGGGTTATTGCCATCGTCATTATGGGCTTAGGCTCTCTAGCCATTACATCACTGCCGGTTGAACAATATCCAAATATAGCCGCACCGAAGATATCAATATCGGTTACTTATCCAGGCGCATCGGCGCAAACACTCGAAAATACTGTGACACAAGTAATCGAGCAGAATCTGACTGGTATCGATAATTTACGTTATATCCAATCCCAAAGTTCCTCATCAGGACGTGCAAGTATCAACCTGACTTTTGAGCCAGGAACTGACGCTGATATCGCTCAGGTACAAACACAAAATAAAGTATCGCAGGCTGAGTCATCGCTTCCTCAAGCCGTCCAGCGGCTAGGCGTTGCGGTTAGAAAGGCGGGAAGCAGTTACGCGCTCATCGTGAGTTTTTATTCAACGGATGATTCATATGGCCGAAATGAAATATCTGACTTCTTGGCGTCTAACCTAGAAGAACCACTCAGCCGGATTGATGGCGTAGGGCAAATTAGGACATTCGGCCCTGAGCACGCTATGCGTATCTGGCTCAATCCCCAATCAATGTACAATCTCAACATCACAACACGAGATGTTATTAATGCCGTTCGGGATCAAAACGTACAACTAGCTACCGGTCAAATTGGCGGAGCGCCGAGTGTTGAAGATCAGCAGCTCAACGCCACAATTACGTCGCAGTCATTACTTGAAACCGTAGCGGAATTCGAAGCAATTTTACTAACGGTTAATCAGGATGGCTCCCAAGCAACCTTAGGTGATGTTGCCCGCGTTGAAATTGGTGCGGAAAGTTACAGTGTCATTGGACGTTATAATCGTCGGCCTGCATCAGGAATTGCGATCGAATTGACTCCTAATGCGAATGCTTTACAAACCATTCAAGCGGTTAAAGACAGAGTCCAAGAATTTAGCGACATCATTCCTGAACAATTAGAAATCGCCTATCCAGTAGATATTTCACCTTTTGTGGAAGCGTCAATTTATGAAGTAATCAAAACGCTGGTGATTGCTGTCTTATTGGTTATTTTAGTCCTTTACGCATTCTTACAAACAGCACGTTCGACTTTTATCCCAACGGTGGCAATACCCGTTGTGCTACTCGGGACGTTTGCGTTTCTTTATGTTTTTGGTTACTCCATAAACATTCTAACATTATTCGCCCTTGTATTAGCCATTGGTATGTTGGTTGATGATGCGATAGTGGTTACCGAAAACATTGAAAACAAATTGGAAAATGATCCTGATATGACGCCAAAGGATGCTTCAATTAAGGCGATGAAAGAAATTTCAGGGGCGCTTATTGGAACAACGGTGGTAATTTGGGCGGTGTTTATTCCGATTACATTCTTTGAAGGTTCAACAGGCGTAATTTATCGACAATTTGCGGTGACGATTTCCGTAGCGATGGGCATTTCGCTTTTTATCGCGCTGAGTCTCTCCCCATCGTTGTGCGCCATCGTTTTAAAACAAGGCAAAAAAGAAAAGAAAACAGGATTTTTTGGCTGGTTCAATCGGGGCTTTAAAAAATTGAAGGGAGGACATGAAAACTTACTAGTGAAGTTATTGGCAAGTCGAATTGTTTTACCATTAGTTTTCTTAGCGATGATTGCGGCTACAGTTAGTTTATTCGTTAAAATACCCACTTCATTTTTGCCTGATGAAGATCAAGGACGCATGTTCACAATCGTTAGCGGCCCTGTAAGTTCAACGCTGCAACAAACCGTTGAGAAAAATAAGCAAATCGAGGACTTCTATTTAGATCAGACAAACGGTGCGGTTGAAGGAATATTCACCGCTGCTGGTTTCAGCTTTTCTGGGAACAGTCAAAACGTAGGTATCGGTTTTATTAAAATGAAACCTTGGGCGCAGCGCGGAGAAAGTCAAAGCGTCTTCCAGATCAGCGAACAAGCTGGCAAGGCATTGTCAACTGTGCCAGACGCCATGATCATTCCAATTGTGCCGCCGGCAGTATCAGCGCTAGGAAACTCAAGTGGTTTTGAATTTCAACTAGTCGATAGGGCAGGTTTGGGACAAGACGCCCTTAATGATGCAATGCAGCAATTTATTGGAGAAGCAAATCAAAGTGGTCTACTAAATAGGGTTCGCTTCAACGGGCTGCCGCCTAGTCCACAATATGATATTGATATCGATTCCGGTAAAGCGCGAGCACTAGGTGTGCCAATTGCAACAATTAATCAAACCTTAAGCACCGCTCTTGGTGGTTCTTATATCAACGACTTCATAGAAAAAGGCCGCATAAAGAGAGTATACGCGCAAGCGGACGCTGAGTATCGGATGCTGCCAACCGATATAGAACGATGGCACGTGCGCAATGCATCGGGTGCAATGGTGCCTCTGTCAACGTTTGGAACAGGTGAATGGACATACGGCGCATCCAAGCTAACGCGGTTCAATGGGAAATCATCCCGTGAAGTTCAAGGTGAAGCAGCAAAAGGCATCAGTTCAGGCGAGGCTCTCAATCAGGTCTCAAAATTGGTTAAAAATTTGCCAGCAGGGATTGGTTTAAAGTGGACCGGACTATCGTATGAAGAAAAACAATCGGGTGGTCAGGCAGGGATTGTTTATATGATTTCAATCATAGCCGTGTTTCTAGCATTAGCAGCTTTATACGAGAGCTGGACAATTCCCTTGGCGATTATGTTGACGGTGCCTCTTGGTATATTTGGTGCTGTTCTAGCAACGTGGGGGACAGGACAAGCTAATGATGTGTATTTTCAGGTAGGCTTGTTAATGACGATTGCTTTAGCTGCCAAAAATGCGATTTTGATTATTGAGTTTGCAAAAACTAACCTTGAGAAAGGCATGAGTGTTTATGATTCTGCGGTAACTGCCGCGAAGCAGAGACTTCGCCCTATTTTGATGACGTCATTGACATTTATTTTGGGCGTTATGCCGTTGGCATTTGCTTCGGGGCCTGGCTCGGGTGCACAGAATGCAATATCAATTGGCGTACTGGGTGGCATTACGGCCACAACAATATTGGTCTTATTTTTCGCGCCATTCTTCTTTATATGGGTCATGCGCCTATTTAAGACTGAAGAGTTAAAAAATGACCGTCAAAGTTAGGGCACCAATTCAATTTTATTTAACGCAAAACAAGTATTTAGGTTAGGTACTTTTCTATGGGTCAAAGTGTATTCAGATATTTTAGTGAGCAGGGCCTCAGTGGTGAGTCTTACCGCTATTTTGATTAGCGAAAAATATTAATTTAATCTGCATAAAGATAATGAGGAGTACCCTAATTACAATGTGAGCTTCTGTGGATTCACACCAACTGAGTTTTACATTCAGTCGAAGCAGTAAATTAAATTGTAATTAACTTATGTAATTGCAAAACTTTATTTAAAAAAATTTTGAGGTGACATATATGCTTTTTAATAATTCAAACATCACGGAGTCCCCTACTCGTCAAAAAATTCGCGAGTTCTATCGTATTGATGAAAGTGTTGCGGTAGAGCATATTTTACCCTTGGCAGAAGTTAACGACGATACTGTAAGCAGAGCGTGGGAAAAAGCCCGTAAAATGTCGCTGAAAATACGTAGAGACGAATCAGGAAACGGTGCGATAGATGCCTTACTGGCAGAATACACATTATCAAGTGAAGAAGGCGTGGTGTTGATGTGTTTAGCCGAAGCCTTATTACGTGTACCAGATAAGCACACTCAAGATGCCCTAATTAGTGACAAAATATCTAAAGGGCAGTGGGACAGTCATATAGGCAGCAGTGATTCACTGTTCGTTAATGCCTCATCTTGGGGGTTATTAGTGACCGGAACCATGGTTGACTATGCTGATGAACGAGAAAAAGATAGCTTTGGTTTATTGAAGAAGGTTATTGGTCGATTAGGTGAACCTGTCATTCGCAAGGCAATGAACTACGCCATGCAAATCATGGGTGAGCAGTTTGTTATGGGTGAAACTATTCAAGAGGCAACAGATCATGCTGCCAAGAAAGAGCGGCAAGGCTTCGTATATTCTTACGACATGCTAGGTGAAGGTGCGCGAACCATGGTCGACGCTGAAAAGTATTTTAAAGCTTATCAAGTTGCTATAGATGCCATTGGTGCAGTTGCTCTTGCGTCGGGTAAGAACGACCCTCGCAAATTGCCTGGTATTTCAGTTAAGCTTTCTGCTAT
>JBKEFM010000145.1:0-11263 GCA_046709505.1 Paraglaciecola sp. | reverse complement strand
AGCCTACCGACCGTACCAAAATTATTACCAGCAAATACCAATATGGTTTACCCCTGTACCGTCAGGAAACGATGTTCAAACAATACGGCATTGACCTGAGTCGCAAGACCATGGCCCAGTGGATGATAAATATCCGCAAATCAGCAAGTCTTGGCATGCTCATTGGCAAAACCTCAACACGATATTTAATTACCCTGATGATATACGCAAAGTGATTTACACCACCAATGCGATAGAGTCACTCAACAGTGTTATTCGAAAAGGCGTTGAAAAAGCGTAAGGTGTTTCCAAGCGATGATTCAGCTAAAAAAATGGTGTATCTTGCCATAATGGATGCGTCTAAAAAATGGACTATGCCCATAAGAAAGTGGCGCCAGGCAATGATCCGCTTTATGATTGAATTCGAGTCTAGGCTCGACGGACATATTTAACTAATGGCAGTTACACAGAATCTGTTACATCCTCGAAAAATACCGCTATCGAGCCAATAGTTATCAGGATATTCAAGAATTTTTCTGTCTAGATTTTTACATGTAGGCTTGAGCTTAGTTAAAAATATGTCTTTTCCTCTAATTTTATTTACTATTTTTTTGTACCTGCGTCCGTCAGGGATTCCAGTTCTTTTATTGGGAAGTCGTCCTGTGTTTAGACAGTAAGGTACTTTTAACTAGTATATTGATTGAAGTCTTTTCACTTCTTGAACGATTTATTTATTACTGAAAACAAGGCTGGCTGTGCTACAAAATTACAATGCAACATTTTTTGCGCCCTGTTTTATTACTTGGGGCAGTGGATATTTTATAATCGTCTAAAGTTTTACTACTTTTCCCTATTTTAATTGGGTTGGGGAATTTTTCGGTATACCATAATTTGAGCATTTAGGGTTTTTACAGTAATTAATTTGATAGCCTTCATATGCCTTTGGTAGGGGGGATTTTTCTGGCTCAGTTCAGGCAGATTTTTGCGGAACTCTATTGAGTAATTTACCTCTTGAAGTTAATTCTAAGTAAAGTTTGGCAGTAAGCTCTGCATCAATAAGCGCACCATGATTTTTTCTTGCCAAATTATCAATACTATATATTCTACATGCATCATCTAGTGAAAATATTCGCTTTCTACGTAATGTCTCCATTACGATATTAAAGGCGCAAGTAGTTTTAAAATTAGAAGAAAATATAATATCTGAATCAGCTAGGCTTGCTTCATAATCTAAGAATTCAAGATCAAAGTTTTGTTGTAAAAAATTAATTGACAATTATCAATCAAATTAAGTCTGCTTGATAACTGTTCTTTAAACAAGGGATTACCTAAAAGAAACGAGTCTTTAATTTTATGGAGCTTTGTAGCAGTTGAGTGCTTTTTCTGTCTTCAGGATTAATATAGGTTTAAAATTATTTTCCAATAAGTTCGCCATCAACGATCTCATCTAGAGCGATATCAATAATACGATGTCTAGCTTAAACTGTACTTAATCCAGTGGGTTCAGTATCAACAACAATCTGTCTCTTCATACTTAATACCCCTGACTAGAAACCAGTTAATATACTATAGGATAAAAATAAACCAAAGTCGTTCACGTAACGTCATATCTAACTGAAAATAAGTAAATTTATTCAGTAAACTTATGTATAACTGCTTTTACTTGCCTTTTATTTAGGAGTTTGCAAATAAAAAGGGACAATAATTTGTCCCTTATAAATCGACCAGCCTAACTGGATAGTGGCCTTTTTTTCATTTTGTTGTTTTGAATTAGGCGTTCAATGCTGTTTTAGGATCGGTATATTCCAGGTTAAGTTCTTGACCAAGAGCATCAACTACTGCCTTGTAAGTGACCAAGCCCTGGTGTACGTTTAATCCGTTTAACAAGTGGGGATCATCCAACATAGCTTGTTTCGGACCCTTGTTTGCTAATGCCAAACCAAATGGTAAGGTGGCATTATTGAGCGCCATTGTAGATGTTCTTGCTACCCCACCTGGCATATTTGCCACGCAGTAATGTACTACCCCATCCACTATATAGACGGGGTCTTGATGAGTAGTTGCTTTAGAGGTTTCAAAGCAACCACCTTGATCTATAGCGACATCCACAACTACCGACCCTTCCTTCATATTCCTGATATGTTCTCTGGTGAGAAGCTTAGGAGCTGCGGCACCAGGAATGAGTACTGCGCCGATAACTAAATCCGCTTTAGAAGAATAATGCTCAATAGCATCGACAGTAGAAAATACGGTTTTCAATCGGCCATCAAAAATATCATCCAATTCACGTAAACGGGTTAATGAACGGTCCAAAATGGTCACATCCGCGCCCAAACCTAATGCCATCTTGGCTGAGTTGGCACCGACTACGCCACCGCCTATGATCAGCACTTTACCTGGAGCAACGCCTGGTACACCCCCTAATAAAGTACCACTGCCGCCCTGGGCTTTTTCCAAATAATGGGCTCCGGCCTGCACGGCCATTCTGCCAGCTACTTCACTCATCGGGGCAAGCAGGGGTAAACCATTACGGTGATCAGTAACGGTTTCATAGGCAATACAGGTCGCACCTGATTCAATCAGCAGTTTGGTTTGACTGGGATCCGGTGCCAAATGCAAATAGGTATAAAGGGTCTGGCCCTTGCGTAACATCTTGCACTCGTTTGTTTGAGGCTCTTTAACCTTTACAATCATCTCGGCTTTGGCAAACACCTCTTGGGCATTTGGCGCTATATTTGCACCTGCGGCGAGATATTCTTCATTAGTAAAACCAATAGAGGTACCAGCATTGTCTTCAATTAGGACTTGATGTCCATGAGTAACAAATTCTTTAACCGCGCCTGGCGTTAGACCTACACGGTATTCATGATTTTTTATTTCTTTTGGTACACCGATTAGCATAATTGTTGAAACCTTAATTAATTGGCGTTAGTAGTAACGCGCTATGGATAAGAACTGCCGCAAGTATAAAGTAAGCCAGCAAGAAAGTTATTCTGAAAAATTAAAGTATAAAGTATAACATACGGTTAAATCACCTAAATCCAGAATATTATATGTTGATAAAAACGCCAAAACACATTGACAGGATTGATAGAAACATCCTTGTTGAGCTGCAAAAAAATGGCAGATTGTCGAACGTTGAGCTGGCAACCAAGGTTGGACTTAGCGCCAGCCCCTGCCTGGAAAGGGTTAAGCGTCTGGAACAGCAAGGTTATATTCTTGGTTATCATGCCCGTGTCGATCCTCATAAGTTGGGGGCGGCGATGCTGGTATTTGTAGAAATTACCTTGACAAAAACGTCGGTGGACATCTTCGAAGAATTTTCTGCTGCGGTGCGATTGCACGATGACATTCAGGAGTGTCACTTGGTTTCCGGTAATTTCGACTTTCTGCTTAAGGCGCGAGTGGCAGATATGTCCAGTTATCGTAAATTGCTCGGTGACACCTTACTGCGTCTTCCCGGTGTGAGTGAGTCCCGCACCTATGTGGTAATGGAAGAAATAAAAGACACCACTGTATTGAGAATTAATTCACGGTAAAGCGAGGGTTGTCATCGGGTTAAATACCTGCCATAAGATAGTCTCCAGCTAGGATTTTAGGTGCAGCACTGGTATCTTATAGGGCTATAAATTCAGTACACACTTAATGTTGATAAAAAATTCTATGGCAAGACTTACAGGTATGCAGCGGATTATGGAAGTAGGCATGATGCTTAGTTGTGCATTTGCGTTTTTCATTTTACTTGCTTTGGTTTCTTTTCATCCTGCTGACCCAAGCTGGAGTCAGGCGGGATTACAAAGCAGCGTGCATAATTGGGTGGGGTCGATTGGAGCTTGGTTGGCCGATATTTTGTTTTTCACTTTTGGTTTTATCGCCTATATATTTCCCTTTACCGCGGCGTTTGCTGGTTGGTTTATGTTTCAGCAGCGAAAGAGCATTACTGAGTTTGATTACTTGACCATTGGACTGCGGATCATGGGTTTATTACTTGCACTGGCAGGAGCGGCGGGTATTGCCAGTCTCAATTTCAATGACTTGTTTTATTTTTCGGCTGGGGGAATGTTGGGTGATGTCATCAGTGCTTCATTGCTCCCTTATTTGAATTTTGCCGGTACAATACTGTTGTTATTGAGCCTGTTTTGTACCGGTTTTACGTTGTTAAGTGGTATCTCCTGGGTAACTGTAGTGGATAAGTTAGGCGCCCTGACCCTTAGTGCTTTTCGCAACTTGTGGATCTTACCCCAGAAAATTAAACAGGTTCCTATGCTGCGATTAGGCTTTAGAAAACAGGCTGATGACGGGGCAGAAAACACCGTCAGTGGCACGCCTGTTTATAAACCCGTTTCTGAGCGCGTCGAACCTTCTGTTGCTCAAAGTCGTACCCCGGTGTTTAGTATTCCTGACGAAGTCTTACACGGACTGCAAGATGAGCCGCAAAAAACCTCAGCTAGTCCTGTATCAATCAGTGAATTGCGCAATAAAATCAATCAGTCTGGTAAGACCAAGAACAGCCAAAAAGTTGAGCCAAAAATCGGTGATATTGATAATCCGGACAAGCAGGATGATGCGCCAGATCAGCCAGCTGATGTCAATGTCCCGCAAGAAGATTTGCCTTCTTTTGATTTACTTGACCGGCCAGACAAGGTACTCAATCCTATTACCCCAGAAGAACTGGAAATAGTCTCCCGCTTATTGGAAGCGAAACTCGCTGACTTTAATATTGAAGCTCAAGTGGTCGGTGTCTTTCCTGGACCCGTGATCACCCGTTTTGAGATGGACCTGGCACCTGGGGTTAAAGTTAGCAAGATCACCGGTTTATCCAAGGATTTGGCCCGCGCCATGTCAGCTATCTCTGTACGTGTAGTGGAAGTGATCCCCGGAAAATCGGTCATTGGTCTGGAACTGCCAAACAAGAACAGGGAAATGGTGCGCCTTAGCGAAGTCATCAGCTGTGATGTTTTTCAACATGCAGACTCTCCCTTAACCATGGTGTTAGGGGCGGATATATCCGGCCAGCCCGTGGTGGTTGATTTAGCCAAAATGCCTCACCTGTTGGTTGCAGGAACGACCGGCTCGGGTAAGTCAGTGGGGGTCAACACCATGATCCTCAGTCTGTTATACAAATCCTCCCCAGATGATGTCCGTATGATAATGATCGATCCCAAAATGCTGGAGTTATCGGTTTATGAAGGCATTCCGCACCTGTTAACCGAAGTGGTGACGGATATGAAAGACGCCGCCAATGCCTTGCGCTGGTGTGTGGGTGAAATGGAGCGTCGTTATCGTTTAATGTCAGCACTAGGGGTGCGTAATCTCAAGGGTTATAACGCCAAAATCGCCAGCGGTATTGCCGCTGGCGAGCCGATTAAAGATCCTCTGTGGCGATTTGAAGAGAGCATGGAAACTCGTGCGCCGGATCTGGAAAAATTACCGGCCATAGTGGTCATTGTTGATGAATTTGCTGATATGATGATGATAGTTGGCAAAAAAGTCGAAGAGCTGATTGCTCGTATTGCACAAAAGGCGAGAGCGGCGGGCATTCATCTGATCCTGGCTACCCAGCGACCATCGGTTGATGTGATCACCGGGCTAATCAAAGCGAATATCCCCACGCGAATTTCATTTCAGGTGTCCTCTAAAATCGATTCACGGACCATACTCGATCAACAAGGCGCAGAAACCCTGTTAGGCATGGGTGATATGCTGTATTTACCTTCGGGTACGGGTGTACCTACTCGTGTGCACGGGGCTTTCGTCGATGATCATGAAGTGCATGCTGTGGTGGCGGATTGGAAAAAACGCGGCGAGCCGCAATATATAGACGAAATATTAAGTGGTGATACCAGTGCAGAGGTCTTGTTGCCTGGAGAACAATCAGAAAGCGCGGATCAGGAATTAGACGTATTTTACGACGAAGCCGTATCTTTTGTCACTGAATCTCGCCGGGCATCAGTGTCTGGTGTGCAGCGTAAATTTCGCATCGGTTACAATAGAGCAGCGCGTTTGGTCGAACAAATGGAACAAAGCGGTGTCGTAACGCCAGCGGGTCATAATGGTAATCGCGAAGTTTTAGCGCCACCACCACCAAGGGAATAAAAAAGAATGTTTAAAACTCATAACAGTGTAAACCAGGGGATCACCTTGATTTTTGTGGCATTATTTGTGTTCAACGCCCCCTTAACCTTCGCGGCGCAGGCCGCTGACGCCACACAGAGTCTTAAAAACCGTTTGGGGAACTTACATAGCTTTCAGGCCAAATTCACTCAGCGGGTGACGGATGCCAATGGTGAAGTGCTGCAGGAAGCAAAAGGTAACATAGTCTTGCAGCAACCCAACCGGTTGTTCTGGCAGCTCGATGCGCCCTATGAAAGTGTGATGATCGCAGACGGTCAGACCCTGTGGAATGTGGATCCTTTCGTTGAACAAGTAGTCGCGGTTGAACAAGCTCAAGCAGTTAAAAACAACCCGCTTATCTTACTTACTCAGCCCCATAGCGATGCATGGGGTGGGTTTAATGTTTCCCGCCAAGAGAATACGTTTATCATTCAGACCGTCCAGGCTGATTCCCCCATCACTCGCCTTACCCTGAATTTTCAAGGAGAAGCACTGGTGGCACTTAGCATGCAGGATAGTCAACAACAAACCAGTATGCTTGAATTTTCTGATGCCAAGCAAAATCAAACTATAGCCGATTCAATCTTTACATTTAAGCTTCCTCAAGGCTTTGATCTGGATGATCAACGTAACCGATGAGTGATCTTTTTGATTTCCCTGACGATAATAAAATCGATTTTTCCCCTTTGGCGGCGCGTATGCGGCCTCACAGTATCGAACAATATTTTGGTCAGCAGCATATAGTCGGACAGGGTAAACCGCTGCGCTTGGCGGTGAGTCGTGGACAATGTCACTCAATGATCCTGTGGGGTCCCCCTGGCACGGGGAAAACCACCCTGGCAGAAATTATTGCCTTGCATTGTGATGCTCACATCGAACGAATTTCAGCGGTGACCTCCGGGGTTAAAGATATTCGCAACGCCATCGAAAAAGCCAAACAATATGCTGCCAGCCAGTCCAAACGGACTATCTTGTTTGTGGATGAGGTGCATCGTTTTAACAAAAGTCAGCAAGATGCTTTTCTCCCTTTTATTGAAGATGGCACAGTAACTTTTATTGGTGCCACGACTGAAAATCCCTCATTCGAACTTAATAGCGCATTATTATCCCGGGCCCGGGTGTATGTGCTTAAACAATTATCTACTGACGAGTTAACCGATATCGCTAGCCGTGCGTTGAGTGATACACAACGTGGCTTAGGTCAATTAAAACTCAGTATTGACGATAATGCGATGTCATTGCTTGTGCAGCTTGCAGGCGGTGATGCCAGGCGTTTATTGAATTACCTGGAATTAGCGGCGGATTTTGTTGAGCAAGAGACCATTACCCCTGAAGTGGTTAAACAAGCGGTGGGGGATAAGGTCGCTCAATTTGATAAGGGCGGGGATCAATTTTACGATATGATCTCTGCTTTTCATAAGTCGGTAAGAGGGTCAGCAGCCGATGCCGCTCTGTACTGGTATGCGCGCATGCTCGTGGCGGGCGGTGATCCCCTCTATGTGGCCCGGCGTTTATTGGCGATTGCAACCGAGGATATTGGCAATGCGGATCCCAGGGCTATGCAAGTGTGCCTCAACGCCTGGGATATTTTTCATCGGGTAGGGCCTTCTGAAGGTGAACGGGCGATCGCCCAGGCGACCTTGTATTGTGCGGCAGCTCCTAAAAGCAATGCCGTATACAATGCCTTTAAAAGTGCCATAAATGACGCCAAAAACCTGGCAGATTATGCTGTGCCTGAACACTTACGAAATGCGCCGACAAAATTGATGAAAGACCTTGGTTATGGTCAACAGTATCGTTATGCACATGATGAACCTCATGCTTTTGCTGCCGGTGAATCGTATATGCCGCCTGAACTGAAAGACACCCGCTATTATCACCCCAACGAACGGGGACTTGAGATCAAGCTAAAAGCAAAGTTAGACTATCTCGCTGATCTCGACAGACAAAGTACACAAAAAAGGTACGAATAAATGCAGTACAGTGTGACCATTTACCTTTTTATTGCCTTGGGGGGAGCGATGGGTGCCTGTTTGCGCTTTTTTCTATCGCATTTAATGCTCCAGTGGTTTGGCAAAGGCTTTCCTTTTGGTACACTTCTGGTCAATGTCATCGGCTCATTTTGTCTGGGGTTACTTTATGCGCTAATTGAGCTAGGACACATAGAGATAATTATTTGGCGCACCACTATAGGTATTGGTTTTTTGGGGGCGTTAACGACATTTTCCACTTTTTCAGTCGATACAATTTTGTTGCTTCAGCAAGGCTTGTGGCTCAAAGGGATAACCAATATCTTTTTGAACCTTGTCTGTTGCTTATTTGCCGCATGGTTAGGCACACAACTAGTAAAAGGTTAATTTATACAACATGTTAGACGCAAATTATTTACGCAACGAGATACAACAAGCCGCAGTAAAGTTACAAAAGCGTGGTTTTACATTAGACGTGGCCTTGTTCTCGCAATTAGAAGAAAAACGTAAATCTCTGCAAATACGCACCCAAGAATTACAAAATGAACGCAATGTGCGCTCAAAATCTATTGGTAAAGCCAAGGCCTCAGGTGAAGACATAGCGCCGTTATTGGCACAAGTGGGGCAACTGGGAAATGAGCTAGACAAGGGCAAAGTTGAGCTGGCCGACTTATTGGAGGAGATCCATAATTTGGCGGCCCAGCTACCCAATTTACCCCACGACTCAGTACCTGAAGGCAAAGATGAACATGACAACGTTGAAGTCAGTCGTTGGGGAACACCCAAAACCTTTACTTTTGAGGTTAAGGATCATGTGGATCTTGGGGCTGAGCTGGACAATGGGCTGGATTTTGAAACCGCCACTAAATTGACCGGTTCGCGTTTTGTGGTCATGCGTGGTCAGATGGCTCGTTTAAATCGTGCCTTGTCACAATTTATGCTGGACTTACATACCGAGCAGCATGGCTATCAGGAAATGTATGTACCTTATTTAGTCAATGAACAGAGCATGTATGGCACAGGACAATTTCCTAAATTTGTAGGGGACGCCTTTCATACCAAACCGGCCACGGAAGAAGGACAGGGCTTGTCGTTGATCCCCACAGCTGAAGTACCTTTGACCAATACCGCCCGTGATCAGATATTCTCCGCTGAACAGTTACCGGTTAAAATGACGGCCCATACTCCGTGTTTTCGCAGCGAAGCCGGTTCATATGGCCGGGATACCCGCGGACTGATCCGCCAGCATCAATTCGATAAAGTTGAATTGGTTCAGCTGGTTAATCCCCAGGACTCCTTTGATGCCCTGGAAGAATTAACCGGTCATGCTGAAAAAGTGTTGCAGTTGCTTGAATTGCCTTATCGTAAAATGCTGCTGTGCACCGGTGATATGGGCTTTGGGGCTTGTAAAACTTATGATTTGGAAGTGTGGTTACCTGCTCAAGATACCTATCGTGAAATATCATCCTGTTCTAACATGTTGGACTTTCAGGCGCGGCGAATGCAAGCACGTTACCGCCACCGGGAAACGAACAAAACAGAATTTTTACATACCCTAAATGGCTCAGGTTTAGCGGTAGGTCGAACGCTCGTGGCGATCCTGGAGAACAATCAGCAAGCCGATGGCAGCATAACTGTACCCAAGGTTTTGCAACCTTATATGCGTGGTTTGACAGTGTTAGCCAAGCAGTCCTGATTTAGTCAGGGTGATAGCGATACAAGAAAGGCGACCCTTGGTCGCCGTTTTTAGTTTGTTTATCAGTAACGGTAATCGCGCGTTACAAACACTTGGCCGGTTTAGGTAACCCAGCAATTTTGGTTGCTTGTTTGGCCGGGCCCTTTTTAAATAGCCGAAACAAGTACCGGCTGTTGCCTTTTTCCGGTCCGAACTTTATTTGCATCGCCTTGACCAGAGCCCGCATAGCCGGGCTGGTATTATATTCAAGATAAAATTCTCGCACAAAATTAACCACTTCCCAATGGCTCTCGGTTAATTCTATTTTTTCGCTGTGCGCCAGTATCTCGGCTAATTGGGGCTGCCAGTCATTTATATTTAATAAATAACCGGCTTTATCGACGGGGATTATTTTTCCTGCGAATTCAATTTGGTATGACATCTATTCTCTCAATTTAGCCAGGTCAATAAACCCTGTGGGTGGCTCTACCAGCTTAAGGTGCGCTCAAATGCCAGAGTCAAAGATACGAACGCCTTATAATCTATAATTTCAACGTTGTGTTTACCATCGCCCAGACCCCGGGCCTGCATATCTTCGTTTAAGGCATACAGCTTTGCGATCCCGGCTAATTGCGTGTACAGCCGTTGATCTGTCAGGGCGTATACGCCATCTTGGATCAACAAAAGCCCGTCTTGTGGTGTCATACGGTTAAGACATTGGCCCAAAGTTTGGCAGGTAAAGGGGCTGGTACTAACAATATGCAGAGTCATTAGAAACTCACCAGATGCTGATGTAATGCTAACTGTTGTTGCAATTGCTCAGCGCTTAACACGCTAACCGGGATACATAGGTCGTCAGGGGTTAAATTACGTTGCGTCAAGCTTTGCTGGCATACATAGATATCATCGATATCATAGAAGGTCAGGGCAGCAAAGGTTTTACTGTAATTTTTGGCGTCTATCTGCTGTGGGGTCTGGGTGATTAACAGTTGAAACACCCCATCGTCGATAAAAAACACACTGACAGCCTGACCGAAGTTCGCCCCGGCTATGGCCAAATCTAATGCCTCCTGGCCCTTTGCCTGACCATAAGGGGCATGCCTGTTAATAATAGCGATGCTGATGGGGTTCAAAACTGGATCACTCTATCACTGCCATGCATCAGTTCAATCAAATCACCCAAACCGACTTCAGAAAAAGGCGCAGTTAAATTATAGTGTTTGCTGTCTACGTCCCTGGCATCTTGCTGATTGATTATACCCCGGCGGTTGGCAGCCGTGACGCAAACCTGCAAGGGAACATTATACTTGTTGCTCATATTTACCCATCCCTGGTAGAGATTAAACTCGTCAGAATGCCCAGCCTGGAAGCTATTGCTGTTATGCACGCCTGCCTGATAGAAGAACACACCATTAATGTGGTGGCTTGACTGTATGGCAGACAAAGCGAATCGGTATGCGCTATACGCATGTTGATGATCAAAAGGAGGGTGGGTAACCAATAAACTAAATGAAGCCATATAGTG
>JBKEFM010000144.1:0-11544 GCA_046709505.1 Paraglaciecola sp. | reverse complement strand
CCGCTATTAAGGTGGCTTAGACAACATATCAAATGGGTAGACAGGGGGATGGGATCACTATTGATTGGTCTGGGTTTACGGGTGGTGGTGGGTTAAACGATAAAAAACAGCCATTGCGTAATGGGGGCAGCAAGTAACATACCACCTTAGGGTAAGGTGGATAAACCCCTCCCTCTGTTTGAACGAACAACCCGTTTCAGCCTTTAAAAACAGTACCCACTTATGGTTCAAGACAATACTCAAGCAACTTATCTGCAACGGCTACCATTATCGATGGCCCCATTCCCCTGAGCTAAAACGTTGATTTTTGTGCTGTTTAAAACGGTATTCTATATATTTATTAAGGAATATTTAAGGTAATTAAAATGATTTTTAATTACCTTATCGATAACATCATTTAATTCAATTACACGTACCCCATTAGACCCTGATTTTACTTTTAGACAGAAGTTTTTGGGATTAAAATAATTTTAGTATGTTGATCTTATATTTTTTTAAAAATTGAATGAACTTGCTGCATGGGATATCAAGACTCTCAATTTTTTTGTTAGGGTAATATGAAAGGCAGTCTACTTTTATTTAAATGGGTTGATTGGCATTGGCCGCTAAATCAGGAATAAAAGAATGGATAACATTATTTTATAAACTATATTTTGCAGCTACAAAAGAAGAATAATCAAAATTTAATAAAACAACCAAAAATCACAAAGCAGAATTTGGCATCAATGCGTAAGGTTTAATAAGAAACACAATTACCTTTTAAGTATGTTAATTAATTTACAGGATAGACTCATTTTGATCACAACTGTAAAGTGTATTTTGTTGAAGCGAAATTATAGTTTAATCCCAGGTGCAACAGTGAATGATATATTCTATTTGCTAATGGAGATGAAATTAAGTGCTATTTCCCAGGAGTTGTTATGTTGTCGGGAAATGGATTTTTTTGTATCTGCAGGCTTCCTTTCTGGTAGGAATATGTCGTTGTCCATGGCGTTATTAACAAATCAACAGTAGTTCTTTAGCCATGATCTTACCAATACCCTCAGCCTCACTTCATCCGTGGGCCAGGTCTTCAGGGGGTTTATTCAATTTGCCTGGCAGGAATGCCAGCCCACGGACAAAGTCGGGTAAAAAGTAGTACCAATATTCAACTTAACTCAGAAATATCTTAAGCCACGACTTGAACTTCATTATCAACCTATTTAGCTGATCGTTATCGAGTCAGTGGATCAGCGGGATAAATTTTTTTGGCTAATTCATTTTCGGAACGCTTATTGGGTGAACTAAATTCCCTTTTACCGTGGCCGTTATTGTTTTAAAAATAACCTGTTTCTTCTCGCCCATAATTATTTTCAGAAAAGCGCCTACTGTTAGCTTAGATCCGATCTCTGGCGTTGATTTTTCAGGCCAGCTTAAGTTAGCTACTTATGATGGAATATTTACTTTAGTCCTTGATTTAAATGTGTCCCATAACATTCAAACAACAAGAATTCGATTCGTATACATTTAAAAATCTCCATTTTTATAATGTTAAAATAAAGTAATCATTAGTGAACTAATTAATTCTAGCGATCCAACTTTGCTTAATTACCCATAATTTGTTAAGTTTGCTACTTAATCGCACCTTTTTCGGTGTCTCTTAAAGGTAAATATAGATTGAAGTCTAATCAATAGAGATCATTAATAAATTGGAGAAAAACATCTTTACACAACCACAAATGAATATATTTCATAAACGCAAAATCACCTGTGCAGTATTACTTGCCATGGCCAGCAGTGTGCCAGCCACTGCGGCCGAGCAAACAGGGGCAGACGGTAAAAAAAATAATAAAATAGAAACGATTGAGGTCACTGCGACTAAACGTACCGAATCCATTCAGGATATTCCTGTATCGGTTTCTGCGTTAAACGGTAGCAGCCTAGAAAACCTGGGCATCGATAATTTTCAGGACTATGTTGAGTTTTTACCTAATGTTGTGTTTCAGGGCACAGGTCCTGGCCAAAATGAAATTTACATTCGTGGTGCCGCCACCACCCAATCTAGTATTGCACTGTCTTCCGTAACAGCGTTACAGCCTTCAGTCGCTTTTTACCTGGATGAACAGCCTGTTTCTATGCAGGGACGAAATCTGGATATATATGCCACCGATATGGAACGGGTCGAAGTGTTGCCTGGGCCACAGGGCACCTTGTTTGGCGCCAGCTCTCAATCAGGCACCGTGCGCATGATCACCAAAAAACCCGATCACAGCGGTGTGAGCGCAGGATTTGATACCAGTGTCAGTTTTACCCGTGGTGGTGAAATGAGTAACTCTGTTGAAGCCTATTTTAATTTATCCGTAACGGATGATACTGCCATTCGGGCTGTTGCCTACAATCAACACCAGGGCGGGTGGATTGATAATATTTTAAATGAGCCTGGCACTGGCAATGGTAGTTATCAAAGCAGCGCCGTAGTCATTGATCGTGTGTCCGGTGGTGGCAAGTTGGCCGATCCTGTCAACACAGCAACAATATCCCCTAAAAATGATGCTCTGGTA
This sequence comes from Paraglaciecola sp., assembly GCA_046709505.1. Taxonomy (GTDB): domain Bacteria; phylum Pseudomonadota; class Gammaproteobacteria; order Enterobacterales; family Alteromonadaceae; genus Paraglaciecola. The sequence continues at coordinate 9,004 of JBKEFM010000144.1, read as the reverse complement.
GAAGATGACTTTAACGATGCGACCTATAGTGGTGTTCGTTTTGGTGTACATCATAACTTTAATGAGGACTGGTCATTACTGGTGCAGCATACTGCGCAGACACTGAACACCGATGGGGTTTTCTCCTACGATCCTAACCTTGAAGGCGAAAGTTCCACTAACAGGTTTGTACCGGAAGACAATCAGGATGAATTTGGTTTAACCACCTGGACCTTAGAAGGCCGACTTGCCAAGTTGGATGTGGTGTATACCGGTGGTTATCTGGATCGAAATATCGATTCCACTATCGATTATACGGGTTATACCAATGCGGGTTTGTTCTCGGCCTGGTATGGCTGTAGTTACGGCGGTGATTTGGAAGCTTCCGAGGAATATTGTGCTGACCCGACTAAATGGTACAAAGAAAAAACGGAAACCTCGCGCAATACCCACGAGCTGCGCTTCAATACGTCAACAGATAACGCTTGGCGTGTAACGGCCGGGGTCTTTTATGACGATCAGACTCTTGCCTCTGTGGGCAAATTCAAGATGGCTAATACCGAAAAGTTCCCGAATCAGAGCAAAAGCTTAGCAGGTCGAGATGGCATTAATAGCAACGGCGGCCCATTTTCATCGGAAGTCAGTTTTGTTAATGATGTCAATCACCAGATTAAACAGGTCGCGGTATTTGGCCAGGCTGAATATGATCTAACTGATACTGTCACCGCTACTCTTGGCGCCCGTTGGTATCAGATTGATGATATCTATAAAGGCGCCACTACCACAGTGGATGTTAGCCGCAGGGTGAAGGCCTTTGGCTCATTAGATACAGGCGAGTTAGAAGCTGTGCTGCCTGCCAATGACAGTCCAGAAGCTGTCATTACGGCCATCGACAGTGGCCAACTGAAGACTGATTTGCTCGACGCAGATGGAGTGTTAACGGTTGATGATGTGATTTATAAGGCTTCTGTCGACTGGAAAGTAAATGACGATTTATTGTTGTTTACCACTTACTCAGAGGGCTTCAGACCGCCGGTTACCAACCGTGTGGGTGGCGGTAAGGCGACCAGTAATGAGGGCGCTTTCGAGGACTTCCGTATCCCGGTTTATTCCACCACAGATACCCTGACAAATTATGAAGTGGGTATGAAAGGGGATTTCCTGGATGGTATTGTACGGGTTAATGCGACCGCTTATTATTCCGAAATAACAGATCTGCAAACCTCACGTTACGACCCGACTAATATCAGTTTTCTGCAGTTTGCGGATAACGTTGGCGATGCCGAAATCAAGGGGATCGACGGCGATATCACCTGGTTAGCAACAGATAACCTGGTAATTAACGGTGCTTTTAGCTGGATCGATAGCGAATTAACCCGCCTAAATGACGAGTTGCAAGATATCGCGCCGCCAGTGGGCAGCAAATTACCCTACTCAGCAGATTTGTCGGCTAATTTACGGGCCCGCTATTATTTTCAATTACCCAATGGCTGGGACGGATTTGTTAATGGCTCGCTGAGCTATACCGGCGATCGCCTGGCTGGAATGGCCATGAATGCTTATGCCCTTGAAGATGCCACCAACTTGATCTACGGTACAGGCACGGGCTTGTCTATTGAACATGAAGCCGATGTGTATGCTGGGGTAAATTATCCTGACAGCGATGGCCAGAATATAGCGGGTGGTCGTTATGTGCAGGACAGTTATGTACTTGGGAATATATCGGTTGGTGTTAATCACGACGGATGGAAAGTTGAGTTGTATGTCGATAACGTGACCGATGAGCATGCGGTGTTATATATCGACAACCAACAATATACGCCTAAAGTTGTGACCAACAGACCCCGTACTATGGGTATGAGAATGTCGTACGATTTTTATTAACTAACAGCATTTATACCTAAAGTTATTGGCGTTGCAGCGATCAAAGCTGCAGCTTCCAGGGATGCGGGTACATACTATTTAACGTTAAAGGCGAGCCATTATTGGCTCGCTTTTTTTGTTATTGAACCGTTACGTGGTGACCGTCCAATATGCGGGGTATCATTATATTGACTAGGAAAAACGGCAATTATGCTGAGCCCATATTTTACGTAATGTCAGCGCATTTACCCAAAGTTGGGCAACGAATGCGTCAATTGGTAAACGGTTGGTCATGTTAGTCAATATGCTGTTTCGACTCCGGCATCGTTTTGAGAATGGGGATATTACCGAGCCGATTTATCAGCGGCGAATGCTGCCATTACAACAGGCATAGCGAAAATCTGGCAGAGGGGGATCGTTTATGTGTCCCGATACCCTAATCGCTGCGCCTTATTGTTAAAGCATGATGTGTTGGATATTTTCAATCAGACCAACAATGCAGCGCTGCGGCCATTGCGAAGCTATGTTTGTGGCTAAACCTCTGCAATGGCTGCGGGCCATCGTGGGCAGTATCATTGTAAAATTAACCTATCCATCCCTTGCAGAACTGGACTCCTTTAGTCAATTTCACCCTGATGAACTGTTGCGCCGACACGGGCCTGTTAGTCTTATAGCCCATAATCCCTTTTATTATCTTGGCCTGGGCCGCTTGGGCATGAATTGCATAAGCTTGGGGAATGAGAAAATATGAATATTTTCATTTTCATATTTTTTATAAGCAGCGCCCCCCATCGAGTTCGGGCCTAAAAGCAAATTATTAAATATGTAAAAAACCAGGCTACCTGAATCGATTACATGGTTTGTGATTGTTATGTTGCCAAAACGAAGATAGAACATATCCAGCCGGTTTGGTTAATCAAGATGTTGATACCATTCATTCTTGTAAGCCAAACTTCCCCAAAGTGCATGGGCTAAGGTTATTTCAACAAGTCTGGGATTATGTTCCCCAGGTTCTAACTTTTTTGTCAGGGGATCATAATCAAAACTTAAAGGCTCTTTTTGTGGTTGTAAAATAGTGACTGCGTTACCTTCCATAAAGGCAAAATTATCTGCATATTGCATCATAGCTCTTCCTGCAGCTTCATCATTGTTAAGATCATGGCCTAACATGGGAGAAGTATTTTCAATGCCTATTAATGACAGTAATGTGGGTGCCATATCTATTTGGCTAACGACTCTTTTATCGACAAAGGGTTGTTTACCTGAGTTGAGTATTACACCTGGTATATGAAAATTATTTATCGGTACTAATGCATTGCCCAGGGCCCTGGCATCATGGTCGGCAACTATTAAAAATACGGTATCGTTCCAGTAAGGTTGAGTCTTTGCCTGGGCTATAAATTGACCTAAAGCATGATCAGCGTATTGAATGGCTTTATGACGTAGTAGTTCATTTTCATCATATTGCTTTAATTGTTCACCAGTATAATTTTTTGCGGTAACTACACCTTCAGGGATCTCAAACGGATCATGATTGCTCGATGAAAAGATAAAACTAAAAAACGGCTCATCTGCATGGTGTAACTGATTTAATTCAATATCAGCCTGTATGAATAAATCCTCGTCACTTGCGCCCCATGAGGCAACAAATTGTGGATCTTCAATGTCATCAAAATCAACTATATCAGTAAATCCATTGCCCAGGAAAAAGCTTTTCATATTATCAAAATGACTTTCACCACCATATATAAACTGGGTGGTGTAATTATGGCTTTTTAATAAGCTGGCAATGGTGAAAAAATTATTTTGTGATTTATCTAATTTGACTACTGCCCTTGCAGGGGTTGGAGTAAATCCGGTGATGACAGCCTCAATGCCTCTGACAGAACGGGTACCTGTCGCATAAAGATTATTGAATGCCCAACCTTCAGCATTGAGTTTGTCTATCTCTGGTGTTAATTCAAGCCCCCCGAGTGAAGATACAAATTGTGCACCTAAACTTTCTTCAAGAATGATAACAAGATTTTTTGGTTTTCCCTGGTATATCGCCGGGCGGGTTGCCAAAGAAGGACTGTCCAAATACTTAAATGAATCAGGATTAAGTCCGGTTTCTTTTTGAATGATCTCGATTATTTTTTTTACATCCATCTTACCGTATATTTTGGCTGCATTTTTTTCATCACCAAATTGCTGGTATGCGTGAACTACGCTATAGATGGAATTAAGGGTTAATGAATTAACCATAGGATCGGTTGAAGTATAGACAAAAGAAGGATTGATTGGTCTATGCCCCGTAGTTCCTCTGGCAAAGGCAAAAAGCATTATAAATAAAACGATAAAGGACAATGATGATGACGCAGGTGTATTGGTTGGGATATTTGCAGAGGGTGAAAATATCTTGGTGAATACTGGCCAAATTATTCTAGCGGTTAATACCAGTAGCGAAATGACAATCACTAACGTTAGTAAATGACCATTGACAAGCATTTTCATTACTTCGTTTGGATACGCCAGGTATTCGATAAATAATCTGTTTGGACGAAATCCATATTCATTAATAAATGCAGGGGTTGCCAATTCAAAAAATAATACACTCATGAACATACTAAAAAAGACTACTTTGAGTATTTTAAGCCACCAAGCAGTGCATTTTGGGAACAACATTACCCAAGGATGAATAATAGCAGGAATGAGCAAAAGATATCCGATAGTACTTAAATCGATTCTCATACCGTCGGTTAATAAAATCACAAAACTTGAGATATCTGCAAAGCGTGCAAATTGCCAAAGGCCTAATCCGCTTCTGGATATAAATAGCATTAAAATTAATAGCAGGATAAACAAAATAAATGGGCGCAGGGTACTAACAACTGAGGAAATCATAGGGATTTTAATTCTCTAATAAATCACGATGCATAATTTACACAGTGATACTTAATAAAACTGAAGTTAAGTGGTTTAAATGGAAAATATTTTTAATATTCCATTAAACCCTCGAACAGCTCGAAAATCCCTCGACGAAGCGTTGTGTGGCGGCACACTCTATCTATTTAAAGCCAAGTATCAAGTGTAAAAATGCTTACAGTAAAATCAAGAGGTCAATATAGTGAGTTTCATTATGTTGTGATTGAACAAAACAGCCAGGAGGTGGTCTGTATACATTAGAGTAACAAATGGCCACTGCACTATTGCAATGGTCAATTGAGCGGGGTTATGTTGTGCAGCGCTATAGACAACTAAATAGAAAATATTCCGGCGTATGAGGACGATAATATATTGGTAACTGATCAACGGTGCAGAAAAATAGGGTAACTCCTTCTTTGAGTTCGTCAAAAATTGTCAATACTCGTATTAACGACATTCCGATTTGAGAACGGGCCGCGCTAATTTTGCGGGATATTTAATCTTTATTAACCCTAATTTGAAGAACGTTGACCTGTAACTAAGCCTGGTACCACGAAAATTCCGTCCTAAGGCCTGGCTATTCATTAAAGGATGAGCTATCGGGTACGGCCTTTGTTAAGCTGTCCATCACAACTTCACCTTATTATCTGAAAATTCAACACGGGATTAAGCATGTCAGAATTTGAATCTATTATTACCTCTAGCTCTTACTTTGTTGGCTGGGGAACCTTGGCATTGATTAATGCCGGCTTGGCCCAGGCCAAAGGCCGAAACGGCTTGATCTGGTTTTTACTTTCTCTGGTTTTTGGGCCTATTGCGACTTTGCTGATTGTGGTTCTGGAAAGTGTCCAATCTCGTCATTTTTAATGATGAGTGAAAGGCAATAAATAATTGATAACAACATGCCGGCCACAGCTTTATATGGGGTGGTTATATAGGGATGGGCCTCTCGGTATGGATTGGCTAGAATGCTCAAGCAGCCAAAATTCACAAGGCCTAAGAGCAAAAAGAAACGGCTAAAGGCTTATCTGAGCGAGACTTTCCTCTCGAAATTGTTGTCTTGCCCATTTAATTTAGACTGTCGGTAATGATTTGGGTGAAAATTGAACGTACACGCCAGGATCATTTTAGTCTTGATACGATAAATAAAAATAATTGGTATATCAAGATGCCGAGGGTGGTTTCTGCTAGGGAATATCCCTTGTCAGACTGATTTGAGGTCAATAGTTTCTCCAGGACATAATGCTATGCCTGGAGTTTTTTGTGTCTGAAGTTATTAAGCAAAACGCTGATTTAAGTATTGAATAATATCGGAAGACTCGTACATCCATTTAACCTCATTATCTTGCTCTATGCGCAAACAAGGTACTTTTATGGCACCACCACCATCAAGTAAGGCTTGTCTGTGCGGTGATCCTTCACTGGCATTGCGGGTTTGTATGGGCAGGTTGAGTTTGTGCAGTGCCCGGCGAGTCTTGATGCAAAAAGGGCAAGCATAAAACTGGTATAACGACATATTGGCGATATCCGCTTCCACTTTTGCTTGTGCTTCGCTACTACGCTTTAGTTTTCTGGGGCGGCTGACAAGGTCAAGTAGCACTATTATAAAACCTAGTGCCTGGCGAATAAATTTAACTAGATACTTCATTAAGTAGACTCAATTTTTGATGGGTTAGGCAGTGACACATTATAAGCAAAAGACAGCACAAAGTGTTCTAATTTAACTGCACAGTAGGAGTTATTATGTTTGATTTATTAATGAAGCTACTTTTTGACCTGTTTTACCCAGGTGAAAGCCGTATTAATCTAAACCGCGCCTTGAGCCATAGTTTCAACAACAGTGAGTTCTGATTTTTTAAATTATTACCCCTCAGTTTTTTAAGGCGAATTTCTTTATTTCACCGTGTTCAGCGCCAATAAAAATACCAGATGCCCGCGGCCTTGACTCTTCGCCCAGGTTTGTATTTTAAGCAGGATGTCTTCAATACCCACAGCGCTTAATCCCAGCTGCCAACGTAAGAATTTTTCGATGGTATAGCTTTTTGCGTTGGATAAAGGCTAGGCCTGTTTTTAAATAACACCGAGGGTATATCACTATTTTTACTACGTTCGCTGGTGAGGATGTTGTATGCTAAAGGCTACTCCAGTTAACTGTATTTTTATTTATATGTTTGATCTTACTGCCATTACTCGTCGTGTTGTTACCCAATCAACCGTCGCTATACTATTTTCCTTAGCCTTGGGGGGGTGTGCCAATCACTTTGGCCGTGACATTACCGAGTTTGATGTTGTACCTCCCATTAGTCTGGTCCAGCAGGTTGATGATTTGATCGCGGCCATCAAACAAGCCCAAGCTTTGCCTCTATCTTCTACATTAGTAGTGTTTGATATTGATGATACGCTGCTAACAGCGACAGCGTTTTTTGGTAGTGATAAATGGTACGACTGGCAGCGGGGGCGTGCCCTTAGTCCCAAAGGAGAAGTATTGGTTACGCTAGCCGAAGACCAGGTAAATTGCCTGTTTGACACCTTAGGCATAGCCTTTGAAATAGGCGTTAATCAACCTACTCAGGGGGATATGGCCCAATTGGTGAGCGGGGTAGAAAACGATGTAGTGATATTAACAGCACGTTCTGATGCCTATCGCGCAGCAACAATGCGCGAGCTGGGCCGTAATCAGCTGGATTTCACCGCCCAGGCATTAACGCCTCCGGAAATGGCGTATTACTATGCTTTTACCCATGATGGTCGCACGGCTGAGGTAAGTTATGCCAATGGCGTATTTATGGTTAAAGGTATGGATAAAGGCGTCATGTTGCTGGACTTGTTGCAACGTACCGGGCGGAAATACGATGCAGTAATATTTGTAGATGATAAAACTCACAATATTACCAACATGGCTGACGCTTTAAAAAGCGCCGCAATAGATTTTTATGGCTTTCATTATACCCGAGTCGATAAAACTGTGACTGAGACAGAAGTGGCGCAAGCACAAGCTACCGCAAAGGCTCTTAAGGTATTACTGCATGAACATTTCCCCCAACGTGCAGGATTAATAGAAAAGAAGCAGTGTGCTTATTAAGCATCAATTTACCCGTTATTTACAACACTTGTGTATCATCGTCCGACGTGGCAAAACTGATAGGCGTATTTAATTATTTACCGGTATAAACCTTTGTTTAATTGCTAGCGACCTATATTTGTTGGGCACCACAATTGGAAACAAGATGAAATCAACCTATTTCTTATTGGTCATGCTGGTCAGTCTTACACCTGTTGTTTGTACAGCCACGTTAACTGAAAAGAGGATTCCCCATCACCCACTACAGATTCTGATTTGTAGCAAAAAATTTCAGCTCTGGATAGTGACGTATTTGCAGCATTCAATCACTGTAGCGAGCCTGAGCAATTGGATAAACACAGCAGCTATTTTAGTGAGGACGTGGAATTTTATCAAGAATGGCTGAGAAAACCCCGTGATCAGAGCGAAGTGAAGTCGCGGGGTAATTCACCATGATGCAGGGGGAGTGACTTGGTCACGGGCAGCGATGATCGCCAATACCGCAAAATATGTGTGCGGAAAATTTCGTCGCGAACGGGCTCCTGGTTCATTAAAAGTATTTGCCATTAAAGACTTTGGTGCCATTGCCACTGGCTCTCACCATTTCTGCCAATTTAGTACTGCTGGGACAGATGGAACTTGCGAGGGTCTGGCAAACTTCACCATGATTTGGAGCATGAAGGACAATCAATGGCACATCACCAGAGTGTTAAGTTATGGTCATAGAGCTAATCACTAAACGCCAGAATTAACGATAAATTGCTTTTATATTCCACAACAAGCTTGATTAGTGAGCAGTCAGTTACTATTTGCAAAACTTCACTTGCGCTGGCCGCAGAGCTTCTATATATTCCCTGCATCGGACGCGGGATGGAGCAGTCTGGTAGCTCGTCGGGCTCATAACCCGAAGGTCGTAGGTTCAAATCCTGCTCCCGCAACCAACCAAATTTAAAGCCTGAATATTGTTATTCGGGCTTTTTTTTGTCTGTCTTTTATGTAATTCGCCCTGGGCTCGTTCTTATTCGCCGTAAAGGTTGTGATCCGCGCTACGGGCAGGTTTGTGCCATAACCGGTCGTAGCGGTGACTCGAAAAAACTGGTTTTGATAGTCTGCAACGCCACCAAACCAGTCGTTCGGAAATTTTAATATATAGGCAACTGCTCCATAAGAGGCTGTTGAGCATAAGCTTCCTTTTTT